>JAIYCD010000297.1 GCA_027488195.1 Acetobacteraceae bacterium | reverse complement strand
TCAGGGGGTGATGGGCGTAGGGCGGCGCGGGCCAGCCCATCAGCGCCTGGAGCAGACGGTGGATGTCGGTCGCTTCCAGCAGGTCCTCGCCGCGCGTGACGACCGTCACACCCTGCTCGGCGTCATCCTGGGTGACACAGAGGTGGTAGGAGGCGGGGATGTCCTTCCGGGCCAGCACCACATCGCCCTGCGCCTCTGGCGTGCAGCGGCGGGGGCCGTGGATCAGGTCGGTGAAGCGGAGCGGCCCGGTCTCGGCCAAAGCGCGAGCAACGTCGAGGCGCAACGCATAGGGGCGGCCCTCCGCGATGCGCGCCTCAGCCTCGGCCTGGGGGATGCGGCGGCAGGTGCCGGGATAGATCGCGGCGGGGCCATGGGCGGCGGCGATGGCGGCGGCGATGTCGCCGCGCGTGCAGAAGCAGGGATAGAGCAGGCCACGCCGCCGCAGCGCGTCAAGCCTTGCGCCATAGGCGGCCATGCGGGTGGATTGCACCCGCACCGGCTCCTCCCAGGCGAGGCCGAGCCAGGCGAGGTCTTCCACGATCGCGGCGGTGAATTCCGGCCGGCAGCGCGTGGCGTCGATGTCCTCGATCCGCAGCAGGAAGCGGCCGCCAGCCTGCTCCGCCGCGCGGGCCGCGAACAGCGCCGAATGCGCGTGGCCGAGGTGCAGCAGCCCCGTGGGCGAGGGCGCGAAGCGCGTGACGCAGCCGGGCGGGAGGGCGAAGGGCATGAGGTGCATCGTGTGACGACGGCATGAAAGCCGCCATTCCTGTCTTGCGGCAATGCAGCAGGGGTGCCATGCATTCGTCCCAGTTGTTGGCGGCGCACCGAATCCGGGAGCTTGGCCGCACCCGGGATAGGTTGATCTCCGCCAGCTTGGCAGTGAGAGGAGCCTGGTTTGCCCGACGGCAGTCTCATCCCTCAGATCACCGGCCCGGGCGGCTTTCCTGCTCTGGTGCTGAACGCTGATTTTCGCCCGCTCTCCTATTTCCCGCTTTCGGTCTGGTCCTGGCAGGACGCGGTGAAGGCCGTGGTGCTGGACCGGGTCTCGGTTCTCAGCGAGTACGAGACGGAGGTGCATTCACCCTCCTTCGCGCTGCGCCTTCCTTCGGTGATCGCGCTGCGCGAATACATCCCGGCGGCCCGGCGGCCGGCCTTCACGCGCTTCAACGTCTTCCTGCGCGACCGCTTCGAATGCCAATACTGTGGCGATGGCCTGCCCGCGCATGAGCTGACCTTCGACCATGTGATCCCCCGCTCGCGCGGGGGGAAGACCAGCTGGGAAAACGTGGTCGCGGCCTGCGGGCCCTGCAATCTGCGCAAGGGCAGCGCATTGCCGAAGGAGTGCCACATGCTGCCCCGCCAGGTGCCGCGCCAGCCCACCAGCTGGGAGCTGCAGGAAAACGGGCGGAGCTTCCCGCCCAACCACCTGCATGAAAGCTGGCGCGACTACCTCTATTGGGACAGCGAGCTGGAGCAGGGCTGAGCCCTGCTCCGCTTGCGTCAGGCCGCGACTTCGACCAGCACCAGCTCCGCCTCGTCATTCGCGACGATGGTGACCTCGCGCTCGCCCTCGATGGCCGCGCCATCCCGCTCGCCGAGCTTCTGGCCGTTCACCGTGGCGCTGCCGCGGGCCGGGACCAGATAGGCGGCGCGGCCGGGGGCCAGCGTCAGCTTCAGCTCCTGCCCCTTGGCGAGCGTGGTCGCCATCACCGCCGCATCGGCGTTGATGGGCAGGGCGCCCGCCTCCACATCCCCCTCGCGGCCGCCGGCCAGCACCTCGAACTTTGCGTCCCGTCCGGCCTTGGGGAAGGCCTTGGCGCCCCAATTGGGCCTGGCGCCACGCACATCCGGCAGGATCCAGATCTGGAAGATCTTCGTGGTCGTGGGCTCGAGGTTGTATTCGCTGTGCACCACGCCCGTGCCGGCCGACATGATCTGCACGTCGCCCGCCTCGGTCCGGCCCTCATTGCCCATGTTGTCGCGGTGGGTGATGGCGCCCTCGCGGACATAGGTGATGATCTCCATGTCGCGGTGCGGGTGCGGATCGAAGCCCGTGCCGGCGGCGATCTCGTCGTCATTCCAGACGCGCAGGCGGCCCCAGCCCATGCGGGCCGCGTCATTGTAGTGGCCGAAGGAGAAGTGGTGGCGGGCGTTCAGCCAGCCGAAATTGGCGTGGCCGAGGGAGTTGAAGGGGCGGATGTCGATCATGGTCGTGGTCCCGACGCGCCGGTTTGTGGCTGCGATGGCGCGGAGATAGGGGGCCTGGCGGGGGATTGCCACTCATGCCCCATGATCGGCGTCATTCAGGCCCGTGATGACCGTGTCGTCAGCGGCACATCAGGACGGGCACATCCGCGTTTTCCAGCACGTGCCGCGTGACACCGCCCAGGATGAGCTGGCGCAGGCGCGAATGGCTGTAGGCGCCCATGCAGAGCAGGTCGGCCTCGAAGTCGCGCACCGCGCCCAGCAGCCCCGCGCCGACATCCTTGGTGACGGGCTTGAACTGCATCGCCTCGGCCTGGATCTCGTGCCAGTGCAGATAGGCGAGGATGCCCTCCACCTTCGGCCCGCGCCGCTGGTAGTCATCGGCGTAGAGGATGCGGCGCGCATCGGCGCGGTGCAGCCAGGGCAGGGCGGCGGCCATGGCGGCGGCACTCTCGGCCGTGCCGTTCCAGGCGCAGCAGGTGCGCGTGCCGATGGTGGCCGGTGCGACGCGCGGCGCGATCAGCACCGGCCGGCCGGAATCGAAGAGCACGGCGTGCAGCGCATCCGAGCTCGAGACATCCTCTCCCCCCTCGGGGTGCGGCACCACCGCCATGTCGTAGAGGCGCGATTGCTGGGCGACGATGTCCTCCTCGCGCCCCGCGATGGATTCGAAGGAGAGGGTGGGGCCGCCCGATTTCAGCGCGGTCTCGGCGGAGTTGGCGATGGTGACGTCACCGGCCGCCGCGGCGAAACGCTCGAACAGGGCGCGGACGCGGCCGGCGCGATCGCCGCTTTCGCGCTCGGTGGCGGCCATCATCTCCTCGATCATGGCGCCCGAGAGGCCTTCGCCGGCGAGCGGCGCCACATCGCGCGCATCCACGCGCACATGCAGGCAATGCACATGCGCACCCCAGATGCGCGCCACCATGAGTGCGGTGGCGAGTGCGGCTTCCCCCGCGGCGGTTCCGGTCATCGGCAGCAGCAGGCGGCGATAGGCCATGGTCGTGATCCCTCAACCGGTTGTTACGGCAACCTTATGGCCAAGGCTGCGGGGGCAAGTCCAGTAACTTGCGGGCCATGTCCTCGGGCGCGGCGGTCGCGTCGAGGCGGTTCCAGGCGATCTCGCCCGCATCCCGCCTGGCCGTTGCGGCGAGGACTTCCGCCGTCGCGTCCGAGGCATCGCCCTGCCGCGCCGCGATCCGCGCCTGGAGAAAATCGAGAGGCGCCTCCAGCCAGAAGCCGGTGAAGCCATGCCCGAGGGCGGCGAGCGCGTCGCGTTCCGCCGCGCGCTGGAAGACGGCGTCGGCGATGACGGAATGGCCGGCGGCCAGCGCCTCGGCGGCCTGTGCATTCAGGGCGGCGAAGACGGCGGCGCTGGCCTCCGCGTTGTAGGCTTCGGCCGGCAGCCGCGTCTCGGGGGGCACGCCGGCCTGGCGTTTGCGGATCTCGTCGCTGCGCAGGATGAGCGCGCCAGGGGCGGCGCCGAGATCGGGTGCCAGGCGCCGCGCGAGATGCGACTTGCCCGTGCCCTGCAAGCCGCCGACGGCCGCGAGGCGCGCGGGTGCGGGCGCCAGGTAGGCCCGCGCGGCAGCCAGCAGCGGCATGCCATCCTGGCCCGAACGCGCCGCGACATGCGCGCGGATCAGCGCGCGCAGCGAGAGCCAGAGCGGCATGCCGCGCAGCAGCGCCACGTCGCCGGTGCGGGCGAGGTAGCGGTTCATCACACGGTTCGCGGCTTCGCGGCTGTCGCGCCGGTCGAGGTCCATCAGCAGGAAGGCGAGGTCGTAGCCGACATCGATGGTGGCCAGCGCCTCATCGAATTCCAGCGCGTCGAAGGGGGTGGGGCGGCCCTCGATCAGACAGATGTTCCCCAGGTGCAGGTCGCCATGGCAGCGGCGCAGGAAGCCCGCTGCGGCGCGCTCGGCGAGCCAGGGCGCGAGGCGTTCTTCCGCGGCCAGCGCTTCAGCCGTCCAGGCCGCGACCGCCGCCTGGGGCAGACCGGCCGAGAGGGCCGCCTCGCGGTTGCCGGTGATGACCCGGACCATGCGGCCGTCCCCCTCGCGGCGCGGGGCGGCCGCGTGCAGCGCCACCACGGCATCGGCCAGCGGGTCGAGCAGATCCGGGGGCAGGGGGCCGCCGAAGAAGGCCCCGGGCGGCAGGCGCGTCATGCGCAGGACCCATTCGACGGGTTCGCCCTCGCCGCCCAGGCGCAGCGCGCCATCCGGACCGCGCGTCAGCGGCTCCGCGCCGAGATAGAGGCCCGGAGCGTGGGGCGCGTTCAGCGCGTGCTCGAACTTGGTGAGCCGCTCGCGCTCGGCCAGCGTCGTGAAGTTGAGGAAGCCGAAATCCACCGCCTTCTTGAGCTTGAAGGCCTCCCGTTCGCCCAGGAAGACGGCGGAGATATGCGTCTCCACCGGGGCCGCGGCCACGAGGTTCCGCAGGAAGGCGGCGGCCTCTTCCTGGCAGTCGGGAATCGCCATCAGGGATAGAGCGCTTCGGTGCGCCAACCGGTGCCGTCAGCGACGAAGACGCGGCGTTCATGCAGGCGGAAGGGCATGTCGCGCCAGAACTCGATGCGCTCGGGCAGGAGGCGGAAGCCGGACCAGAAGGCGGGGCGCGGGATCTCGCCCATGCCGAACTTCACTGTGTATTCGGCGACCGCCTTCTCCAGCGCCCAGCGGCCTTCCAACTGGCGCGACTGGCGCGAGGCCCAGGCGCCGATGCGCGACCCGCGCGAGCGCGAGGCGTAATAGGAATCGGCCTCCTCCGCCGTCACCGACTCGATCCGGCCCTCGACGCGCACGCTGCGGGTCAGCGTCTTCCAGTGGAAGCAGAGGGCGGCGAAGGGATTGGCGGCAAGCTCGCCGCCCTTGCGGGATTCGAGGTTGGTGTAGAAGACGAAGCCCCGCGCATCATGCCCTTTGAGCAGCACCATGCGCGCCGAAGGCCGGCCCTCGGGCGTGGCGGTGGCCAGGCACATGGCGTTGGGGTCATTGGGCTCGGTGCGCGTGGCTTCGGCCAGCCATTCGGCGAAGAGGGCATAGGGGTCTTCGGTCATGCGTGTATCCTGTGGGGCCTTGCCCGGTGCTGGGGCATGTGCGACCACCATCTGGCCCCTCCAACCGGATCACGGAACCCCATGAAGGACGATTCTGCCCCCGCCCTGCCCACGGGAACCCTCATGCAGGGACGCCGCGGCCTGATCATGGGCGTGGCCAATGACCGCTCCATCGCCTGGGCGATCGCCC
>JAIYCD010000100.1 GCA_027488195.1 Acetobacteraceae bacterium | reverse complement strand
CGCCGCCCGTCAAACGATCATTGCCGCCACCACCAATGATACCGAGCGCGTGAAGTTCTGACTCTTGTGTTGCTCCGACGCGGCGAGGCGTGATTCATCGCTGAGCATGGCTGCGTGGAGCGGGACATGGCTGGGCTTTGGATCAGGGACGATATGGCGCCGCAGGATTTGCGTCGCCTGGCCCGGTCGGAGAAGGACACACGCGTGGCGCGGCGCCTGTTGGCGATCGCCGGGGCACTGGACGGGCTGAGCCGCGAGGCGGCGGCTCGGCTGGCCGGGATGGACCGTCAGACGCTGCGGGACTGGGTGATCCGCTACAATCGGGCGGGCCCCGCTGCGCTGTCGGACCATTGGGGATCTGGCCGCCCCTGCCGCCTGACGGAGGGGCAGCAGGCATCGCTCAAGGCCATCGTGCTGGCGGGGCCGGATCCGGAAGTGGAGGGCGTCTCCACTTGGCGGCTGATCGATCTCTGCCGGATCGTACGGGAACGGTTTGGCGTCAGCTACGCCGAAACTGGGATGGCGCGGTTGATGCGCAGCCTGGACCTGTCCTGGCAGACGCCACGACCTCGGCACGCCGAGACCGATCCTGCGGCGCAGGAGCGCTTCAAAAAAAGGGCTTCCCGGCCGCCTTCGCCCAGATCGTCGCCGAGCACCCGCACGCCGAGCGCTTCGAGGTCTGGTTCAAGGATGAGGCCCGAGTAGGCCAGAAGGGCCGCATGGTGCGCCGCTGGTATCAACGCGGCATGCGGCCACGGATGGTGAAGGACCAGCGCTACCGCTCCGCCTACATCTTTGGCGCGGTCTGTCCCGCGCGTGATACCGGCGCGGCCCTGAACCTCCTGCTGGAGGAGGTCGCAGCCCAACTGCCGCCCGGCACCCACGCGGTGATGCTGATCGACAATGCGGGCTGGCACACGTCCGGCGATATCCGCGTGGCGCCGAACATCAGCCTGCTGAACCTGCCGCCCTACAGCCCCGAGCTGAATGCGATCGAGAGGGTCTGGCAGTACCTGCGGGATCGCTATCTCTCGGGGCGGCTGTTCACCGGCACCCGCGCCATCGTCGATGCCTGCTGCGAAGCCTGGAACCGCCTCCTCGAAGAGACAGGACGCATCCGATCTCTGACCAATCTGGATTGGATCGAAAGGGTCAAGACATAGTGCGGTTGGTATAAGGGGATAGCCTGGTTGCCGGGCGGCTGAGGTACAACTCGGTAGGGATGGTCTCTCGCCGGTTTTCGCGAGGCTTCATGGCGTCCCGACGGGCTGCGCGATCCAGAGCGGAAACCTGCTTACCCTGGCTGCCCAAACCGAAAGTGGCGATACGCCCCGAACTCAGGCCGAGGCGGTCTCCAGCAGGGCAAGTCGGCGGATCAGCCAGACCGCGCGCTCGAAAAGCCCGGTCAGCGCGAAGAAGCGTTCCTGCGCGGCGCCCGCCATCTGCCTGCGGAGCCGCTGCATCATTTCGCCGCGGTCGGAGGCGAGTTCGGCCAGCCAGTCGGCGGCAGCCTCGTCGCCGATCTCCCGCAGTTCCTCGAGCAAGAGGTGCAGCGACTCCGCCATGGCCGAGACTGGCCCCGCCATGCCTTCCTCCACCAGGCCCTGTGCTGTGGCAACGTATTCACCCACCGTCTCGCGCAGCGCCGTCAGCAGTCCGAGGCGCGCCTGGAGTCGAACCGCATCGTGCAGCGCCTCAGCCGGCATCTCGCGCGCCAGGAGCGCTGCGATGAAGCGCGCGATCTGCGCCTCCAGCGCGGCCATCGCGGCGGTGCTAACTGGGGTTCCGCCCTCGGTATCTTCGCGCACGGGATCAAGCAGATGCGGCAATCGCTCCGCCAGCCGGCGCTCCTCGGCAACCACCAATGCCAGAGCGGAGGGTGCGTCCTCCAGCGCCTGCGGATACAAATAGCGAGGGCGCGACTGTATCTCGCCCTCGCTGGTCGGCGACCACCGTTCCAGGAGTCTTTCCAGTGGTTTGTGGAAAGGCGCAATCAGTAACGCCGTGATCAACTGCAGCAGTAAGAAGACGAGGGCGAGCTGGGTGTCTAACTCGCGCGTCAACTGCCCAACGCCCCATAGCACCAGCGGAATGTCGAAGCTGCGCTCGAGTTCAAGCATCAGCAGGAAGAGCCCCGCTCCCGCCGCCCGCAGCGCCGCCTGCCATAGTACCGGCTGCCGCGCCGTACCCTCGAGCCCGCCCGCCAGAAGCAGCACTGCGAGACCCGAGCCGAGTGAGGCGCCGTAGATGGTCGCTACCGCCTGGTCGAAGCTCAGCAGCCCTGCCGCCTTCAGCGTGATGGCGAGGATCGAGACGGTGGAGGAGGATTGCGCAATCAGCGTCACCAATGCGCCGACCAGGAAAGGTAGCAGCCAGGCGTCACCCCCGAAGGCGAGCACGGTGCGGATGATCTCCATGTCGCGCAGCGGCGCGGCGCTCGCCTTAATCAGGCCGAGGCCCAGCAGCATGCACCCAAGTCCGGTCAGGGCCGCCAGGAGTGGGCGCCAGCGCCCTCCGCCATCCGCCGCGAAGTAGCCGGCGAAGCCGGTGAGCCCGAGTAGCCATAGGGCAGCGGCGCGCAGATCGAGCGTTGCCAACAACACGAGGCCCGCGGTCCCGACATTGGCCCAGGCGAGCAGAGGGAGGACTCGACGCGGCGGGATCATACCGGCGGCGCGCATCGAGGCGGTGATGAAGGTCACGGCATTGCTGCTTTGGGTAAAGAAACCCAGCATGAGACCGAGGAATGCGGCCTGGCCAGGGCCGCGGGTGCCCTTGGCCATCGCCTCGCGCATCCGCCCGCCGGCCATGGCGGCGAGTTGGCCGGATAGGCCCTTCACGCCCAGGAAGAAGAGGCCAAGGCCCCCGAAAAGGCCAGCTAGCATATCCATCAGGGACGTCGCAGCGCGATCGTTAGCAGGGAGACGGTCGCCAGCAGTCCGAGGCCAGCGCAGATGAAGAGAATGAGGCGCAATTCGCCATATCGGCGTTCCGCCGCCTCGGCAGCCTGCGTCGCCTCGTTGCGATGCGCCTCCGCCAGGGCGTCGGCCAATTCGTCGAACTTGACCTGGAGTGCGCGGTCCGCCCCGCGGATCGCGACGTCCGCTGCAGCTTGTCCGGCGAGCGTCGTCAGATCGGCGTTTGCGATGACCTGGCCGTAGCGTTCCAACAGAGCGGCATGGGCGCCTTGGACTACAGGAGTGGGCCCGGCGGCGAGGTCATGCGTTCGGGAGGCCCGCCCGAGTTCGGTCTGTACCTGCCCGGCGGCTGCTTGGAAGCCGGCGCGATGTCGCGCTGAAAGCGTCGGGTCGCGGTCGCGCAGATGGATGTTTTTCCATTCCTGGACCTGAGCGCCGAAGCTCGCCTGGATGTTCCGCATCGCATCCAGCGAGGCGGTGAGGGCGCTCAGGCGCGCGCGGCTCTCGGACTCGGCAGGGTGGCTGCACCAGAGGGCGAAGAGGCCTGCCCCGGCTTGAACAAGCATCACTAATCCCACCAATCCGCAGAGCTTTGTGCGCCGCTCCCTATCCGTGACGCGCGTCGGAGCGGCAATATCACCTCTGGCCAAGGGTTAACGCTCCTGACCTTCCTCATACTGGAAGCCTCGCCATACTCCGTCAAGCCGCGCATCGACGTGTCGCGATATCGTCGTAATGAAGGGCGGCTTACCGGGACTCTTCCCGTTGATCCGCGACCAGTGTTTGGAACGCCTGAAGTTGCAGTTTTCCGGCTTGATCACGACAGCGGTCTGGTTGCGCCATTCGGAATTTTGCGGCGCGCAGGGCACTTTATCTCCGATCGCCCCGTGCGGTCTCCCCTCACCGGAGCAGCTACGCCATTCGAGCTCAGCGCAGGAGGTCACTCACCAGGATCAGAGACGATGACGGCGTCATGGGCAACTCAAGCCCTTTCACGGCGCAAAAGTTAGCGTTCTCGCAGTCCGCGGTGGTCATCAACATCCGGGACCGCAGGAGGTCGGTCACCTCGCGCAGCGCCAGCAGGCTGCAATCGGACGAGAGGGATACGCCGTCGATGCGGGCGATGATGGGCTTGCCAGCGGCTGGTGACAGGTCCGGCAGGGGCACCGTAACCCAGCGTGACGGCGGCGAGCCCGGCCTGCTGCAAGGCCGAGGCGACCAGCAACGGCAGCGGGGGCGTGTCATGCTGCCGCCAGATGATGGTAACGACTGCAGGAGGCATCAATAACTCCTCGGTATGCCCAGAGCGTGCTCGCCCACATAGCTCAGGATCCGGTTCGTGCTGATCGGCGCCGCCTTGTAGCGTCGAGGCTCGTTCGGCCAGCTTTGGACATTCCTGGGAGGGCTGTCGGACTTACCCGCATTCAGAACAGGTCATCACCCCGCGTTTCTCTCGCTCCGGTTCGATGGCGTAGCCGCAGCGCATGCAGTTGGCACCGTCGTCGCCAGCGTCAAACGGGTTAGCGAAGCGCCTTGCCGGCTTACTGGCCGTTTCGTGGTGAGGGCTCCCGCGGACCTTGTGGGTTGTGGCGAAAGGCGCCTCAGCGCTGGGCAAGGGCGCCGTTCCGATCTCAGCGGCTGCCGTATCCTCCGCGGTCATGCTTCGTCGGACGGGCTTTGGCGATTCAGGAGCCATCGGCTCGATCGGCACAGCCCCCGGGCGGTCTGCTTTGCGAGAAACCCGCTGTCCCAGGCCGTCGTGCGAACGCGCGTGCCAACGTCCCGTTGCCGGTCCTTCATCGTTGTGGTGGACCGGACATGCACAACCTCTACGACCCTGCTGCCCGAAACCCCGGCGCGACGTGGTATCGTCAGCTGTTCGCGCCGGCCTGAAGCCTCGGGCTTGTTGCTTTTGAAGCGGGCGAAGACACGATCTTCTTCGTTCATATAGTTTGTGTTCGAGGGGAGGCGGCGCGCTGGATACCACGGCCAAACTTGATCTGTGAGAACGGATTCGCCTCAATTGAAGATCGCTACGGCAGCCCGATTTCGGCGCGTCACGGCGAGGTCCCCAAGGCGACGCATCATCGCAAGGCCCGTGGTGGGGGCGTTGCCTCTGCGCTCCCAGAATCGAACGGTAGCCGGTCGCGATGCGCAACTGGCCGGCGTGTCTTTGAGAAAAATAGAAATGAAATCAATAAACTAAGCCTTGAAGGTTAAATCGGCCTACCCTCAAGCTCTGGAGAATTTGGGCGCCCCAGAGAGCGATTTCCGGAGGTCGTTGCGTTCTCCAACCCTCAAGCCCACGCGGCAAAACCCCAGAAAACCTGCGGTTTACTGTGCTGTCTGATACATGGTGAATGGTTGTTCGGGGGGATACTGGAGCAGCGGTGGGAACCGGATTCCAACCTTCTCTGGCGATGACGAGACCCGTTCATAGATTTGAGACGTTGCCCTTCATCCTTGAAATGATGGGCTTCGGATGCAACTCTAAGCCGCTGAGAAAGCGATCCCTGAGGAGCCAGAGAATATGAAAAACACCATTATTGCCCTTTCGATGCTCGTGGTCAGCACGGCGGCCATGGCGAGCGCTGCTCTTGCTTGTTGCCCGTGCCCGTAAAATATCTCGGCTAAAATTCCGCGAATTGGTGTTCACCGCTGGAAGCGGGCGCTCGGGCGCCGCAGCCAAAAGAGCCACGTGACCTGGGCGCGCATGGCGCCGATCGCCGCGCGTTGGCTTCCGCCCGCCAGGGTTAAACACCCGAGGTGGGAGCCGAGTGCGTTAGCAGCGCACGCTCGGATCTGTCCGGGGGGCGCGGGGTAACCCGCGTCCTTACTGGATGGAGAAGGGCCACTCGTCCTTGCAATCTTTTGTCACAACCTTGCAGCCCGCTGACACAGAAACCGTGCGACCTCCTTGTTATGAAGGAGAAAGCAGGAATGCGCAGGCTGTTACTCGCACTACCGCTGATGTTCGGTGTCCAGTCACCAACCGTTGCCGCTGACCTGCGAACCGGCTTTGCCGCAGCCGTCGAACTCAACGCCGAAATTCGCGCACTAGCCGCGCAACGGGATGTGATCGCGGCGCGGCGCCGCGGTTCCGAAACGCTGCTCCCCGGTGCGCCCACCTTGGCCCCCTCATGGCGCACGCAGATCAACCCGCAGCGTACCGGCTATCAGGAGTTCGAAATCGGGGTGGAAGCGCCGATCTGGCTGCCAGGCGAATCCCGGGCGGCGCGCGGAAGCGTGACGGCCCAAGAGCAGCAGTTGGAGGCGCGGCTGCGACAGGCGCGCATCACCCTCGCCGGTGAGGTGCGGGACGCCTACTGGGCCTGGGGTCTGGCGTTGGCCGAACGTGATGCGGCGCGCGCGCGCCTCGTGGCCGCCCGCGCACTGGAGCGCGACATGGCCCGGCAGGCGGGGGCGGGCAATGCGCCGCGTACCGATCTGCTCGTCGCCCAAGCCGAGGCGCGTGACGCCGAGGGCGCCGTTCGGATTGCCGAGGGGCAGGCGCGCGATGCCGCACTCACCTTTCGCGCCTTGTCGGGGCGTGATCCGACCCCGGGCGCCGCCGAGCCGATTGCGCGTACTGGTGTACCCGGTGCCGCACTGCGTGACCTGCCGCAGGCTGCACTCGCCAACACCAGCCTGCAACTTGCGCGAGCCGAGGAGCGCCTGGCCCAGGTGCGCGATCGCGCAAGCCCGACCGTCTTCGCTGGCTGGCGGCGCGAGCGAGATGCTTTTGGCGAGCCTTGGCGGGACCGGCCTGTCATCGGCATCCGGATTCCCTTTGCGTACGCCCCCCAGGTTGAGGAGCGCGTTGCGATGGCGCGCGCCGAGGCGACGGCGGCCGAAGCGCAGTTGGCCACCATCGCCCGAAGCTTCGAGAGCGCCGAACGTCGCGCCCGCGCCCAGCGCGAAGATGCCGAAGCGCTGACCACGCTGACCGAGCAGCGGCACCGCGCGCTGGCCGAGCAGGCCGGATTGATCGAGACCGCCTTCCGTGCCGGCAATGTCCCCTTCATCGAGGTGGCGCGCGTGCGCGCGCAGCTCGCGCAATCCGACGCGGCGCGGCGGCGAAGCCGGGTCGAGCGCGATCGTGCGGCCTCCACCATCAACCAGATCCTGGGAGTCGAGCCGTGATCCTTCGACGGATGTTCCTCGCCGCGCTTTTGATGTTTGCGCTGGCCGGGCAGGCAGGGGCGCATGAAGGACATGGCGACGAAGCGCCGACTTCGGCCGCTGCGCTGCCGCGCGTGGCTGCCGAGAGCGAAGCTTTCGAACTGGTCGGTATTCTCCAGCCCGGCGGCGTCATGTTGATCTATCTGGATCGTTGGGCCGGCAATGCCCCGGTCGATGGCGGGGTCAACGTCACCTTGGATGGGCAGGAAATCCAGGCCGAGCGGCAGGGCATCGGCCTGTTCCTGCTTCGCCACCCGCGGCTGGCACAGCCGGGTTCGCTAGATCTTATCTTCTCGATCACCGCTGGCGAGGAGATGGACCTGCTGACCGGGCATCTGGACATCCCCGAGCCAGCCAGCGCCGCGGCGGAGCAACATACGTGGCTCGACGCGCTGCGTGAGGCGCCGGTGCTGCTGGCGGCTGGGCTGGGTCTCCTTGTCGTGGGGCTTTTGATTGGCAGGCTCTCGGCGCCCCGCCCGCTGCCCGCGATGATTGAGGCCGATCTGGCGCCGGCGCTGCCGGTGCCTGAAGCCAAGGCCATCCGGGTGGCGGCGTCCGTGGCCGTGGCCCTGGTGATGTCCTTCCCGGTCATGGCGCAGACCACCGTGGCGGAACCGCCGCGCCGGAACGACGATGGCACAGTGTTCATGCCCAAGCCGTCGCAACGCCTACTCACCATCCGCACCGAGGTGACCGCGGCGGGCGACGCGCTGGCCACCACGCAGATCGTCGGCACGCTTGTGCCTGACCCCAATGCGTCAGGTCGGGTGCAGCCCAGCCAGTCCGGCCGGCTGGAGCCAGGCGAGCGCGGTCTGCCCACCCTGGGCCAACGGGTGGAGCGAGGTCAGGTACTGGCCTTCGTGACGCCCAGCTACACCGCGTCCGAGCGTGGCACGTTGGTGCAGAATGCCGCCGAGCTGGATTCGCAGATCACCATCCTGGCCGCCCGGGTGAACCGCCTGACCGCGCTGCGCGGCAGCGTCTCCGAACGGGAAATCTCTGAGGCGCAGGCTGAACTCAACGGCGTGCGGCAGCGCCGCGCCGCCATCCAGCCGGCCTTGTCGGGCCGGGAGCCACTGGTGGCACCCGTCTCCGGCGTGGTGTCGGTGGTACGCGCCGCCCTGGGGCAGTTGGTGGACAACAGCCAGGCCGTGTTCGAAATCGTGGATCCGGCCCGGCTGTGGGTGGAGGCGCTGGCCTTCGATCGCACCAGCCTCGACAACATCGCCGGCGCCAGCGCGGTGCTGGGCGATGGGCGGAGCGTGGAGCTAGAGTTCGCCGGACGCGGCCTGACAGTGCGGCAGCAGGCTGTGCCGTTGAACTTCCGTGTGGTTAATCCCCCTGAAGATGTCGCGGTGGGCGCGCCCGTGGTCGTGCTGGTACGCAACCGGCGCAACGTGCAGGGCATCGTCGTGCCGGCCGAGGCGGTGGTGCGCTCCGCCGAAGGCCCGCCCGTCGTGTTCGAGCATACGGGTGCCGAGCGTTTCGCGCCGCGGCCCGTGCGCGTCCTGCCGCTGGATGGCGCGCGTGTCGTCATTACGGCGGGCATCGAGCCGGGTCGGCGGGTGGTGACACAGGGCGCCAATCTCATCGCCCAGGTCCGCTGAGCCATGCTGTTCAACACCCTCGTCACCTTCTCCCTTCGCAATCGGCTGTTCGTGCTGGTCGCGGCCATGCTCGTCACCGTCTATGGCGCCTGGACGTTGACGCGCATGCCGGTGGATGTCTTTCCCGATTTGAACAAGCCTACCGTCGTGCTGATGACCGAAGCCGAGGGCATGGCGCCTGAGGAGGCCGAGCAACTCGTCTCCTTCCCGATTGAGACAGCGGTGAACGGGCTGCCGGGCGTCACCCGCGTGCGCTCCGTCTCCTCGGTCGGCCTGTCCATTGTCTATGTCGAGTTCGACTGGGGCGCCGATATCTGGCGCGCACGCCAGCAGGTGAATGAACGCCTGGGGCAGATCGCCGGGCAGTTGCCGCCGCGGGTTCAGCCTATGATGGCGCCGGTTTCCTCCATCATGGGCGAGATCATGCTGGTCGCGATGACGGCGCCCGCCGATGGCTCGGTCTCCGCCATGGAATTGCGCACGCTGGCCGATTGGGTGATGCGGCCGCGGCTGCTGACCATCCCCGGCGTCTCGCAGGTGATCCCGATTGGCGGCGAGGTGCGGCAGTTCCGCGTGATGCCGGACCTGCATCGGCTCAACGCCCTCGACATTGACTTCGCGGCGTTGCAGGCCGCGCTGCGGCAATTCGGCACCAATGCCGGCGGCGGCTATGTCGATCAGGCGGGTCGCGAATTCCTGATCCGCAATCTTGGCCGCACCACCTCGCTGGAGGATCTGCGCAACGCCCCGGTGGGCTTCCGCGACGGCCAGGCCATCCTGCTGCGCCAGGTGGCCGAGGTGGATTTCGGCGCCCGCTTCCGGCGCGGCGATGCGGGCGTGGATGGCGGCAACGCCGTGATCCTGGGCATTCAGAAGCAGCCCGGCGCCGATACCATCCGCCTGACCCAGGCCGTCGAGGCGGCGCTGGCGGACCTGCAATCGGCCATGCCGCGCGGCGTACGGGGGGACCGCGTGAAGTTCCGCCAAGCGAACTTCATTGAAACCTCGATTCGCAATCTCCAGACCGTGCTGGCCGAGGCGGCGGTGGTCGTCGCGATCGTGCTGTTTGCCTTCCTGCTCAATGTCCGCACCACCTTCATCTCGCTGACCGCGATCCCGCTTTCGATCCTGCTGTCGGTGATCGTGTTCTCCTGGATCGGCATTTCCATCAACACGATGACGCTGGGCGGCATCGCCATCGCCGTCGGCGAACTGGTGGATGACGCGGTGGTGGATGTGGAGAATGTCTTCCGGCGCTTGGGCGAGAACCGCCATGCCGCCACACCCGCGCCCATCCTGCAGGTGATCGCGGCGGCGAGCATGGAAGTCCGTTCCGGCATCGTCTACGCCACCATGATCATCGTCATTGTGTTCCTGCCGCTGTTCGCGCTGACCGGCATCGAGGGGCGGCTGTTTGCGCCCCTGGGCATTGCCTACATCGTCGCCATCCTGGCCTCGCTCGTGGTGTCCATCACCGTTACGCCGGTGCTCTGCTATTTCCTGCTGCCGAAGATGAAGAATCTTGGCGAGCATGAGGGCTGGCTGGTCCGCAAGCTGAAGGCGCTGAACGACCGGCTGTTGCGCTGGGCCTTTGCGCGGCGGGGTGCCGTGCTGGGTGTCGCCGGCCTGGCCGTTCTTGCGGCTGGAGCATCGGTGCCCTTCCTGCCGCGGTTGTTCCTTCCCGCCTTCAACGAAGGCACGGTGCTGATCTCCCTGACCTTCCAGCCCGGCATCTCGCTCAACCAGTCGAGCGAGCTAGGGCGGGCGGCGGAGAACATCGTGCGCCAGGTGCCCGAGGTACGCGGCGTTGGCCGCCGCACCGGCCGGGCCGAGTTGGATGAGCATGCCGAGGGCGTGCACCGCTCCGAGCTTGACGTGGACCTGGCCCCCAGCGCGCGCTCCCGCGCCGAAGTGCTGGGCGACCTGCGCGACAGGCTGGCGGTGCTTCCCGGTTCCGTCTCGATCGGCCAACCGATCAGCCACCGGCTGGAACACATGCTCTCCGGCGTGCAGGCGCAGATCGCGCTCAAGGTGTTCGGCGACGATCTGGACACGCTGCGCGCCCTGGCCGAGACCATCCGCGCCCGGCTGGCCACCAGTGTTCCGGGCCTCGTGGACCTCCAGCTGGAACGCCAGGTGCGCGTGCCGCAACTTCGGATCGCGATCGACCATGAGCGCGCGTCGCTCTACGGCGTCTCCACCGCGGCGATCCTGGAGAAGATGCAGGCGCTGACCGGCGGCATTGTGGTCAGCCAGATTCTCGAAGGTTCGCGCCGCTACGACCTCGTGATGCGACTGGCCGACGCGGACCGCACCACCGACAGCCTGGCCAATGCCCTGATCGAAACGCCGGGCGGTCGCGTTCCGCTGCGCATGCTCGCCCGCGTCGAGGACGCCGATGGCCCCAACCAGGTGCTGCGCGAAGGCGCGCGGCGTCGGATCGTGGTGCAGGCCAATACCGATGGAAAGGTGGACATGGCGCAGGCCGTGGCCGGCATCCGGGCTGAGCTCGCGCGCATCGAGCTGCCGCCGGGCTACTCCACCAGCCTGGAGGGCACCTTCCAGGCGCAGGAGGAGGCGATGCAGACCATCGGGCTGCTGGGTCTCCTGTCGCTCGCGATGATCTTCACCGTGCTCTACTCGCGCTATCGCTCGGCCACGCTCGCGCTCATCATCATGGGGAATGTGCCGCTGGCGTTGATCGGCGCGGTGCTGGCCATCTGGATCTCAGGGCAGCCGCTGTCGGTGGCGACTCTGGTGGGGTTCGTCACGTTGACGGGTATCGCAGCGCGAAACGGCATCCTCAAGATCAGCCATTATCTCAACCTTGCCCTGCATGAGGGCGAGAAATGGGGCCTCGCGCTGGTTCTGCGTGGCTCGGCCGAGCGACTGACGCCGGTGCTGATGACCGCGCTGGCGGCGGGTCTGGCGCTGATCCCGCTGACGATTGGCGCGGATGCGCCGGGCAAGGAGATCCTGCATCCGGTCGCCGTCACCATCCTGGGCGGGTTGGTCAGCGCCACGCTGCTCGACACCTTTGTCACACCTATCCTGTTCCATCGCTTCGGCCGGCCAGCGCTGGAGCGCCTGCGGGCCGAGGCGGAGGCAGCACGGGAAACTGCACCGCTCGGTGCCGTTCCCGAAACCTTTTGAAACCTGGAGGATAGCCTCATGAATCGTCGCAACCTGATCATCACCGCCCTTCTGGCCATGCCGGGCGCGGCCTTGGCGCAAGGCCATTCGCACAGCCACGCGCCCGGCCCCAATGGCGGGACGATCGGCGAGGTCGGCAGCCGCCATGTCGAACTGGTGGTTCAGGCCGGTGAACTGCGCATCTACGTCCTGGATGACCAGGATCGCGTGACCAGCGCCCGCGGCGCCACCGGCAGCGTTGTCGTTCAGGCACAGGGGCGCCAGCAGACGGTGCGGCTGGAAGCCGGCGCGGATGATGCCTTCCTGGTCGGGCGGGGCGACATCCCGGCTCGCGGACTGCGCGTCGTGGCGACACTCACACTGCCCGGCCAGCCACAGCGCTCCGTCCGCTTCCCGGCCATCCCCTGAGCCCTATGGCCACGCAGGAGCGCGACCAGCGGCTGCTGGACCCGGAGGCGCATCTCCTCATCGTCGAGGATGATGGCGAGATGCGCGCCCTGGTGGCCCGGCTGCTGCGCGAGGCGGGCTTTCGCGTCTCCACCGCTCGCGACGGGCGGGAGATGTTCGAGATCATGGCCGAGGCGACCGCGCCGCCCGACCTCGTCGTGCTGGACGTGATGCTGCCCGGCGCCTCGGGCTTCGATCTCTGTCGTCGCCTACGCGCGCAGAGCCATGTACCCATCATCATGCTGACCGCACGGGCCGATGAGACGGACCGTGTGGTGGGCCTGGAGATCGGCGCGGATGACTACGTAGCCAAGCCCTTCGCGCCGCGCGAATTCGTGGCGCGGGTGCGCGCGGTGCTTCGCCGCAGCATGATGGATCCGGGGGACAGCGCGGCAGCGGCCCGGCGGCTGCGCTTTGCTGGATGGTCCCTGGACCTCAAGGCGCGCGAATTGACCTCGCCTGCTGGCGCGATCGTTGATCTTTCCGGCGCGGAGCATGATCTGCTGCTGGCCTTCCTGGAGCACCCCCAGCGCGTGCTGAGCCGGGAGCAGTTGATGGAGGTCGCGAAGCGGCGGATGAGCGTGGATGCCTCGGACCGCGCGGTGGATGTGCAGGTCAGCCGTCTGCGCCGCAAGATCGAGCCGGATGAGGCGAGCCCGGCCATCATCAAGACGGTGCGTGGCAGCGGCTACGTCTTCGTGCCGACGGTGACGCGCGAATGAGGCTGGGGAGGCTCCTGCGGCCCGACAGCCTCGCCGGGCGCACGGTGTGGCTTCTGGTGGGCGGGCTTAGCCTGCTGCATGTTGGCAGTATGTTCATCCATGAGCGCTCGCTGCACGGTGCCGAGGTGAACGCGCTGGAGGCACGGATGGCCGACCGCATCCTGGCGGCCGGCAGCATTGCGGCGCAGACGCCGGAGCTTCAGCGTGCGGCCATGGTGCGCGGTCTATCCCTTCCAGGCCTGGTCCTCGATTGGCGCAGCGGCACGCAGCCGGGCGTGGCCGAGGACGCGGTTTTCGCCCCGGCGGAGCTTGCGGCCAGGCTGGGTCCGCAACTGCGCAGCTTGCGCAACGGCATGGAAAGCCAGGGCGCCGTTAAGGCGCCAAGCGACGGCTGGGTGCATTTCGTTGCGACCAGGCCGCCGGTCCATCGCTTCCCATCCCTGCCGGCGGACTGGATTTCCATGGGGGCCATGGCCCTGGGAATCCTTTTCGCCTCCATCGCGATCGTCGGCTGGATGACCGAGCCGCTGCGCCGCTTGGCGGAAGCCGCGGACAAGGTGGGGCGAGACCCAAGGCCCGCCACGCTGCCCACCAATGGGCCGATCGAGGTGCGACACGCGGCGCAAGCCTTCAACGCGATGCAGGCCCGGATCGTCCGGCTGATCGAGGACCGTACCGAGGCGTTGGCGGCGCTGAGCCACGATTTTCGCACGCCGCTGGCCCGACTGCGGCTGCGCGCTGGCTTCCTGCCCGAAGGTGAGGAGCGCGCGCGCATCGAGGGCGATGTGGCTGAGATGGAGGCCATGGTTGGCCGCACGCTGGAGTATTTTCGGGAGGGTCGCGATGCGGAGCCGGCGGTGCCGACCGACCTCGCCGCAATTCTGCAAACCTTGGCCGATGACGCTGCGGATGCGGGGCATGATGTGAGCTATGAGGGGCCGGCGCATGCCGTCATGTCACTGCGGCGTCTCGCCGCGAAACGCGCCTTTAGCAATCTGCTGGGCAATGCATTGCAGCATGGCGCAGCACCGGTCCGGGTTCGGCTCCGCGCCGGGCAAGGTGGGTGGCGCGTGGAGGTGGCGGATGCCGGTCCGGGAATTCCACCTGCCGAGTATGAGCGTGCCGTCTCACCCTTCGTCCGACTGGATCTGGCCCGCGGTGGCAGCGGCATTGGCTTGGGACTGACCATCGCCAAGCGTTTTGCCACGGCCGAAGGCGGCGAACTCACCCTCGGCGCTGGGCCGGATGGAGGGTTGCTGGTAAGCGTGTTTCTGCCAGGCTGATGGGCCGCGCGGGGATGCAACCCGCGCGGCCCGCCAGGTCAGTGCGACGCGGTCTGCGGACGCGTCACATCAAATGCAACCCAGTTCACGAGCGTGGGTGCCTGAACGAAGTTGCGATGGTCGATATTCGCACGCACGGGAACGTTCGTGGCGCGATCGAACCAGACGGATTGGGTATACTGGAACGAGGATCCGACCACGTTGAAATACCGATCCACGCGGACGGTATCGAAGGTCCCCGCGGGCGTCGTGACCGCGCCGCCCTCCGCGGCCGTCCAGCGCTCCATGATCTGAATGCTGTCGTTCGAGCGGTTGATCCCGTAATAGGTGAATTCGAGCGGGCTGACATTGGCGAGATTGATGCCATTGGCGAAGGCTGCCGTCAGGCGCGGCCCTGCGGCGTTGTAGAACCCTTCGCCCACCTGCCAGTACCCCATGAAGCGGCGCTGGTTGCCCGCCATCATGCATTCGCCCGGGTTGGTGGATGCCGGGCCGCGGAAGCGCAGTGTCGTGCCGCTCGACTGCTCGACGGTGGTACCGGCGGCGGGGCAGCGGAATTGCCAGGTTGCGTCGCCGGACTGGGCCTGGGCCTGCGGCGTGGCGCCGATCGCCGCGACGGCGGTGGCGGCCAACAAGCTTCCTCGGATCATTGAACTCTCCCTTGGTAGATATGCAGCGTGATGTTGAGGCGCGGATTGCTGCGGGGCCGCGCCTCGCCGCGGCAGGCCCTGGCCTGCCGCGGGAGCTTCCCCGCTCACCGACTGATGATCGGGCGGCCTTCCTCGTTGCCGGTGACGATCGCCGCGCGGTCGCTGCCCAAGGTGCCGCGGCCCGGGCCGCTGCGGGTCACGCTGTTGTCCTCGCCACCGCCCTGCAGGGTGCCAGGGCCGGCGGTGACGGCGCGGTTGGCAGGGACTTCCGGGCGGTGGATGATCGGCGCGCCATCGCCATCTGCACCGTGCACATGCGCGGGCTGGTTGCCGCTGACGCCACCTGGAACGCTGCGCGGATCGAAGCTGGTTTGGGCAACCGCGGCACCAGAAGCCAGCAGCGCGGCGAGGAGGAGGGGACGGAACATCGTGTAGTTTTCCTTCAGTCGTCCGGCTTGATCGCCGTGACGCTGAGATGCCCCGTTCCGCCTGTTGCTGAGTGACAGGAGTATTACAAAGTGTGTGGCGGCCGCATCGGCCGGGCCGCCAGCGCCCGGCAGAGCCGCAGGGCGTCAGAAGGCGGTTCTCAGCCGCCCGCCGAACACGACAACCGGCCCACGGTCGGCATTGTGCCCCGGGTTGGCGATGAGCTGGATATTGGCCGCGAGATTCATGCCCGGCGCCACCTGCGCATCGTAGTACAACTCCGACACCATCTCGGGACGGTAGTTCAGCCGGCCATCGCCCAGGATGAATCCGAGCCCGCCCGCCTCTGCCGAGAGACCGATCGTCTGCCGCAGGAAGGCGCGCGGTATGAAGCCAGCGGGAACCTCGCTGCCAATGCGAAAGGCCTCGCCATTCGGAAAGCCGGCGACACCCCGGGTGCCGGAGAGACCGAAGCCGCGAATGACCTGGCCGTTCAGCACGAACTCAGCGCCCTCCCAGAGTCGACGGCCCAAGATCAGGTCGCCCGAGAAGGTATTCCGCTGCATGGCGGCGGGCTGAAGGCTGTTCGTACCACGATAGGGCGAGCGGAAGCTGGGGTGGCCTTGCTCGACGAAGGTGGCCTGGCCATGCAGCAGCCAGCCTCGATCCTCCAGGGTTGCCTGCCGGCTTGCCAATGTCGGGAACCAAGCTGGTTCCTGGGCATGGGGTGTTGCCGGGAGGACCAGCAGGCTCAGCGCAATGGCGATAGCTGAACAGGTCTTCAGATCAAAAGCTGTGGTGCTGTCGGGGGTATTTATTGCTTTCATACAATGCGTTACACGGGCGTGCCGTGCATCGCAATCCCTGCTTTACGCAGTACTCGGGCTCCGCCAAGCGGTGAGGAACAAAAGCGTCACGCCGCCAACTATGGCCACGTCGGCCATGTTGAATGTCGGCCAATGCCAGCCGCCATAATGCACGTCGATGAAGTCCACCACGGCGCCGATCCGCACCCGATCCAGGATATTGCCGAGCGCGCCGCCGATGACGAGCCCGAGGCCCAGCGCCTCCGCCCTCAGGCCGGTGCGCCACAGCCAGCGCGTCAGGAAGCCCACGATGACGAGCTTCAAGATGACCAGCACCCACACGGCCTCGGCGGCGCTGTCGCGGAACATCCCGAAGGTGACGCCCGTGTTGAATCCCAGCCGCAGGTTCAGGACCGGCAGCACGGTGACGCCCTCGCTGTAGGGCGGCCACAGCGCACCGAGGGCCCAGGTCTTCGCGGCCTGGTCGAGCAGCAATGCGAGCAGTCCGGCAAGGAGACCGACGCGGCGCGTCACGAGGCGGGGAGCCGGAGCAGGCCGCGCAGCTTCTGCACGGCGACCTCGTCCGGTTCCTTGTAGTCGATCGTGCCGGCGAAGCGGCCGGTTGCATCGAGCAGGAAGGTGCTTGCGGTATGGTCCATGGTGTATTCGCCTCCCTCGAGCGGCACGCGGCGATAGATCACGCGGAAATTGCGCGCGGCCGTGGCTACCTGCGCCTCCGTTCCGGTCAGCCCTACGATGCGCGGGTCGAAGAGTTCCATGTAGCGCGCGAGGTGCTCCGGCGTGTCGCGTTCCGGGTCGACCGTGATGAAGACCCAGTGCAGTCGCTCGGCATCGGCGCCCAGCGCCTCCATGTAGGCGGCGAATTCGCCGAGTGTGGTTGGGCAGATGTCCGGGCAATGGGTAAAGCCGAAGAAGACCGCCATCGGCCGGCCGCGGAAGTCCCGCTCTGTGACGGCGCGGCCGGTCTGGTCCGTCAGGGAGAAGGGGCCGCCGATACCAAGCGATGCCGGGCCGGTCGCAATGGGCGGAGGCTTCGGCGCGAATGGGCCGTCCCGCAATGCCCAACCGAGTGCGAGGGCGATTGCCGCGAACGCGACAGCACCCCAGAGAAGTCGGCGCACGACGCGAAGGACGTTTGATCGGTGAAGGCTCATGCGTCGCGAGGCCCAAGCAACACCACGGCCGCGCCGGCCACGGCCAGGGCCGCGCCGATGAGGTCCCAGCGGTCGGGGAGGAAACCCTCCACAACCCGCATCCAGACAAGGGTGGCGGCGATGTAGATGCCTCCGTAGGCGGCGAAGGCGCGGGAAGCGTTTCCGGCCGGCACAAGGGTCAGCAGCCAGGCGAAGGCGATGAGCGCCAGAACGCCAAGCGCTGCCCACCACGCTGGCTTGCCCATGCGAAGCCAGCCCCAGAACGCGAAGCAGCCGGCGATCTCCGCGAGCGCGGCTGCCGCATAGATGCCAATGATGTTCATGGACGGCGACCTGCCGGCAGCAGCGGTCGGACCAGCGCCGCGAATTGCTCGAAGGTGAGGACACCGCGATGCAGCCGCCCGCCAACCAAGAAGGAGGGGGTGGCATTCACCCCGTGCTCGCGCTCGCCATCGAGGCGCATCTGCAACACGGCGCGCGCAAAGGCGGGATCGGACCAGCAGGCGTCCAGCTGCGGCGCGGTGAGCCCGGCGAGCCCGGCATAGCGGCGCAGGATGGCGCGTGGTTCGGGCGCATGCGCCCAGTTCTCCTTCTGGGCATAGACGAGACTGAGCAGCGGCTCGAAGCGGTCGGGTCCGGCGCAATGCACCATCACCGCGGCATCGAGGGCCGCGCGGTCCAACGGAAAGTCGCGCAGCAGGAAGCGCACCTGCCCGGTTTCGATAAACTCGGCCTTGATCCGCGGGAAGATATCGTTGTGGAACCGCGCGCAATTGCCGCAGGTAAGCGAGTGGAATTCGACCACCGTAACCGGCGCATCGGCCCGGCCGATGGTGCGCTCGCCCGGCATGATTTGCGCCTGGGCTGTCGTGGCGCGGACGAAGGCGAGCGGGGACAAGGCCGGAGAGACGGCAATGGCGGCAAGCGCGCGCCGAGGCAAGCGGGGCATTGGCAGAGCTTTCATCAGGCGGCCGGCGGCTTCCAGGCCAGCAGACGCAGGGCATTCAGCGTCACCAGCACGGTGGCGCCGGTGTCGGCCAGGATCGCCGGCCAGAGGCCGGTGACGCCGAGCAGCGTGGTGACCAGGAACACCGCCTTCAGCCCGACCGCCACGGCGACATTCTGCTTCACGTTGGTCATGGTCGCGCGGGACAGGTCCACCAGTTCGGACACGCCGGTCACGCGGTCCTTCAGCACGGCTGCATCGGCGGTTTCCAGAGCCACATCCGTCCCGCCCCCCATGGCAACTCCCACCGAGGCGGCGGCCAGGGCCGGTGCGTCGTTGATGCCGTCGCCCACCATCACGACAGGCCCTGCGGATCTCAGCGCGGCGATTTCGCGCAGCTTGTCATCAGGCAGCAACTCCGCCTTTACGCCCATGCCAAGCGAGGCCGCGATGGCAGCGCCGGTGCGGGCATTGTCGCCGGTTAGCATCACCGTCTCCAAGCCCTGGCCTCGGAGCAGGGCGATTCCAGCAGCGGCATCCGCGCGCGGTTCGTCGCGCAGCGCTATCAAACCGAGCAACGCACCATCCACCAGCGCGACCGAGACAGTCTTGCCCTCGGTTTCCAAGCGTTCGAGTGTCTCGGCCAAGTCGCCCAGCGAGACACCGCGCTCAACGGCGTGCCGCGGGCTGCCAACCTCCACCCGGCGGCCATGCAGCGTTGCCACCACCGCCTTGCCGGGTATTGCCGCCGCATCCTGGGCGGGTGCCAGCGTCAGGCCACGCGCGCCGGCCTCAGCCAGGATGGCCTTGGCCAGAGGGTGGGCGCTGCCTTGCTCGACGCCGGCGGCGAGGGCGATCACCTCATCGGCGCTGCGGCCCGGCGCGGGAATGGTGTCGGTCACCCGCGGCTTGCCCTCGGTCAAGGTGCCGGTCTTATCGAAGGCTACGGTGCGGGCCGCGCCGATCACCTCCAACGCCGCCCCGCCTTTGACCAGCAGGCCCCGGCGGGCGCCGGCGGAGAGGCCCGACGCCATTGCGGCAGGCACGGAGATGACCAGCGCGCAGGGGCAGGCAATGAGCAGGATGGCGAGACCGCGATAGAGGCTCGTGGACCAGTCCCAGCCGAACAGGAGCGGCGTGAGCAGGATGACCGCGAGCGACACGATCATGGCGCCGGGCGTCCACCACAGCGAGAATCGCTCGATGAAGCGCTGCGTGGGCGCGCGGGAGGCCGTTGCATCCTCCACCATCCGGATGATGCGGGCGATGGTGTTGTCGGCGGCGGCGCGGGTGACCTTGAGGCGCAGGGCGCCATCGGTGTTGATGGAGCCGGCCACCACCGCATCGCCCGGGCCGCGCGACACGGGGATGCTCTCGCCGGTAACCGGGCTTTCATCGAGCGCGGAACTGCCCTCCATGATCAACCCGTCGCAGGGCACGCGGTCGCCGGGGCGGACCAGCACCAGGTCGCCCAGGGCCAGCCGCTCCGGCGTGACCTGCTCGGTGCTCCCATCGGCTCGCAGTCGCAGTGCGACGCGCGGGATGAGGTTGGCCAGCGCGCGGATGCCGGCGCGGGCACGGCCGGCAGCCACGTTTTCCAGCAATTCGCCGACCGCGAAGAGCAGCACGACGATCGCCGCCTCCTCGGCGGCGCCGATGATAGTGGCGCCGAGTGCGGCGGTGACCATCAGCGTCTCAATCGAGAATGGGCTTCCGGCGCGGGCGAGGGCGATAGCGCGACGGCCGAAGGGTACGACCGCCACCAAGGTCGCCACGAGAAACAGCGGATAGGTAAAGCCGGCCGGCAGGAGCAGGGAAAGTACATAAGCGCCCCCGACCAGGGCGCCCAGCAGCCAGACCAACCGCGCCTTGCCGGTGTTCCACCAGGGCTTTTCGGCATCGGCGGGGTCGTCTTCATGGTCGCCATGCGCATGGGTCGCGTCGGGTGCCGCCCCAGGCAGGGCGCTGATCGCATAGCCCAGCGCACCGACCTGGCGCTCGACCTCGGCGATGGCGGCCGGTGGGACGGTGGCGGTGAGCCGCTCGGCGATCAGATTGACCTCGACGTCGCTCACACCCTGGACGCGGCCCAGGGCCGTCGTGACCTTGGCGACGCAGGCGGCGCAATCCATGCCCTCCACCCGCCAGACCATCCTGCTACCATTGTTCATGAGTTTGCTCCGCACCATACGGATCGCGTTATGGAACCTCTAGCCACTAGAGGTGCAAGCCCCCATGTGCTGCGAATGCAGAAGTCCTTTTCCATCGGCGACCTGTCGCGCGCGACCGGCGTGAAGCCGACCACAATCCGCTGGTATGAGGCGGAGGGGTTATTGCCGGAACCTGGTCGCTCCGCAGGCGGGCAAAGGGCCTATGAGATTTCTCACCTTCAGCGTCTGGGCTTCATCAGGCACGCACGGGAACTGGGTTTTGCGATGCCGGCGGTCCGCGGGCTCCTGGAGCTTTCAGCTCAGCCGGAACAGGATTGCGGCAAAGCACACGCGGCGGCCATGGCGCAGATCGAGGCGATCGACATGAAAATGCGGCAGCTGACGGCATTACGGGCTGAGTTGTCTCGGGTGGCGGAAGCGTGCCGTGGCGGGCGCGTGGCAGATTGCCGCATCATCGAGACCCTGGCGGATCATGCGCATGGCCATTGCCTGGAGAGTGGGCACGGCCCGCGTTGATGGCTGGCTGGGCGTCCCCGACCTGGCTTGGATTGGTAAGGCGTTGTGGCATGGGCGGCGGTGAATTAGGGCACGCGCCGCTTCACTACCCCGACCGACAGCGTGGCGGCAGCCAGATCGAAGGTCGCGCCGGAGATATTCCGCGCCATCACACGTACCGTGTTGTTCGACCATACCGCGGCGTCGAGCTCGATAAACCGCGTGGACGACACCAGCGACGCCTGCGCCAAGTCGCCAGCCCGCGCCCCATTCACCGTGACATCAAGCAGCGAGGTCGCCCCCGGCGCCAGACTCGGCAGATCCCAGGACACCTCCGCGGCGAACTCCCGCCGCCCCGAGCCGAACAACGCCCCCGTCAGCAGCGGCGTGCCGTTCAGCACCGCGGGTGCGGCCTCCGGCAGCCCGTAGAGCCGCAGGGACTGCAGGTCGATCGGCCCGTCGAAGCCGATCACGCCCACCTGCGCATAGGCCACGGACGCGCCAACGCGGATGGTCTGCCGCCGATTGAAGTTCGCATCATCCATCGGTGCGCCGGCATTCCAGCCCTTCGCCGGCCCGTTCCACTGCATGGTGGTGATCGACGCCAGCACGTCGCCCGCGATGTCCTCGCGGATATTCCCCGCACCATCGAACACCCGCACGAACAGCCGCCCGCCCGACGCGCCGCTCGTCAGCCAATGCGCCAGCGCAAACTCCTTCGCTTGGGAGGTGTCGAGCATCCACCCCAGCCCACGGTTCGCCGCCAGCGTCACCGCCCGGTCGGTCGGCGTCAGGTCGGTCAGCCCGTTGAAGCAGAAATCCGCCATGAAGGTCGCGGTGGTGGTCGAGGTCGCGATGGTGATCAGCCCCTCCACCCCGACCTCGGTCGCCGACTGGCGGAACGCCGCCGCGCGGGTGTTCGGCACGCCGGCCAGGAAGCGCTGGAAGCGCGACGCCGGCGCCCGATGCCGGTTGATCACCGCATTGCCGCAGCGGTTCGCGGTCGCCGTGTAGTCGATGCCGACCAGGTAGGTGTTGGTCCAGGCGATGTCGTACTCGCAATCCTGCGCCCCGGCGGTGTGGCGCGCCGCCAGCGGCGAGCAGGCCTCCATGCGCATGTTGCGAGCGATGATGGCAGAGCCCGAGGTCTGGTTCAGGAACGGGATGGCGATGTTGCTGCCGGCCTGGCGGAGCTCGAAGTTGGGCGCGTCGAAGACGTGGCGGTTGTGGTTGGTATAGGCGCCCGCCTCATTCCCAAACCGCACGCCAAATCGGTCCTGCGCGGCATTCACCCCGGTCGCCTGAGCAAAGTGGCCACCATAGTAGCGGATGGAGGTGTTCCAGGCCGTGGCCGTCGCGCACCAGATGTCGAGGCCGATGCGGTTGTTGACGATGCGGCCCAGCGTGAAGGTGCTGTCCTCAACACCGCGGCCATCGCCTAGCGTCCGCATGCCGATGGTGAAACCTTCCACGCGGCGCAGCTCGATCTGGCTGGCATCGACGTTGCGCACGGTGATGCCGATATCGGCCTCGGAGGACCAGTCCGACAGCGTCTGCCGGATGACGTTCAGCCCGCTGTAGAGCTTCTCGGCATTGCGAATGGTGCCGCCATCGCCGAGCACCAGCACGGAGGTCGGCGCGGTGCCGGTGTAGCGGATGGTCCCCTGCATGATCAGCCCGCGGGCGCCACCCGGCAGCGTGACGGTGCCCGAGACGTTCCAGGTGCCAGGCGGGATTATCGCGAATTTCTGGTCCGCGCTGGCGCGATCGAAGGCGGCCTGGATGGCGGTGCGATCATCGGCCACGCCATCCCCCAGCCCACCGAAATCGTTGGGCAGCACCGCCTCGCGGTCGCGCAGATACTTCGCGAAGTCGCTCTTATTGAGGTTGGCGTTGAGGACCAGCAGGTCGTCGATGCGTGCCGGCATGGCGTTCTCCGATCAGAGGGCGGTGGCGGTGACCGGACCGGCAAAGGCGGAGACGTTGCCCTCGGCCGAGACGCTGCGCAGCCAGTACCAGCGGGCCTGGCCGGTGATGAGGCCGGTGCGGTCCCAGGGCAGCACGGTCGGCTCACTGACCAGCTTGGTGGCGGCAACCAGACTGGCGCTGCTGGCCTCGAACACCTGCAGTTGGACCGCATCGGCGGGAAAGCCGCCCGACAGGCGAACGCCCCCAGCGATGCCAGTCGCGGCCAGGCCCGACGCGGCGGCCGGCACCAGCGCCTCCCGCCACCCCGACACCGCGCCACTGCGCGCCTGCGCCCGCACCCGAAAGGCGGTGGGCTCGGTCGTGGGGATGGCCACGGCGGTGGCGCCAAAGCCGCCGGCATAGCCCTGCCAGACCGCCACCGAGGCAGGCCGGAACTCGATCTCGTAGCCGGTGAGATAGGCCGAGCCCACTGCGGACCACGACACCGCGATCGCTGTGAAGGTCGTGCCGAGCGGCGGCTCGACCAGGATGGCGACGGGCGCGGCGATCACGCCCGGGTTCGGCAGCACCACGGACGGGTTCTGCCCCGTCGCCCGCTCGTCCGTCGCAGGGTTCCACGCCCAGACGGCGGGATCCTCCTCCGCCAACTGCAGGTTCACCCCGCCATCCGGCGCCAGTGCCCAGCCCGTCACCCGGGCCGGGAATGGCGTCAGGCGCTCCAGCGCCACGGTCACCCCATCCCAGGGCCGCAGCCGCAGCGCCGAGAGGTTGGCCTGCATTGCCACCTCGCGCTGGCGGCGGTTGCGCTCCAACTCGATTTTCATCAGGCGCTGGACCGTGGAGGCCGAGGTGGTGAGCGGGAACTCCATGTCCCGGTAGATCGCCTCGCCGCCATCCTCGGTGACGTAGTTGCTGGCGAGCAGCGGCGGCGCATCGGTCGGCTGCCAGGCCGCGGCGGGCTCGACATAGACGGCGCGCACTCCGTTGAAGAGATCGCGCCGCGGACGCGAGCCGACGATGGTGACGTCGCCGCGCAGATCGTCGGAGGTGAGTGTGGCGGCCGGCAGCGCCGGCGCCCCGGCATGGATGTAGAAGCGCCCTCCGCTCACGACCAATGCGCCCGCCATGGCAGCGACGAGCTTGCGGGTGATGGCGATCTTACCCTCGCCCAGGGTGACGGCGCCGTTGACGGTGTAGCGCCGCTCGGCGGTGCCATCGCGCCGGCCCATGATCTCGTCGCAGACGTTGGCCGCGGCCATGAGCGCGGGCAGGTCGATATCCGCCCTGGCGGCGCGCCACCCGAAGGGCGAGGTCAGGTACCAGGCGAGGCACAGCGCGGGATTGTCGGACCAGCCGGTGGCGCCGGTGCGCGGATCGAGAATGGTGTCCGCCCCCTCGATGATGGCGGACAGGCTGGGCGCGCCGGAGGGGAAGGCCTCGGGCCGCAGCTTGAGGCGCACGGCGAGATAGGCCCGGCCCTGGCCACGGTGCGCAGCGGTCCATTGGCCACCGGTGTCGGCGACGAGATTGGCATTGGCGGCCTGGCCGGGATCGCCCAGGGCACGGTCGATGCGCAGCAGGCCGGCAAACTTCGCGTCCGTGGAGGCGGTGCCGTTGAGGAACACCTCGCCGATGGCGCGCACGCGATGCGCGGCCAGCACCACGACGAGGTGCAGGAAGCCGTCGGCGCGGCCTTCGTCATCGGTGGCGGAGTGCAGGAACACCACCGGGCCAGAGGTGCGGCAGCGGCCGAAGACGATCTGGTGCTCGGTGATGGGTTGGCGAAAGGACTGGGTGCGCCCGGCGCCGGGCGTGCGGGGATCGAAGCCCGAGCCGGGACCGGTGTCGGTGCCTGGCGTGACGTTGGCGCTGCGGGCGGCGGAGGGCGACTTGGGGCGGAAGACGGCCGCACCCACGGCGGACACCACCAGGGCGGCGCCCGCGGCTGCCACGGCGCCCAGGACGCCACCGCCGATGACGGCCGAGGCGGCGGCCCCTGCGGCAGCGGCGATGAAGGGGATGGCGACGGGCATCAGCCAACCCTCCAGGCGATGGTGCAGGCGGTGATGGGGAGGCGGACGAGGCCTGCGGGCCCGACAAAGGCGGCGCGGCCGGCATCCAGGACCACGCCCAGGCGGTCGGGGTTACAGGCCAGCACCACGTCGCCAGCACGGGCGAAGGCGACCGGCACGCGTGGAAAGCCGGCTGTGTCGGCCATCGCGGCGAGGGTCGGGCGATGTCGCCAGGATGGCCGCTGGCCCGTGCAGGCCACCGCCGCCGCCATGGCGAAGCGCCCGCAGTTCCAGCGCGCCGCGTCGAAGGGCCTGTGCTCCGCCGCCGTGATCAGCGCCGCCAGCCGCTCGGGCCAGTCGGGCAGCCGGTTCACTGGTTCGGCAGCCGGATCTCCGCCTCCTGGAGCGCCGGCACGAATTCGAAGAACCGATCGCCGGGATACTCGGCCTGCTGGTCGGCGTCGGTGTAGCGCCGTACCTCGGCGCGCTCGAGGTCCACCAGCCGGCTTTCGCAGGCGAGCGCCACGGAGGGTTCGGCCCCGTCCGTCACCTCCATCGTGTCCATCAGCCCCGCCCAGAGCGGAAACGGGTCCGCGACGAAGGCGCCCTGCGCATCCAGCAGCGCGCCCCACAGCGTGACCGGCCGCAGGCGGTAGCTGCGCTCGGCCAGCGCGATATCCACCACCTCCTGCGGCACTGGCGACAGGGCGAGGGTGAGCCGGACGGCACGCAGCTCCACCGTCTCCTCGACATCCGAGATGGCGCCGATGCTGCCGGCGCCCTCGAACACCTTCCCCGCCCAATCCAGCGGGCCAAGGCCGGTCCAGACGCGAAAGGGACCCGTGGCGAAGTCGAGCTCGACCAGCACGACCGGCGTTGCGATCGGCGCCGTGGCGGCGGATGCGGCCTGGCTGCTGAGGCGCGGAGTACCGGACATGGCTAAAGCGCCTCCTCCATGCGGATGGTCACGGCGGCGAAGGGGCCGGGCCGCGTCGGGTTCGCCGCCTCGTCGTCGGAGACCAGCCGCATCGGCACGCTCGGCAGGGAGAGGATCAGCGGCTCGCCCACCACTACCGCGGCGCGCAGCGGCGGCGCGATGGCGATGGTGGCGGTGCCTGCGCCGGAGGCGGCGACCGCGGCGGTGGCGATGTAGAGCCGGCCGCCGAGGCCGATGTAGTCGCCGGCGCCGACTGCCACCGTGCTCGGCCACCAGCCCTGGGTGACGATGGACAGCGCCCCGCGCGGCGCACCCGCCGCCAGTGATGGATTGCCCGACCCCACCACCAGCCCGGTCCCGTCCGTGAAGATCGTCGCGTCCGAGAAGGGGTACGGCCCGGTCGGCACGTCACCCTGGCTGCGCGGATCGCCGGTGCGGTACTCGCGCCGCCAATCCCAAATGCGCACCGTGTTGGCGGAGCCGGCGAGTGCCGCCAGCAGCCCGTCCATCACGCCCGCCTGTACACGCCCCAACGGTTCGAAGCTCGCCTCTGCCACCCAGCGCGCGCCCTCCCGCCGGAGCACCTGCGTGGCGCGGGTGACCGGCGAGACAAAGCGCAGAGTGTTGTGCTGCAGGTAGAAGCTCAGCCGCGACGGCCGCAGCGTGGCGGGCCAGGCGTATTCCGTCATGGCTATCCCCGCACGATGGAGGTGGCGCTGCCGCCGCGGCGGATGGCGTCGAGCGTGGCCGCGCTCGCTTGGCGGACGATCTGCGCCGAGAGCACCCGCAGCCGCGCCTCGACACCGGCATCGGCGCCGCGCGCATCGATGGTGATGCTCTGGTTGATGACTGGCCCACCGGGCGCCATGCCGTTGGGCAGCACCGTGCCGCTGCGGTTCGGCACGAACCATTCGGGCCCGCGCTCGCCGACGATGTAGGGCTGGCCGCCCGCCACCGGCCCGCCCTCAGCACGGAACAGCCCGCCCAGCGCCGAGCCGATCCCCGAGAAGATCGAGCCGAAGTCAAAGCCACTGAGGCTGGAGGTCACCGCCGTGCCCAGCGGTTCGGTGATGGTGCGCCGGACCACGATGCGGGCGATGTCCTGCAGGATGCCCTGCAGCACCTTCGAAAAGCTCTCGCCCTTGATGATCGCGTCCTCGAAGGCCGACGAGAAGGTCAGGCCGAGTTCCCGCGCCGTGTTGCTGGTGCGCTCCGTGGCCTGCTGGACCCGCTGCTGACTGCGCTCCAGCTCATCCAGCGCGGCATTGGCCTCGCGCGAGACGGTCTCGTCGGGGATGGGCCGGCCGATGCGCTCGGAGCGTTCGACCAGGCGGCCGAGGGTTTCGAGGCGCCGGGTGTAGCGCTCCTGCGCATTCTCGTTGTTCTGGATCAGCCGCTCGCGCTCGCGGATGATGTCGTTGATCTCGCGCTCGGCCTCGCGGTCGGGGCGCGGGATGGCGGCCACGCGCCGGGTGGTGCCCTCGATGCGGCGCAGCGCCTCGTCGCGTTCCCGCAGGGCGAGCGTTTCCAGCCGGGTGCGATCGGCGGCGGTGATGCCACCCGCGGCCTCGGCCTCGCGCAGGCGGCGGACGCGGTCGTCGTATTCGCTGTTGATGCGAAAGCGGTCGTCGAGCGCCTTGCGCAGTTCCTCGGCATCCGCCGCGGTCCGGCGGCGGCGGGCCTCGGCTGCCTGGGCAGCGGCGCTCTCCTGCTCGGTGCGCTGGCGTTCGCCGGCGGCCTGCTCGCCGCGGGTGATCTCCTCCGACAGCTCCTGGTACTGCCGGCGCAGCTCCTCCAGGCGCGCGGCGCGGTCGATGCCGGCCTGCTGCTGGGCCGCGCCGACCAGGCCACCGCGGATCGAGCCGCGACGGGGCTGGGAGCGCAGGCTGTCGCGGCCGTCGCTCTCGGCCTCGAGGCGGGCGATCTGGGCGCGCAGGGCCTCGGCCTGGGCGCGACGGTCGGCCTCCTGCTCGGAGGGGAGCAGCAGCCCGGAGCCGCGGCGGACGCCATCCAGCACGCGGGCAGCGCCGGACAGCGCACGCGCCAGGGCGTTGGACAGCCCGATCGCCTGGTCGAGCCGCGCCAGGAACTGATCGGCGGCGGCGGTGAGCTGGCCGAAGGCGCGGCCGACGGAGAGCGGCGCCCGTTCGAACTCGCCATTCAGCCGCTCGACCGCGCGCAGCAGTGCCGGGAACACTGTGTCGGCGGTGAGCTTGCCCTCGGAGCCGAGCTTGCGCAGTTCGCCGATGGAAACGCCGAGCTCGCGGGCCAGCGCCTGCGCCAGCGTCGGCAGGCCCTCGAGGATCGAGCGGAGCTCGTCGCCCTGCAGCGTGCCGGAGGCCAGCGCCTGGGCGAGCTGCTGGGTGCTGGAAGCAATCTCCTGCTGCGAGGCGCCCGACGCGATGGCAATGCGCTGCAGGCCGCCCACCAGCGTGGCGACCTGGTCCGAGGTGGCGCCGATCTCGCGCGCCGCGATCGAGAAGCGCGCGAAGGCGTCGACGCTCTCGCGCACGGCGACGCCGGTCTGCAGGCTGTCGCGATAGAGACGGTCGTAGATCTCGCCGGCGCGTTCCACCGAACCCAGCGCGGTGTTGAGCCGTCCCATGGACTGGGTGAGCGCGTCGCCCGCCACGACCACGGCGCGCAGGCCTGCGGCGAGGCCGGCGATCTGCACGCCGCGGACAGCAACATCGAGCAGGTCGAGCGCGCGGGAGGCGCGGTCGGCGCCGCCCTGGATGCGCTCCAGGCTGCGGCTCCCGGTCTCGCCGACCTCGCGCAGCTCCTGCTTGACGCGGGCGGCATCGTCCAGCGACAGGCGGACCGAGACGCGGCGGGTGGCGTCAGCCATTGGTCACGCCTCCGGCGTTGGTGGGATGGTCAGGGCCCGGGGGGATCAGTGCGGCGCGCGGCGCTGCCGGCGGCGAGACCCATGCGCATGGCCAGCAGCAGTTCGGCCGCGGCCCAGCCCATGGCGCCCATCTCGCGGGCGGTGGCGAGTGCGGCCGGCATGTCGAGATCGAGGCCCGCCATGGTCGCCGTGGCGCAGGTGGTGCCGGCGGCCCAGCATGCGGCGCCCTCGACGCTGGTGGGGGCGTGGGCGGCGTAGGGGCAGGCGAGACCGCAGTCGCGGTCGAGGGTCGCGCAGCCGCGGCAGTAGTCAGGGCCCTGGCCGAAATGCCATTCGGCCCGAGCCCTTAGCCGTTTCCCTCCAGCGCCACGGCGGCGACCGGGCCTGTGGCGCGGTCCCAGAAGGCGGCGGCCATCTCGTCCATGTCCATGAGGCGCTCGACCGCCTCAGGCGAGAGCGGCAGTGGCTTGCCGGCAGCGTCGCCCACGCCCTCCCAGGCGGTGACGGCGTGGCGGGCCAGCGCCTTGACAAGGAAGGCGAAGGCCAGGCCGCGCGCCATGTCGGGGTCGAGGTCGGCCTCCGCGGCCCGCAACGCGCCGAGGCGACGGGCGGAGCCGGCCTGGGCGGCGGCCATCACGGCGGTTGTGACGGGGCGGATCTCCACGCGGACGCCGCGCGGCAGGTCGAGCCAGTATGGTTCGGTGGGAAGGTCGAGGGTGAGCATGCGGATGTCTCCGGACTTGAAATTGGGTGCGGTCATGTCAAAGTCTGACATGGTTGCTGCAGGGGAGGCCGCGATGCCCAATGTGAGCCTGACGCCGGAGCTCGAGGGCTTCGCCGAGACCTGTGTGGCCAAAGGCCGCTACGGCAATGTGAGTGAGGTCATGCGCGCGGCGCTCCGCCTGCTGCAGGACCAGGAATCAAAGCGCGACGCTTTCACGCGGATGCTGGAGCGCGTCAGCCGTGAGGCGGACGAGAAAGGCTGCTACGAGGTCGATGATGTGATCGCCGAAGTGGACGCGGAACTGCGCGCCCGCGCCTCCGGCCAGGAGGCGGCCCGCCGCAACGCAGGCTGAGCCAGCCGGCTGTCCTCACACCTGAAGCGCGCGAGGATCTGCGAGACGCCCTGTTCTGGATTCAGCAGAACAATCCGCAGGCGGCGTCCGATATGCGCGATGCAGTGCGTCGTGCCGCGCAGCGGATCGGTGAGTTTCCGGATATTGGCGTCAGGCGGCCGGATTTGGCGCCCGATCAGTTCCGATTTCTGGTGATCCCCGTCTTTGACTACCTCGTAGTGTATCGGGCCGAGGGCCTGCCGCGGGCGCGAATCATGCGCATCCTCTATGGCAAACGGCACCTCGAAACACTTCTGGCCAGCCTGACGGACCATTAAGGCTCACGCATACTCCGTACCAGCCTGCTGGTTCCGCAGCACCGCCGTCATCATCCGCGTCGCCGTCGCGTTGAAAGCGGCTCGGAAATCGAAGCTGGCCTCCACGCCCGCCGGCCCCTCGATCGGGGTTTTGGCCAGTGCGAGATAGACCTCATGCAGCGTTATCGTCAGGCTGCGGTTCGCATCGATCGTGAAGGCCAGCGCGAACTCCGCCGAGGTCCCGGCCTGCGCCTGGGCGAGCAGCGTGGTGTTCTCGAAGCGCACGGTGATCTGGCCGGTGCAGCGTGCGATGCCAGGATCCACGCCCTCAACGCGGCGATCGGCGCGAATGGTGCGCACGGCTTCCATGCCGTTGGCGTAGGTGAGCCGCGCGCCAGTGACCTGCGCCAGCGCCGACCCGCTCCGCGTGATGCTTCCCTGCGCTTTGTTGAAGGCCGTGTAGGCCGCGCTGGTCGGCGTGCCGCCCGACGTCGCTCCCGTGCGGACCGAGCCTTGGCCAAGCAGCCCGAAGGTCGCCGTTGCCGCGCCGGTCGGCGTGAAGTCCATCTCCAGCGTGTCGGCACGGACGCCGGTGCACACGTCGAAGGACGGCACGTCCGGATAGCCGATCTCCATCGCGTTGCTCGGCAGCGCCGCCGCGCCCGAGGCAAAGGTGTGGATGAAGTTTGTCGTGCCGGTGGCGGTCGGCGGGCCCAGCAGCAGCCGTAGCCAGTGGCCGATGTTGATCAGGTCCACCGGCACCACCGCCTGGCCGGCGACCGTGATTGTGTCCAGGAAAGGCGCGGCCGGATCGCGGTTGCTGCCGACGCCGATGACATCGGCGTCCAGCAGTGGCTGCTCCGCGCCGAGGTCGCAGGACAGGAATGGCATGCGCCGCCAGTTGCTGCCCGGCGCGGTGCCGTAGGTGGTTTCGGGCAGCATGAGCAGGCGGCAGTTCGCGCCGATGGCACGGGGCATGGGCTTTCTCCTGGAAGGGGATCAGGCCAGCGGCGAGCCGGCGACGGTGAACCAGAGGGCGACGGGGATGGCGGCGGCGCGAGCCGCGGCGGCGCCCTCGAACTCGACATCCTCGAACGACGCACTGCCGGGCTGCGCCCATTCGACGGCGCCGCCGAGGGTGCGGTTGGCGGCGATGACGGTAGCGACATCCACCAGCAGCGCATCAAGCAGGGTGTTGCGGGCGGCGGGGGTGGCGCCAGCGACGGTGATCTCGACCTCGGCACGATGCTCGATTTGCCAGGCGAGCGGCGAGAGGATGGGCGTCTCCTCCACCGTCTCGCCGTCGCGGACCACGACCAGGCCACCGGGCGGGATGCGCTGCGGGATGGTCTCGCCCCGCAGCACCAGCGGCGCCGGGATCCGAACGGCGAGCGACGTAACGAGCCGGCTGTGCAGCGCCGCGATGGCAGTCTCCCGCGCGCTCATGCCGCCCTCCCGCTTTCACGTTCCCAGGCCGCCACGAACCGTGCCGGGAGCCTACGCAGCCCACGCTCAGCCGCGCCGCGCACGTCGAGCCGCTTGGCGAGCTTCACCTGGGGTAGCAGGAGAAACATGGGCACCATTCCCTGTTCCAGCAGGCCGCGCGCCCAAGCCTCGCGGCCCTTGCGGTTGGCCGTGCCGACTTCCGTCACGCCGCCCGCTACCAGCCGCGTGCGGCGGCGCCGCCCGGTCTGCTCGCCCTGGCGTAGCGGCAGGCACCACACGAAGCCGCGGCCCGACTTGAAGGGCCGCAGAAAGGCCTGGCCCGAGGCGACCATCTGGGACGGCGTCACGCGCATGCCCTTCTCGCCGCGCCCACGGCGCCCACGCGCCGCGTTGAAGCCGGTCGGGATGGCCAGGAACTTCCGGCCGCCCTTGGCGCGGATCAGCGCGCCACGCTCGAAGGCGTCGATGACGTTCGGTACCTTGGTGAAAACCAACCCCGCCGGCCGCAGCGACTGCCCGCTCCGCGGGAAGATCATCGATCGCCAGGCATTGGCGATGCCGCGCGCATTCCCCGAGAAGGCGGTGGTGACCTGCCGGCGCAGATCGGCCTTCACCTGCTCGGTCTCGGCACGGATCGCAGTCATCGCCGCGCGCTCACCGGCCCGCACCTCGTCGGCCAGTACCTTGCGCAGGTCGCCGATGATGCTGGCCCCGAGGCGCATGGATCAGCGCCCGCCGAATTTGCGGCTGATTATCCGCAGCAGCAGGTCATGCAGTGCCGCGTAGCCGAGGGTACCGGCGAGCCACGCCACGGCGAACAGCCACCAGCCATCAAGCTCGAAGGCATGGGCGATGAGCCAAGCACCGGTGCCGAGGCTGCCGCCGGCCAGCGCGTGCAGCAGATAGGCGCGGGTCAGCAGCGGCCGGTCGGTGGACGAGAAGCGCGCCATCGCCCCGAGCGCGCCCAGGGCGCCGGCGAGCAATGCCTCGCCCACGATGCCGCCGATGCGCTCCGGGTCGATCATGGCGGTGCTCCTATCGGCGGCAGAAGACGCGCCAGGCGATGCCCGCGGCGTCCCGCTCGGCGTGCTGGACGGTCAGGGTGTCGGCACCGAGGGTGAAGGTGTCGTCGGCATCGACCGCGGGCAGCACGGCGATGGCGACGGTCAGCACGTCGCTGGCGTGGATCACGCTGGTGCCGAAGGCATCGCCGAGCTTGTCCGGCGCCGAGCGCACCACGCGGAGCAGGACCGGAACCCCGATCCCGCCCGCGCGAAACGTCGAATCCTTGCCGATGTTCGGATCCGCGGCCAGCGCGTCCATGGCCGCGGCAAAGGCACTCATGCCGGCCGCCGCAGCCGCCAGGCGAGGACGCCCACCACGGCCGCGACGATGACCGCGATGGCGACGGCAGGCGCCAGCGTGCCCAGCGCCTGGATGGCGGGGGCCGCCTGCGCCACCACGGTGGCGATGCCGGCCGCACCCACCAGCACGGCGCCGCGGCCGGTGCCGGTGACAGCCGCCACCTCGCGCAGCGTCACGGGCGGCGCGGGCGGGACGCCGGCCAGGGTCAGGGCCCGATCGATCACCGCGGCCGGATAGGCGAGCCCGGCGCATTCATGGTGGATGATCGCTTCCACCAGCGGGCGTAGGTGATCGTGCCGATGCAGGTCGATCGCCTCGTCCGGCCCGACGCCGATCCGCCGTGCCACCACGGAGACATAGGCCGCGGTGTCG
>JAIYCD010000289.1 GCA_027488195.1 Acetobacteraceae bacterium | reverse complement strand
TGGATCGTTGCTGCCAGTATGTCGGCTCCACCCCCTATCTGGCCCCGGCCGTGCTCGCCTCCATCGGCGACATGCAGGCGAGCGAGGGCGTCTGGTATCCCGTCGGCGGCACGCGCGCCGTGGCCGAAGGCCTGGCCAAGCTGGCGGGCGAGCTGGGCGCCGACCTGCGCCCCAGCAGCGATGTCACGGGCTTCGACATCGAGAACGGCCGCGTCGTCGCCGTGAAGCTCGCCTCGGGCGAGCGCATCGCCTGCGATGCCGTGATCTCCAACATGGACGCGATCCGCACCTATAAGGAGCTGGTCGGCGGCGCCACGGGCGAGGCCTATGACAAGAAGGGCTTCGAGCCCGCTTGCAGCGGCGTGGTCCTCTACATGGGCCTGAAGAAGCGCTACCCGCATCTGGCCCATCACTGCTTCGTCTTCTCCCGCGATGCGGGCGAGGAATTCGACGCGATCTACAAGCGCGGTGAACCGGCGCCCGACCCGACCGTCTACCTGGCCGCCACCGCCGAGACCGACCCGACCAGCGCCCCCCCGGGCGGCGAGGCGCTCTACGCCCTGGTGCACACGCCCCATCTGCGCCCGCATCATGACTGGAACGAGCTCTTCCCCGGCTATCGCCAGACCATCCTGGACAAGCTGAAGCGCACGGCAGGCCTCGACGACATCGAGGAGAACATCGTCGTCGAGCAGCGGCTGACCCCGGTGGATATCCACAACCGCTACCGCGTGCTGGATGGCGCGATCTACGGCCTCGCCAGCCATGGCAGCTTCCTCGGCGCCTTCAAGCCGGGCAATCGCTCGCGCCAGGTGAAGGGGCTCTACCTCGCCGGTGGCGCCGCGCATCCGGGCCCGGGCATGCCGATGGTGATGATGTCCGGCTGGATCGCGGCGGACAGCCTCGACCAGGATCTCGGCGGCCGTGGCATGAGCCCCGAGGCGGAACTGGCCGGCCGGCGCGAGTCCGAACTTCTCGGCGCCTGACCGCGATGGCGACGGAGACGCCGCCTTCGCCCGTCGAGGCGCGTTCCGAGCGGATGATGGCGTTCTTCAACATCGCCTTCAGCCGCACCTTCGCCGGGCATTTTTCCGCCCTGCGCGTGGCCCATTGGGGCGAGCCGGTGCTGCCCGAGGGGCGGCCCGGCATCATCCTCGCCAACCATCCCGGCTGGTGGGACGGCGTGATGTTCATGCTGCTCATGCGCCGCTTCTTCCTGGAGCGGCCAGGCTTCACGCCGATGGATGCGGCGGCGCTGGAGAAATACGCCTTCATGAAGCGGCTCGGTGTCTTCGGCGTCGAGCAGAATTCGGCGCGGGGCGCGGTGCGCTTCCTGCAAACCGCGAAGCAGGCGCTGGAGGATCCGCGCCACATGCTTTGGATGAACGCGCCCGGCCGCTTCGCCGATGCGCGGGAGCGGCCGGTGCCACTCGCCTCCGGCGTGACCCGCCTGCCCGAGATCGCGCCCGATGCGGTGCTGGTGCCGCTCGCCCTCGAATACGTCCACTGGACGGAAAAGCGCGGCGAGGCGCTGCTGGCCTTCGGCACGCCGCTCGATGCACGCACCCTGCTGGCCCAGGACCGGGATGCGCGGACCGAGACGATCCGCGCCGCCATGACCGCAACGATGGACCGCCTGGCCCAGGATGCGATCAGTCGGGATGCGGAACGCTTCCGCACCGTACTCGACGGACGCGCCGGCATGGGTGGAATTTACGGCGCGTGGCAATATATCAAGGCTGTGATGCGCGGAGAGACGCATGACCCGCGCCACGATCCAGGGGCGCGGAAAGGGGACGGACGAAGCTAGGATGGAATTCGCCCATATCGCCCTGGCGCTTGCCCTGATGCCGATCATCTTCGGCATCATCAACCTGCGCCGCATGCCGAGGCTGCGCGGCACGCCACCCGGGGGCACGCGGGTCTCCATCCTCATCCCGGCCCGCAACGAAGCGGCGAATATCGCCAACTGCCTCGATGCCGCGCTGGCCTCCACCGGCTGCGAGGTCGAGGTGGTGGTGATGGATGATGGCAGCACGGATGGCACGGCCGCCATCGTGCACTCCTATGCGGCGCGCGATCCGCGCGTGCGCCTGGTGCAGGCGCCGAGCCTGCCGCCGGGCTGGACCGGCAAGGTGCATGCCTGCGCCCGCCTGGCCGAGGCTGCGAGCGGCACGCATCTGCTGTTCATCGATGCCGATGTCCGCCTCGCGCCGCACGCCGCCGCGGCCATGGCCGCGCATAGTGTCGCACACAAGATCGCCATGGTCAGCGGCGTGCCGCGCCAGATCATCCGCAGCATCGGCGAGGGGTTGACCGTCCCCTTCATCAACTTCCTGCTGATCTGCTACCTGCCCTTCGGCGGCCGGGCGGTGCAGCGCAAGGCGAGCCTCGCCGCCGCCTGCGGCCAGCTCATCCTGGTCGAGCGCCGGGCCTATGAGGCGATCGGCGGCCATACCGCCATCAAGGGCGTGCTGCATGATGGCATCGCGCTCGCCCGCCGCTTCCGCGAGAACGGGCATGACACGGAAATCGTCGACGGCACGCCGCTCGCCACCTGCCGCATGTATGACAATTTCGGCCATGCCTGGGGCGGCTTCATCAAGAATGCGCGGGAAGGCATGGCGACCCCCGTGGGCCTGCCGATCTGGACCGTGCTGCTGGCCGGCGCGCATCTCTGGCCCTGGGCGTTGCTGCCCAATGGCGAGGCGGTGCTGACCATCTTCCTGATGTTCGCACTCCGCGCCGCCGTCACCTGGCGCACGGGCGAGCCCTGGTGGACGGTGCCCCTGCACCCGCTGACGGTGCTGGTGGCACTCGCCATCCAATGGACGGCGCTGGTGCGCTCGGCCCTCGGGCTGAAGGCGGGCTGGAAGGGCCGCGCCTATGCGGCCGCGAAGGCCGAGGGGTGAGCATCCCTGCAGCGGGGCGCCTCACCGCCGTCTCGCTGCGAATGTGACCGCCTCGACACTCCGCATGCCGGGACCAGCCCGGCGGGAGCCGCCCCGCTATTCGCCCCGCCACACGACGCGGATATTCCCTGCCTTCGGTTTGATGATGGCTGGGGGGATGGCTGTGCCATGGATCAACGGGGACGAGAGCGGTCCGCAGGGTCGGGGCCGATGATGCTTCATCTGACGATGGTGAATTCTATTATGGTATCTTCCCTGTTCGCAGGGAGCGGCTGCCTGAGGGTCGCGTTGATGTTCCTCGGTTTGTGATGTCCCCTTCGCCGATCATGGTGGCATGGCCCGCGACCCGTCCATCAGGCCTCCGGAGCTCGATAGCTCCATTGAAGACGATATTGGCTACGCCGCTTACGTTGTTGGCCAGTTCGATGGTCATGCGGGTGGACCCGACACGGCCCTGCGCGCACCGGACCCTTGGCCGGCAGGTCGTCACATTGCTGCTGTAGCAGTTGGTGCTGATGGTATTGGCCCACCAATTGCGCTCGGTGCTGGAGGTCTGCGCCATTACGGGCTGCGCGGCGGTGGCGGTGATGGCCAGGACGGCGACGAACTTCGTCTTCATGTCGGCCACTCCGTGGGGCGGTTGCGGGGAAAGGGAGTGTGATGGCCGCATGGCGCCACCCGGATGGCTTGGCGGTGCGTCGGGCCTCGCATGTTCCGTGATCAGGATAGGCGGATGGAGGTGGGTCGATCCGGCCATGGCTCACCGCAATGGTGAGGGTGCTGCCGGCCCATTCCGCAGCCGGAAGGGCGCCCTTCGACAAGAAAGAGCGCGATAGTCGCTGCGAGCGCCGCCAGGATGACCTTCATGCTCAAACGCTCTCTGCATGGCACCGGTGAAACTCACGCTTCTCCAGTTCCGCAACCTGCCTCGACCTCTCATGGCCATCGGCCGCGCCAATCGTGACGCGGCAATGCCCCTGGGCTGGAAAGCGGGCGCGACACCCGGCACAAAGGCAGCATGAACCATGTGACCGCGCCGGGTGCGCCCAACCGCACCCATGACACGGAGAACTTTCCGACAGCCTCGCTGATCCTGGCGAAGCCGGTCAGGGCGAAGGTCATGGCCTTCTACCGCTTCGTCCGCATGGCCGATGACATCGCCGACAGCGAAAGCCTGAGCCCCGCTGAGAAGCTCGCGCGGCTCGATGCCATGGAGGCCTCGCTCGATGATCCGGCGACACCCATCGCCGAGGGCGCGCGCATGCAGGCGGAAGGCGTCGGCGTGGACGAAGCGCGCCTCATGCTCTCCGCCTTCCGGCAGGATTCCGAGCAGGCGCGCTATGCCGAATGGCCGGAGCTCGAGGATTACTGTCGCCGCAGCGCGGACCCGGTGGGGCGCATGCTGCTTCGCCTGCACGGAACGACCTCGGACGCCGCCAAGCAGGCCGCCGACGGCCTCTGCACCGCGCTGCAGATCCTGAACCACCTCCAGGACCTGGTGCCGGACCGCGCCAAGCTGGACCGCGTCTATCTGCCGCAATCCTGGCTGGCGCTGGCGGGCGGCGAGGCGGCGTTCTTCGAGCCATCCAATCCGAAGCGCCGCGAGATCCTCGACGCCGCGCTGGACCGTGTGGAGGATTTGCTGGACCGCGCGAGCGCCCTGCCGCGCCTCTGCACGGCACGGCGCCTCGCCATCCAGTCGGCCATGACCATCGGCCTGGCGCGCCGGCTGCTGGCCAAGCTGCGGACGGCCGATCCGGTCCTGGGACGCGTCGCGCTCGGCAAGCTTGATTTCACGCGGGAATTGGTCGCCGCGCCCTTGCTCGGCCCGCATGATCCCCTGCTGGTCGCCCAGCGCGTGAGCCGGGCCGGCTCCTCCTTCGCGCGCGGCATGGCGACGCTGAAGGGCGAGCGCCGCCGCGCGCTCTGGGCCGTTTATGGCTTTTGCCGCGTGGTGGACGACATCGCGGATGGCGCCATGCCCGAGGGCGAGAAGCGCCGTCTACTGGAGGCCTGGCGCGCCAAGCTCAGCACGCCCGATTGCGCCCTTTCGCGCGAATTGCTGCTGGCGCGCGAGGCCTTCGAGATCCCGCTCGCGGAGTGTGAGGCGATGGTGGCGGGCATGGAGACCGACGCCTCGGACCATCTGCGCCTCGCGGATGAGGCGGCGCTCGATCTTTATTGCCGGCGGGTGGCCGGCAGCGTGGGCGCGATGTCGGTCCGCATCTTCGGCGAGCCCAAGGCCGAGGCCTGGGGGCTGGCGCTGGGCCACACCTTCCAGCTGACCAACATCCTGCGCGACGTGGATGAGGATGCGACGCGGGACCGCGTCTATATTCCGCTCTCGGTGCTGCAGAAGGCCGGCATCCCGGACGGGCCGGCGCAATCCATTGTCGCGCACCCGGCCTTTGCCGGCATCTGCAAGGAATTGGCGGGCCGCGCCGTGGGCGGCTTCTTCCGCGCCGAGGCGGAGCTGCCGCACTACGACATCGAGGCGCTGCGCCCCGCGCGTGTGATGATGTGGGGTTATCGCCGCATCCTGGACCACATGCTGCGGCGTGGCTGGTCCGGCGCGCGGCCGCGGGCGCGGATGACGCGCGGGGAAAAATTCCGGATGGCGGTATTTGCGGTCACGGGGAAGTGAAGAGGAAAATGCCTCCGGCGGCTGGGGCCTCAGGCCCCAGACCCCATTTGTGGGTTATCGCCTGGCCCGCACCGTCACCGCTGTGCGTGAATCGAAATGGGGTCTG
>JAIYCD010000302.1 GCA_027488195.1 Acetobacteraceae bacterium | reverse complement strand
GGAATGATCAACGGAATCATGACGTTGAGCGGCGCCTGGGAGAAGCTGCGCACCGACCCGGGCCTGCGCTTCTCGGTCACCGCCGTCGCCTTCTATGGCATGTCCACCTTCGAAGGCCCCGTCATGTCCATCAAGGCGGTGAACAGCCTCTCGCACTACACCGACTGGACGATCGGCCACGTGCATTCCGGCGCGCTCGGCTGGAACGGCTTCATCACCTTCGGCGCGCTCTACTGGCTGATCCCCGTGCTGTGGAAGAAGAAGGCGATGTTCAGCGCGCGGCTGATCGAGTGGCACTTCTGGTTGGCGACGCTCGGCATCGTTCTCTACATCACGGCGATGTGGGTCTCGGGCATCATGCAGGGCCTCATGTGGCGCGCCTATGACGAGCTGGGCTTCCTGCAATACAGCTTCGTCGAGACCGTCGCCGCCATGCATCCCTACTACGTGATCCGCGTGCTGGGTGGCGTGCTCTACCTGACGGGCGCAATCCTGATGGCCTGGAACATGTTCAAGACCATCACCAGCGACGAAGCCGTGGTGGCGCTGCCCGCCCGCGCCGTCCCGGCCGAGTGAAGGAGGCTCCCATGCTCAAGAAATTCACCCATGGCATGATCGAGCGGAACGTCCTCCTGCTCGGCGTGCTCACCCTCATCACCATCTCCATCGGCGGGCTCGCGCAGGTGGTGCCGCTCTTCACCGTCGAGAGCACGATCGAGCGCGTGCAGGGGGTGCGCCCCTACACGCCGCTCGAATTGATGGGCCGCAACATCTATGTGCGCGAGGGCTGCTACGCCTGCCACAGCCAGATGATCCGCCCCTTCCGCGACGAGGCCGAGCGCTACGGCCATTTCAGCCTGGCGGCCGAGAGCATGTATGACCGCCCCTTCCAGTGGGGCAGCAAGCGCACGGGCCCCGACCTCGCGCGTGTCGGCGGCAAGTATTCCGATGACTGGCAGGCGCAGCATCTGCGCAACCCACGCGCCCTCGTGCCAGAGAGCATCATGCCGCCCTACTCGTTCCTCGACCGGCCGCTGGACTACCGCAATATCCAGTCACACCTGCGGGCCCAGCGCGCGCTGGGCGTGCCCTACAGCGAGGAGATGGTCGCCCATGCGCGGGCCGACCTCGAGACGCAGGCGCGCCCGGATGCGGATGGCACGGGCTTTTCCGCCCGCTACGCCCGCGCCCGCCAGGGTGCCTTCGACGGCAACCCCGGCGTCGTGACCGAGATGGATGCGCTGGTCGCCTACATGCAGATGCTGGGGACACTCGTGCAATTCCGCGACGTGACGTCCGAACAGCTGCGGCAACAGTGAGGAGCGCGCGCCATGCATGAACTCCAATCGCTTTTCAACTCGCTCTGGGTCGCCTGGTTCTTCCTGCTCTTCGGCGGGATCCTGGTCTGGACGCTGCGCCCCTCCAAGCGGGCGGAATGGCAACAACGCGGAAGCATGATCTTCCACGACGAAGACAGGAGGCGCTGAGAGATGCCCACCAAGATCGAGAAGGACAGCGTCTCCGGCCAGATGACCACCGGCCATGAATGGGACGGCATCAAGGAACTCAACACGCCGATGCCGCGCTGGTGGCTCTACACCTTCTATGCCTGCATCGCCTTCGCCCTGGTCTGGGTCTTACTCTATCCGGCGCTGCCCATCCGTGGCGCCACCGGATTGCTCGGCTGGACGGCGCGTGGCGCGCTGCCGGCGCAGCAGGCGGCCGAGCGCGCGCGGGTCGAGCCGATGATGGCGCGGCTGCGCGCGGCGACGCCCGAGCAGATCGCGGCCGATCCCGAGCTGCGCGCCTTCGCGCTGGCCGGCGGGAGGGTCGCCTTCGCCAACAACTGCGCGGGCTGCCACGGCGCGGCCGGGCAGGGCGCCGTGGGCGGCTTCCCGAGCCTCGCGGATGACGACTGGATCTATGGTGGCAGCTTCGACGCCATCCAGCACACCATCCGCCACGGTGTCCGCGCGAATGAGAGCGATGACCAGCGCGGCATCGCCATGCCGGCCTTTCAGGCGACGGGCATGCTGAACGCAGCGCAGGTGAATGACACGGCGGAATTCGTCCTGAGCCTGACCGGCCGCAGCACGGATGCCGCCGCCGTCACGCGCGGCGAGGCGCTCTACGCCGAGAATTGCGCGAGCTGCCATGGCGATCGCGGCGAGGGCAATCGCGACCTCGGCGCGCCGCGGCTGAATGACCGCATCTGGCTCTATGGCGGCGACAAGGCTGCCGTCGCGCGCAGCATCGCCTATAGCCGTGCCGGCGTGATGCCCTCCTGGCAGAGCCGCCTCGACCCCGCCATGGTCAACATGCTCACCGTCTATGTGCATGCGCTGGGCGGCGGGGAGTAACGCGCCACCATGTCCGTGATCCCGCCCCGCGCGCCGCAGATCGAGGAAGGCACGCTCTACGCCTCGCACCAGAAGGTCTATCCGCGCGCGGTGCAGGGCGTGGTGCGGCGGGTCAAATGGGCCGTGCTGGTCCTGCTGCTGGGGCTCTACTACGTCGTGCCCTGGTTGCGCTGGGACCGCGGGCCCAACGCACCCGACCAGGCGGTGCTGGTGGATATGGGCCATGCGCGCCTGTTCTTCTTCTGGTTCGAGCTCTGGCCCCAGGAGATCTACTTCCTGACGGGCGTGCTGGTGCTGTCCGCCATCGGCCTCTTCGCCGTGACGTCGCTCTTTGGCCGCGTCTGGTGCGGCTTCACCTGCCCGCAGACGGTCTGGACCGACCTCTTCATGTGGATCGAGCGCAGGATCGAGGGCGATCGCAACGCGCGCATCAAGCTCGACCAAGGCCCGAAGGACCGGGCCTGGTGGCGGGCGAAGGCCGCGAAGCACGCCGCCTGGCTCGCCATCGCCATGGCGACGGGCGGTGCCTGGATCATGTATTTCAACGACGCGCCGAGCGTGACCTGGGCGATGCTGACGGGCCAGGCGAGCCTCACCGTCTATGGCTTCTTCGCGCTCTTCACCGTGACCACCTATGTGCTGGCGGGTGCGGCGCGGGAGCAGGTCTGCACCTACATGTGCCCCTGGCCGCGCTTCCAGGGCGCGATGCTCGACGAGAACAGCCTGGTCGTCACGTACCGCGACTGGCGGGGTGAGCCGCGGGGCAAGCCGACCGATCCGGCCGCCGGCGATTGCGTGGATTGCAAGGCCTGCGTGCATGTCTGCCCGACGGGCATCGACATCCGCGACGGGCAGCAGCTGGAATGCATCGGCTGCGGGCTTTGCGTGGATGCCTGCGACGATGTGATGAAGCGGCTCGATCGCCCCACCGGCCTCATCGCCTTCGAGACGCTGAAGAACCTCGCCGCCAGCCAGGCCGCGACCAAGGTCATGGCGCCGGGCCCCGAGCGGCTGGCGAAGGGCATGGCGGTGCGCACGCCGCAGAAACTGATTCGCCCGCGCACCCTGGTCTATGCTGGCGTGCTGACCGCGGCGCTGGTGGTGATGCTGAGCGCCTGGCTCCTGCGCGAGACGCTGACGCTGACCGTGCTGCGCGACCGCGCGCCGCTGTATGTGCAGCTCTCCGATGGTGGGCTCCGCAATGGCTACACGCTGAAGCTCGCCAACAAGCTGCGCGGCGAACAGGTCTTGCCGCTGGTGCTGGAAGGCCCGCAGGGCCTGCGCCTCGTCGTGCAGGACGCGGCGCTGGACGCGGATGGCCGTCCGCTGCTGACGACGCGCGAGGACGGCATCACCCAGTGGCGGGCCCTCGTCACCGCGCCCGAGGGCATGCGCCTGCGCGGCAGCACGCCCATCACCTTCCGCCTGCTGGATGCCGAGGGCCGCACGGTCCTTCGCCATGCCAGCGTTTTCTTGGGACCAGACCGATGAGCATCCCAGCCCATGACCCGAGCCGTGGCCGTTGGATTCCCTGGATCTTCGTCGGCGGCATGCTGGTGGTGGTCGTCGTGAACGGCGTGCTGATCTTCCAGGCGCTCTCCACCTTCACCGGCGTCAGCGTCGGCCAGGCCTATGACCGTGGTCGCACCTACAACCACATCCTGGCCGAGGCGGCGCGCCAGGACGCGCTGGGCTGGACGCTGAACACAAGGCTCGAGGGCGGGCGGGTCATCGTCAATGCGCGGGATCGCGGCGGAGCGCCCATCCAGGGCGTGCTGGAAGGCCATATGCTGCGACCGCTCGATGGCGAGCGCGTCGCCCTGCCCGAGACCGTTGCGACGGGCCGCTTCACGCTGGAGCTGCCGGAGTTGCGCGCCGGCCTCTGGGAGCTCCGCGGCCTCCTCACCTCCGCCAGCGGTGAGCGCCATGACCTCCGGCAGCGCTTCACGCTTCCATGAGCCATATCGGCCGACCCGTCTGCGCGCATTGCGGCGCGCCCTGTGCCACTCGCTTCTGCTGCACGGGGTGCGAGGGCGCACATGCGCTGGTCCAGGGACTCGGCCTGGATGCATTCTACCGCCGACGCGAGGGCGCGGAGGGTCTGCTCAAGCCGCTCGATCCGCCGAGCGCGGATTTCGCTTCGCTCGCGCGCGCCAATCGCGACGGTACGCAGACGCTGGAGCTGATGGTGGCGGGGCTGACCTGCGGCGCCTGCATCTGGCTGGTGGAGCAGGCGCTGGCGGCCGAGCCTGACGTGACGCGCGCCCGCGCCAACCTCTCCACGCGGCGGCTTTCGGTGAGCTGGCGCGGTGAGGCCGGGCGCGGCAATGAGCTGGCGGCGCTGGTCGCTCGCCTCGGCTTCCGCGTTGCCCCTTTCTCGCCCGCCTGCTTGCGCGCCAGCGAGGATGCGGAGGGGCGCGAACTGACGCGCGCGCTCGGCATCGCGAGCTTCGGCGCGATGAACGTCATGCTCGTCTCGGTCGCGGTCTGGGCGGGCAGCGACATGGGGCCGGACACGCGCCACATGATGCATTGGCTGGCCGCGCTGATCGGCATGCCGACCATCGCCTATGCGGGGATGCCGCTGTTCCGCTCGGCTTGGCGCGGTTTGCGCGCGGGCCGGCTGAACATGGATTGCGCCGTCTCGCTCGGCATCCTCGCCACCACGGCGATGTCGCTCAGCGAGACGATGCGCAATGGCGATTTCACCTGGTTCGATGGCGCGACGGCCCTGCTGGCGCTGATGCTGGCCGGCCGCGTGCTGGACCGCGCGGCGCGGCGGCGGGCGCGGCAGAGTGCCGCCGAATTGCTCGCCTTGCAGGAAGGCGCCGTGACGGTGCTGGGCGAGGCGCATCCGGTGCCGATGGAGCGTGTGGTGGTGGGTGCTCGCATCCTGGTGGCGAGCGGCGAGCGCCTGCGCCTGGACGCCGTGCTGGAGGATGCGACCGCGCTGCTCGATACGGCGGCCACCACGGGCGAGAGCCTGCCGCGCCATTTCGCCGAGGGCGAGGCGTTGGCGGCCGGCGGCGTGAACATGGGCGCACCCTTCGTGGCCCGCGTCACTGCCGCCGCGGGCGATGGTTCGCTGGCCGCCATGGGCCGCATGCTGGAGCAGGCCGAGCAGGCGCGCGGGCGCTACACCTCGCTGGCCGACCGCGCGGCGCGGATCTACGTGCCGGTCGCGCATGTGGTCGCACTCTGCACCTTCCTCGGCTGGTGGCTGCTGGTGGGCGTGTCCTGGCAGGCGGCGCTGGTGCCGGCGGTGGCCGCGCTGATCATCACCTGCCCCTGCGGGCTGGCCATCGCCGTGCCGGCGGTGCAGGTCGTGGCCTCCGGCGCGCTGTTTCGGCGTGGCGTGCTGCTTTCCTCGCCGACAGGGCTCGAGCGGCTGGCGAGTGCCGACCATGTGGTGCTGGACAAGACCGGCACGCTGACCGAAGGCCGCCCGCGCCTCCTGCCCGGCGGCTGGACGCAGGAGGATCTCGGCCTGGCGGCCAGCCTGGCCGGCGCCAGCCGGCACCCGCTCTCGCGCGCCCTGTCCCGCGCCTGCCCGGATGTGGCGCCGGCGACGGGTGTGGTGGAGGTGCCTGGCGCCGGCCTCATGCTGGGCGAGACGCGGCTGGGCTCCGCCGCCTTCCTCGGCCTGCCGGAGCATGCCGGCATGGCGCTGCATCTGGCGCGTCCTGGGCAGGCGCCGGCCGTCTTCCGCTTCGAGGATTCGCTGCGCGTCGATGCAGCCGCCGCGGTGCAGGCCTTCCAGCGCGCGGGCCTCGGTGTCGAGCTCCTTTCGGGCGATGCGCCGGAAGTAGTGGCGCGGCTGGCGGGCGAGGCGGGGATCACCCTCTTCACCGCGCGGGCCACGCCCGAGGCGAAGGCCGCGCGCATCGCGGCGCTGGCGGCGCAGGGCCGCCGCGTGCTGATGGTGGGCGATGGCATCAATGATGCTGCGGCGCTCGCGGCGGCCCATGTCTCCGCCGCTCCCGCCGAGGGCACGGACCTGGCGCAGGCGGCCAGCGACTTCGTGCTGATGGGCGGAGGCCTCCTGCCGCTGGCCGAGGCGGTGGGGCGTGCGCGCCGGGCGCAGCTTGCGGCACGTCAAAACATCGCGCTGGCGTTTGGCTATAATCTCATCGCGGTGCCGGTGGCGGTGGCGGGCTACGCCACGCCGCTCATCGCGGCCCTGGTGATGGCGACCTCCTCGCTCGCCGTCATCGGCAATGCGCTGAGGGTGGGGAGGAACTGATGGATACCCTGGTCTGGCTCATTCCGCTGGCACTGCTGCTGGGCGGCATGGCGCTCGCCGCCTTCATCTGGGCCATGCGTTCCGGCCAATACGAGGATCTGGACGGCGCCGCCGCCCGCATCCTGTTCGACGACGACCTCAAGAAAGGAGGCTGACCATGCCGATTTCCTCCGGCTTCTTCATCGCCCTGTATCTCGTCTTCGCGCTGGTCGGCCTTTTCGGCGCGGCGCGGGCGGATGGGTATCTCTACGCCTTCGCGCTGATGCTGATGGCCTTTGGGGTGCTGATGGGGCTGAGCGTCATCAAGCGCCACTACGACGCGACGCACCCGCATTAAGCGTCAGGCGGCGGCAACCGGCTGCACGATGCGCCCATCCTCCATCGCGACGATCCGGTCGGCGATGTCGAGGATCCGGGGGTCATGCGTGACCAGCAGGATGGGCACGGCGCGCGTCTTCGCGAGATCGCGCAGCAGGCGCACCACCTCCTGGCCGCTGACCTTGTCGAGGGCGGCGGTCGGTTCATCGGCCAGGATCAGGCCGGGTTCGCCGGCCAAGGCGCGGGCCACGGCCACGCGCTGGCGCTGCCCGCCCGAGAGGCGCGCGGGCGGCTTCTCGGCGTGATCGGCGAGGCCGACCGCGGCCAGCATCTCGCCCGCGCGATCAAGGCGCGCGGCCTCGCTCATGCCGCCATGCAGTTCGAGCGACATGGCGACATTCTGCCGCGCGGTGAGGAAGCCGAGCAGGTTGTGGTTCTGGAAGATGAAGCCGATGCGCCCGCGCAGCCGCACGCGGTCGCTCTCGCTTGCCCCGGCCAGTTCCTGGCCCAGCACGCGGGCCGCGCCATCCTGCATCGCGCGCAGCGCGCCGATCAGTGTCAGCAGCGTCGTCTTCCCCGAGCCCGAGGGCCCGGTCAGCAGCACGATCTCGCCGGGCGCGATGGACAGATCCACATCCCGCAGCACCTCCCGCCGCAGCGCGCCCTCGCCATAGGCGAAGGTGATCCCGGACAACTCCACAGGGTTCACGAAACACCTCGCAGCAAACGAGACACTGAAAGGAGGTCCGTGCCCGCCGCACTGACCGCCCCCCAATGGGCGGCGTGGCTCTGCCACGCCAACCAGCCCACGCTTCCAAAGCAAGCGCCAACCGGGGCCTCCGCGAAAGCGCGCAGCGATTTCGTGGGGAGCAAAATCAAAACATATCCGCCGGATTGGCGTCCCTCAGCTTGCGCATGGCGAGCAGCCCCGCGAGCGTGCACATGGTGAAGATCATCACGAACACGGTGGCCGCGCGCTCGGGATACATGGCGAGCGGCAGGAAGGTCGCGGCCCCCACCCAGTCGTAAAGCCAGGCCGACAGCAGCAGGCCCGGGATGAAGCCGATGACGGCCAGGATGAAGGCCTCGCTCATGACGACGCGGGAGAGATACCCGTTGGAATAGCCCATGGCCTTCAGCGTCGCGTATTCCGAGATGTGGCTCGCGATGTCGGAAAACAGGATCTGGTAGACGATCACCATGCCCACCACGAGGCCCATCAGGCTGCCGAAGACGAAGATGAAGCCGATCGGCGTGCCGTTCTCCCAATAGCTGCGCTCATGCGCCACGAGCTCGGCATGGGTCATCACCACCACGTCGTCGGGCAGCAAGGCGCGCAGCCGCGCCTGCACGGCCGGGGCATCGGCGCCCTCGCGCAGTTTGAGCGCGACGAGGTCGGTGTTGGAGACGCGGCGGTCGAAGACGCGGCGGAAATTGGTCTCGCTCAGCACCACATTGCCGTCGGCGCCGAAGCTCGGCCCGATCTCGACCAGGCCTACCAGCTGCATCTGGCGCGTGCCGAGCTGGATCTGGAAATTGCCCCGTTCGGCGAAAAGCGGCCCGATTGGCCCGAATTCCGGACGGGACCGCACATCGAAGGCGAAGGTATCCGGGCGCTTCAGCGCCTCGATCAGCGGCGCGAGGCCGGTGAAGGCTACGGCGCCCACCTCGGCGTCAAGGCCGATGAGTTGCACCGTCCGCTTGCGGCCGGTCTCGGGGTTCCGGAAGCCGGTCTGCGCCAGGTAGATCGGCACGGCGACGGTCACATCGGGGTCGGCCAGCGTCTGGAAGGCGCGGGCGCGGGGCAGGGGCTCGGGCCGGAAGCTCGCATCCGTCATGGGGTGCATGAGGAAGAGGTCGGCCCGCATGGCACTCAGCATGTTGGTCGCGCTGTCGAACAGCGCGCCGCGAAAGCCCAGCTGCATGAAGACCAGCACGCAGGCGAACATCACGCCCGCCATGGCGGCGAGGAGGCGGGATTTCTCGGCGCGCAGCTGCCGCCAGGCGAGGCGCATCGGCAGCAGCAGGAAGGCGCCGAGGCCGGGCTTGGGCTTGGGTTGCGGCGGGATGGGTTCACCGGTCAGTTCCGGGGCCCAGGGCAACAACGTCTCGGTGGTGCTGGTGTGGTTCATCGGGCGGCCACCGCGGGCGCCTGGGCGCGGATCGCGACCTGCACCTGCATGCCGGTGCGGCGGCGCAGCAGGGCGGCGCCCTCCTCCGAGAGGGTGAGGCGGACTTCGACGGTGCGGCTGTCCACCGCGGCCACGGGGTCGGTCCCGGCCTGGGTGGTGCGGCGCACCTGCCAGCCGATCTCGCGCACGGTGGCCGCCACGCGCTGCCTTTCGCCGGGGATGATGATCTCGGCGGTCATGCCGGGGCGCAGGCGGCCCAAATCGGTCTCGAAGACGTCCGCCACCACATCCATGCGCGAGAGGTCGGCCAGTTCCATCAGCCCGTCATTCCCCACCTGGTCGCCGGGGCGGGCGAAGATGCGCAGGATGGTGCCGGCGATGGGGGCGCGGACGCGGGCGAGTTCGGCATCGGCGCGGGCCTTGGCCAGCGCCGCCTCGGCCGCGGCCACGCGCGCTTCCGCCAGGCGAAGATCCTCATCGCGCGGGGTGGAGAGGGTCTGCAGATCGGCCTCGGCCTGGGCGCGCTCGGCCGAGAGGCGGAGCAGCAGGAAGCGGTTGCGCTCGGCCGCCGCTTCGGAGCCGGCGCCGGAGGGGACCAGCCGGTCGGTGCGGTTGGCGTCGCGCCGGGCGATCTCCTCCTGGGCGGCCAGCGCCGCGATGCGGGCGCGCTGGGCCGCGACCTCGCTGGCACGCCCGGCCTCACGCACGCGGGCGAGGGCGGCGCGGAGTTCGGCGACATTGGCCTCGGCCTGGAGGGCGGCGGCGTCCTTCATCTCGGCATCGGCGAATTCGGCGAGGAGCTGGCCCTCGGTCACCGCATCGCCCTCGGTCACGAAGACGCGGGCCAGGCGCGTGACGGCCATGCCGCCCGGCTGGTTCAGCTTGCGGATGCGGGAGGCGGGCTCGATGCGGCCCAGCGCGCCGACGCCGAGCGGCACGGGCGGCGCGGCCACCACGGGTGCGAGCGGCGGCGGGGCCTGATTGGCATAAACGTAGTAGCCGCCGGCGGCCGCGAGGAGGGCGGTGCCCAGCAGCAGCTTGCGCTTCATGCCCCCGCCTCCCCGGCGAGGCGCCCCAGCGCGGCACGGATGGAGAGGCGCTCCTCCTCGTTCCGCTCATACATGCCGAAAAGCTGACCAAAGAAGAGCCCGTCGCTGGCGGCCATGATGGCGAGCGCATGGCCGGGCGGCAGGGCATCGGCCCGCAGCCGGTCGCGCATATGGGCGAAGACGGCGCGGATCGGCGCCAGCATGGCCGGGTCATGGTGGAAGACGGCGAGGAAGACGGCGCCGGCGCGCTGATGCTCCTCGCAGACCTGGTCGGGATGGTCGAAGGCCCAGGCGAAGACGGCACTGGTGGCCGGGCACGGGCCGGTCTGCGCCGCGAGCACGGCCTCGAAATCCATCCGGATGGATTCGGCGAGGCGCACGACCAAGCCGTTCAACATCGCCTCCTTGGAGGCGAAGTGATAGAGCAGCCCGCCCTTGGAAATGCCGGCGCCGCGGGCCGCGGCCTCCAGCGTCAGGGCCGGCACCCCCTTCTCCTGCACGATACGCTCTGCGGCATCGAGGATTCGGGTGCGCACATCGGGCTGGGGGACATCATCAAGCATGCGGGTGAACTATACCGGCTGGACGGTTTGTCAAGAAGGAACTGTACCGGCTGGACGGTTTGCGGCCTGCCAGCTTGCGGAGTCCCGGGGACGAGCCTCAACTGGCGAACCACAAGGGGAAGAAGCCTCGGATGTTGCGCTGTGTGATGCTGGGCCTCGTGCTCCTGCCGGGATTGGGCTTGGCCCAGGCGAAACCCCCGCTGTAGGGGGCGCCGGCCGGCCAGCCGGCGCTGGGCATTCGCAACGGCACGCCGCATGTGATCAACAACATCTACGTCTCGCCCAGCGCGCGGCAGGATTGGGTGCAGGACCAGCTGGGCCGGGCCGAAGCCCTCGGCCCAGGGGCCACCCGCGCCATCAGCCTGCCGCCAGCCGCGCTGAGACGGATCAGGGGCCCTGGTTCAAGCCGGCGCGCAGCGCCCGGCCCTCGGCACCGTCGGGGTCGATCAGCCCCTCGCGGAGAAAGAGATCGATCAGCACCAGGTTCACGTTGAACTTGATGTCCTCGGTCTCGCGCAGCGCCTCCAGCAGGCGCGGCGCCGGCCAAAGCTCGAAACGCTCCACTTCGTCGTCATTGGGGGCGGGGGTGAAGCTCTCGGGCAGGTCGAGGTCGAAGACATGCAGCACGTCCCGCCGCAGCCCCTCCTCGGCACTCAGGATATAGGAGATGCGGCCGGTGCGGCGCGCTTGGGCGGCCAGCTCGGGCGCGATGGAGGCCTCCTCGCCCGCTTCCTTCAGCAGGCATTGCAGGGCGTCCAGCCCGGCCGGGATGCCGCCGGCGACGAGGTTGTCGAGCTGGCCGGGCGCCACCGCCTTGTCGCGGGCGCGGATGCCGACCCAGACATGCAGGCCATCCGCACGGCGGACCACCCCGTTCATGTGCACGCCCTGGCCGATCACGCCGAATTGCGGAACCAGCCCGCGGTCGAGCGTGCCCAGCACCGGGCCCTCGGCGGTCGCGCGGATGTCGAACAGCTCGCCGCGGACGCGGCCGAAGCCCTGCTTCGCGAGGCTCCGACCGGCTGCCGCCAGCGCGTCGCTGCGGCTTGCGGGGCTGCGGTGCCGGCCGGCCATGTGGATGCCGCTGCCCTCGAAATGGAAATCCTGCGGCAGGAAGGTCAGCGCCCGGCCCAGCTCGGCCGAGACCCAGCCCACCTGCTCCCGCCCGAAATGGAAGGGCAGGAGGTGGCTGGGCGAGGATGCGTTGTTGCAGGCCTCGATATGGCGGAACAGGGGTTTGCTCATTGCTGCCATGTGGCAGGGACGGCGCCGCGCGGGAAGGTCCGTGGTTCCCAAAACCCGTGGCACGGGCCACATGGAAGACATGAGCGCAACGACGTCGACGAACCACGCCCGCACGCTGCGGAGCATCCTCCCCTATCTCTGGCCGGAGGGGGAGCGCGGGCTGAAGATCCGCGTGGTGCTCGCCGTCATCTGCCTCATCGCGGCGAAGGCCGCCAATGTGCTGGTGCCGATCGCCTATGCGCGGGCGGTGGATGCGCTGGCGCCCAAGGATGGGGTGGGGGCCATGTTGGCCATCCCCGTCGCGCTCGTCATCGGCTACGGGCTGTTGCGCGTCATGTCCTCGGCGCTGGCGGAACTGCGCAATGCGGTCTTCGCGAAGGTGCAGGCCCGCGCGGCGCGGCGCGTGGCGCTCAGCGTGTTCCGGCACATGCATGCGCTCTCGATGCGCTTCCACATGGATCGCGCCACAGGCGGACTGTCCCGTGTCATTGAAAGAGGCACGCGCGGCATCGCCATCGTGCTGAACTTCATGCTGTTCAACATCCTGCCGACCATCGTGGAGATCTTCCTGGTCGCCGCCATCCTGTGGTGGATGTTCGCGCTCTCCTTCGCGCTGACCATCCTGCTCACCATCGGCGCCTATATCACCTTCACGCTGCTTTTCACCAATTGGCGCCTGGCCTTCCGCCGGGTGATGAACGACACGGACCAGGAGGCGAACACCAAGGCTGTGGACAGCCTGCTGAACTACGAGACGGTGAAGTACTTCAACAATGAGCGGCACGAGGCGCGGCGCTATGACGAAAGCCTGACGCGCTACGAGGGCGCCTATGTGCGCTCCGAGACCACGCTGAACATGCTCAATGCCGGCCAGGCGGCGATCATGGCGCTGGGCCTGACCATCGTCATGCTGCTGGCCGGGCGCGGCATTGCGGGCGGCACCATGACGGTCGGCGATTTCGTCATGGTGAACGCCTATCTGATCCAGCTCTACCTGCCGCTGAACATCCTCGGTTTCGCCTATCGCGAGATCAAGCAGGGCCTGACCGACATGGAGGAGATGTTTCTTCTCCTCGACGTGCCGGCCGAGATCGCCGATGCGCCGAACGCGCCGGACCTCGTGGTCACTGCCGGCGCGGTGGCTTTCGAGGATGTGCGCTTCGCCTACCGGCCGGACCGCGAGATCCTGAAAGGCGTCAGCTTCGAGGTGGCACCGGGCCGCATGCTGGCGATCGTCGGTCCCACGGGGGCGGGGAAATCCACCATCTCGCGCCTGTTGTTCCGCTTCTATGACGTGACCGGCGGCGCGGTGCGCATTGACGGCCAGGATGTGCGCAGCGTGACGCAGGACAGCGTGCGCCGCGCCATCGGCGTGGTGCCGCAGGATACGGTGCTGTTCAACGACACCATCCGCTACAACATCGCCTATGGCCGCCCGGGTGCGACGGATGCCGAGGTGGAGGAGGCCGCGCGCCTCGCCCAGGTGCATGACTTCGTGCTCAAGCTGCCCGATGGCTACAAGACCCGCGTGGGCGAGCGCGGCCTCAAGCTCTCGGGCGGCGAGAAGCAGCGCGTGGCGATCGCGCGCACCATCCTGAAGGATCCGCGCATCCTGATCCTGGACGAAGCCACCAGCGCGCTCGACACCCGCACCGAGCAGGAGATCCAGGCGGCCCTGCGTGACGTCTCGCGCGGGCGGACCACGCTCGTCACAGCGCACCGGCTTTCAACGGGGGTGGAGGCCGATGAGATCATCGTGCTGGAGGAGGGCCGCATCGCCGAGCGTGGCACGCATGGCGCGCTGATCGCGGCGGACGGCCTCTATGCCGAGATGTGGCGCCGCCAGGCGCAGGCGGTGGAGGCGGCCGAGGCGGCGGCCCTGGCCCAGGCCCAGGCCGAATTCGGCAGCGGCCTGAGCGCGCGGGCGGCGGGCGAGGCCCGCATGACAAAGCCTTAATCCTGGAGCCCTTTCCTGCCCGCAGGGAAGGCCCCATCTGGCCAGGAAGTTTGGAGTTGCCGGAACATGCAAGCAGCGGATGGGGATGCCCCCGAGGATCTGAGCCACGCGGGCTCGGTGGTGGACAAGGCGATCGAGTACATGCTCGAGCAGCAGATCGCTCCGATTTCGGCCGCTTCCGCGCTGCTGGGCGGTGCTCTCGGGCTTCTCTCGCGCAGCATGGATGACCGTTCGATCGCGGGCGTGCTGCGCCAGGCGCTGGCCAGTGTGGAAGCGGGCGAGTTGCGGCAATTGCCGACACTGCCCAAGGGCTGACCCGCCCCAGGCAGCGGACCGGGGCGCGCTTGACTCATGGGCGTGCGTGCCGCATACGCCGCCCTCCGATTTACCTCCGCGCCGGGGTCCCCGTGCGCGCCCAGTTTGCAGGATCATCACCATGGCTCGCCGCTGCGGCATCACCGGCAAGGGCGTTCAGTCTGGCAACAATGTCAGCCACGCGAACAACAAGACCCGTCGGCGCTTCCTGCCCAACCTGCAGGAAACCTCGTTCTACTCCGACGTGCTGGCCACTTCGATCCAGCTGCGGCTGACGACGAACGGCATCCGCACCATCGAGCATAATGGCGGCATCGACGCCTTCCTGCTCACCACCAAGCCGCGCAACCTGCCGCCCGAGGCGGTGGTGCTGAAGCGCCGCATCCTGCGCGCCCAGGCCAAGAAGGCGGCGGCCTGAGCCACGGCCCGGGCCCAGCGGGCCCGAGCTTGCTTGCAGCCAGGTTTGCCTGGAAGAGTTTTGGCTTCAATGCCGCGAATCGGATCACTTGCCCGATTCGCGGCATTTTTCGTTGGCGCTTGGCCTGAGGGGTTTGCTCCAGCAGAATTCGGTAAATCATTTCGCATCCGTCGCTTATCGTAGTTCAGTGCGGCTCTGGAACGGTTTCTGGGATTCGTCCCATTCTGACGTTTACCCGGTGTTAACCGAATCGGGGTCAGAATCACCGCATGATGATCGACGCCGCTCATGCCACTCTCGCCATCCTCGCCTTCGCCGGTGGTCTCGCCGCGTTTGGCGCGGTCACCCGCGCCTCGCGCCTTGCGGCGGAACTCACGACGCAGCGCGCGCTCGCGGAGAATCGGCGCCGCAGCTTCGGGCTGCTCTCGCGCGACCTGAACAGCATGGGGCTGGCGCTGCTCGGGCGGGCGCAGCTTATGGGGACGCAGTTGGGGGTAGAGGAAGCCGGCCGCGCCTTCGAGGGCGAGGCACGGCACCTTCTCGCTTTGGCTGATGCGGCAGCCGAGGAAGCCGGCGGCGCCGTCCCCGCCCGCGGCCTGCAGGAGGAGCGCTTTCCGCTGGCGCCCATCCTACGCGAGGCGGTGGCCATTGCCAGCGCACAGCTGGGGCCTGGCAAGCGCCACTGGCGCATCTCACCGGCCATCGAGAATTTGGCCGTGACGGCGGACCGCCGGGCGCTGCGCGGGGCGCTGGTCCAGGTGCTCGGCCGCTCCGCCCGCGCCACGGGGGAGGCCGATGTGATCGAGATCCGGGCCGATTTGCGCCCGCACGCGGCTTCCATCATCATCGAGGACGAGGGTGTGGGCCTCGCAATCGAGGATCTGGCGCCCATCGCGCAAGATGGGGGCGCCGACCGCTCACGCGGGATGGGCTTCGGCCTGTCTCTCGCCCGGTCCTTGCTGCGGGCCCATGGCGGTGAACTGGTGATCGAGGCGGCGCCGGGGATCGGCGCACGCGCTTTCCTCTCCCTGCCGCCTGAGCGGATGGCCGCCGTCGCCTGAGGCTACCAGTGGCGATGCGGCCCGCGCCAGGGGCGCCCATAATGGTGACGCGGCGGCCCGTAATAGACAGGTGGCGCGTAGAAGCGCGGCGGAGGCGGCACGAAGATCACCGGCGGCGGCACGAAGATGGGGCGCGGCGGCGCATAGTAGACCGGTGGCGGCGGCGCGTAGCGATAATCGTAGCCTGGCTTGTCCCAGTATTGCGCCTGCGCCGCGCCCGGCACGAGCGCGCCGAGGGCGAGGAAGCCGGCGATCATCAGGCGGTGGAATGTGCGCATCGGAGGTACCTCCTTGGATCGTGATATCTGGCACGGTCAGCATGGCCAGAGCATGGCGTGATGATGGCATCAGCCGCCGCGCCAGCCGCCCCCGCGGTAAGGCCCGCGATAGGGGCCGCGGTAGCCCCCACCATAGCCGCCGTAATAGCGCGGCGGCGGCCCGTAATAGCGCGGTGGCGGCCCGTAGAAGCGCGGTGGCGGGGCGTAGAAGCGCGGTGGTGGCGCCACATAGACGCGGGGCGGCGGCGCATAATAGAGCGGGCCCGCATAGCCATATCCTCCGCCATAGACCGGCCCTGCGACATAGCCCGGAGCGCAGGCCGTGAGCGACAGCAGGGCCCCCAGTATCACGCCCGGTTTCAGCCAACGCATGGTACTTCCCTCCGCCGTGGCCCGAGCCGAAGCGCCACGGCCAATTGCTGATGGGGTGACCGATTCTGCGAACGGGCGTCGCGGGATCCGGTTGCGGGAGGAAGCGCCCCGCTCATGGCGGAAGCAAGGCGAAACCGGGGTGAATTGAGGCCGGCCCGCGGCCTCAGAACCCGCCGGGCGGCACCCTCAGGCCCGGCGTGGGCGGGCGCATCGCCGCGCGTAGCAGCGTGTCCAGCTCCGAGAGGAAGCGCGAGCGATCCTGTGGCGTCATCCCCGATGGACCGCCGGTCCGCGCGCCGGTGGAGCGCAGATGCTCGGCCACCGCGCGCCCGGCCAGCGCATTGCCGATATTCTCCAGCGTCCAGCGATGGCCCTTGGCGTTCAGCGCGCGGGCACCCTTCTCCAGGCAGCGCGCGGCGAGCGGGATGTCCTGCGTCACGCAGACATCGGCGGCCGTGATGCGATCGGCGATCCAGTCATCGGCGACATCCGCGCCTTCGGTGACGATGACGCGATGGATCAGCGGATTGTCCGGCAGCAGGATGCCGCGCGCGCCGTTGGAGACGACATGCGTGTGGAGGCCAAGCCGCCCGGCTACCCGGAACGCCTCATCGCGCACCGGGCAGGCATCGGCGTCGATATAGAGCTCGGTCACGCGTCCCCGAAGACGCGCGCGAAGATCGTCTCGACATGGCGGAAGTCGAGTTGCGGATCCATCACGCCATTGAGTGCCTTCGCATCCATCACCGCGCCCACCTCGGGCCGCGCCAGCAGGTTCTCGGCGAAGCTCTTCACATCCGGCTGGCCGAGCTTGAGCCAGGTCGCCATCGCGGCCTGCTGGACCGCGGCATAGCTGTCCTCGCGCGAAAGGCCAGCCTGGGTGAGGGCCAGCAGAACCTTCTGGGAATGCACGACGCCGCCGAGGCCTTCCAGGTTCTCCGTCATGCGGGCCGGATAGACCGTCAGCTTCTCCATCATGCCGGCGAGGCGCATCAGCGCGAAGTCGAGCGCGATGGTCGCATCCGGGCCGATCACGCGCTCCACGCTCGAATGACTGATGTCGCGCTCATGCCAGAGGGTGATGTTCTCCAGCGCGGGCATCGCATAGCCGCGCACCAGGCGGGCCAGTCCCGTGATGTTCTCCGACAGCACCGGGTTGCGCTTGTGCGGCATGGAGCTGCTGCCCTTCTGCCCGGCGTGGAAGAACTCCTCCGCCTCGCGCACTTCGGAGCGCTGCAAATGGCGCACTTCCGTCGCCAGCCGCTCGACGGCGCCGGCGACCACGGCCAGCGTGGCGAAGAAGGCGGCGTGGCGGTCACGCGGGATGACCTGCGTGCTGACCGGCTCGATGGCCAGGCCGAGGGACTTCGCCACATGCGCCTCGACGCGCGGATCCACGCTGGCGAAGGTGCCGACGGGGCCGGAGATGGCGCAGGTGGCGACCTCGGCCCGCGCCGCGATCAGCCTTTCGCGGTTGCGGGCGAATTCGCAGTAATGGCCGGCGAGCTTCAGGCCGAAGCTGGTGGGCTCGGCATGGATGCCGTGGCTGCGCCCGATCGTGGGCGTGTATTTGTGCTCCATGGCGCGCATTCGCAACGCGGCCATGACGGCTTCGACATCCGCGATGAGCAAATCTGCCGCGCGTGTCATCTGCACGGCGAGGCAGGTGTCGAGCACGTCGCTGCTGGTGAGGCCTTGGTGCATGTAGCGCGCATCCTCGCCGATACCCTCACCCAGCCAGGTGAGGAAGGCGATCACGTCATGCTTCGTCACCGCCTCGATCTCGTCGATGCGGGCGACGTCGAAGGGGGTGTCCTTCGCCTTCCAGACGGCCTCGGCGTTTGCCTTGGGGATCACGCCGAGGGCGGCCTGCGCGTCGCAGGCATGGGCCTCTATCTCGAACCAGATGCGGAACTTCGTCTCGGGCGACCAGATCGCCACCATCTCGGGGCGGGAATAGCGCGGGATCATGCGGCAGGACTCCAATTGGGATGCCGCCCCCTTAGCGCGCGCCTGTCCCCAAGTCCAGCAGAGCGCCT
>JAIYCD010000094.1 GCA_027488195.1 Acetobacteraceae bacterium | reverse complement strand
TGATGGTCACCCCCGGTGGCACCCGCACCAGCGTCGAGGGCGTCTTCGCCGCCGGCGACGTGGCCGACAAGATCTACCGCCAGGCCGTCACCGCCGCCGGCACCGGCTGCATGGCGGCACTCGACGCCGAGAAGTTCCTGGCCGCTCACGAAGCGGCCCACAGCCAGGCGGCCGCGTGATGCCGCTCGATTGGGACAAGCTGCGCGTCTTCCACGCCGTCGCCGAAGCCGGCTCCTTCACCCATGCGGGTGAAACCCTGGCGCTGAGCCAATCCGCCGTCTCCCGCCAGATCCAGGCGCTGGAGGACGCGCTCTCCGTGCCGCTGTTTCACCGGCACGCGCGCGGCCTGATCCTCACGGAGTCCGGCGAAACCCTGAACCGCACCGTGCGCGAGGTCTTCGCCAAGCTCGCCATGACCGAGGCGCTGCTGACCGAGGGCCGCGAACGCCCGGCCGGCCGCCTCAAGATCACCACCACCACGGGCTTCGGCGGCTCCTGGCTCGCGCCCCGGCTGCACCGCTTCCTGGAAATGTACCCGGAGATCAACGTCTCCGTGATCCTGGACGATGCCGACCTGGACCTCGCCATGCGCGAGGCCGATGTCGCCATCCGCATGCACCCGCCCCGCCAGCCCGATTTGATCCAGCGCCATGTGGCCAGCTTCGGCTGGCGCATCGTCGGCAGCCCGGACTACCTGAAGCGCCACGGCATCCCGCAGCGCCCGGAAGACCTGGACGCCCACAAGCTCATCGTCTGGGGCGACTACCGCCCGCCGGTCGAGGAGATCAACTGGCTCGCCGAGATCGGCCGCAAGCCCGGCCAGGGCCGCCGCGGCACGCTCGAAGTGAACAGCCTGACCGGCATGCTCCGCGCCGTGCAATCCGGCATGGGCCTGGCCGCCATGCCCGACTATATGGGCCCCGAACTCGAAGGCCTGCTGACCGTCCTGCCCGAGCTCAAGGCGCCCAAGATCAACGCCTATTTCGTCTATCCCGAGGAAATGCGGGCGTCCAAGCGCGTCTCGGTCTTCCGCGACTTCCTGGTCGCCGAACTCGCCGGCACCAACAACTGACGCTTTGAAGGCGGGGCGGGGGCGCATCATCGCACCCGCCACTGCCGCATATCCCCGCCGGCCAGCTTCAACAGCTTGCCCGCGAGCCCGAAGAACCCCCTGGGCGCCCCCCAGGGGTTTTTCATGTGGTGCAAAACCCGCTTTTGCACGGTTTCAGACAAAGTCAGGTCCGGCAGGAAACACGGCGCGCAAGGCAAGGCCGCCGGCATCTCCAGCCGCTTCGCCAGCAAGAGCTGACTGACCGTCGCCCGCCGCGCCACCCGCCGCCAGGCGCGGCAAATCCGCTCCCTCAGGCTCGCGAACTCCTCATTCGTGGCCGACACCAGCCAGGAATCCAGCACACCCGCCTTCATCCAACGCACCAGCTGCCGCCGCGCCGTCTCCCCCTTGCCGAACCGCTCGGGCATCTCGGCCCAGCTGCAACGGGACATGACCACATGGAACATGCCGTCCAGCACACGCCGACGCTCGGGGCATGGGCGGCCAAAGACCGGGATGAGGGGGGCCAGGAGGGCGTATTCGGCGTCGGTGAGGAGGGAGGTTCGCATTCGCGATTATAAGAACAAATGCAGAACAAAAGCCAGAAAAAAGAGCCTCCGGCGGCCGAGGGGCTAGCCCCTCGGAACCCTGGACTTGCGCGGCGATTGCCTTCGAATGGCTCGCTAAGTGGACACGCAGGTCTGTGGTGCCCCTCGCGTTTGCCTAGGCACGCAATAACAGACCGACAAAGGCGTCCAAGCAGGCCACCCGAAGGTCATTCAGCCCCGGCATGTTGGTAACAGCCGGCAGCGCCGACCAATGTACGTCAACCTCCCGCAATTTCCCGCAAGATACGGAGAACATCTTCAATCTCGCGGTCTAGGTCGGCCTTCGCCCAAAGGGCGGAGGAAGGGACAGTCTGAGTAGTCAACGTTCTAGGCCCTTTACCGATAGGGCACATGGAGACGATATCCACTTCAGCCTCAGCATAGTCGCCCACGCAGTATGCGTAGTGAACCAAGCTGGCAAGAATCGCAGCTTGCTTAGGCGGGAGCCTAGTACGCCTCAGGTGGACGAACTCAAACGCGAGCCTCCCAGAGTGCGTAACGTACAGGTCAATACCGATTTGCACTTCCGACCGACTGCCAATGCGCAGCGTTGCTGGCGGGTGCTGAGTTGCCTCTACGTTTGGTCCCCGAGCATGAGCGAACAGCAGCCGTGACACTTCGAGGTTGTCGTCAAAGTGGTGGGGCGGACAGACACGGCGAAGAGCGTCTTCAAGGACGCTCCAGGGAGCCGCCGGCAGGTCAGCGAAGAGGGATGTCTCCGGCGCGGGCCGAGCGCCGTACAGTTCTCGCAACAAGGCCCGGGTGTACGCGTAGCTCCCTAAAGGGAAACCCTTGAAATAGCCTTCGATACACTTCCGACGGGTTTCACCGGTTGCTGCTACAGCTATGGCGAGGTCCGTGACCGGAAAATTCCCAACCCGCTTGTCGGCCTGTGCCCGTCGTCGGGCTTGGTCAGCTCGCCGTTTGCCTTCTTCCTCGTCATTCAATCGCGATCGTCTCCAGGTCTGGCTGCCGGGCGCGTGACGCTTTAACGAACTCGTCGAGGCGGTCTCCCTCGAAATGTTCGAGGATCAACGCCTGAGAAATGACCATGCCTACGTTCGGACGCCTCTCGGCGTCTGCCATGGTCAGGCTCCACGGAGTTCCTGACGCGTGCGTTAGCTGCACCAGCATATGAGTTGGCAGTTGTAGGAATGCGGGAAGAGTCGAGTCAATCACAGACTCGACCTCAGCGTCGTCCAGTCTTGGCAGGTCACTCAGCGTGCGCCTGACAGGGTCTAGCCGGCGAGCGGGCGCGTCGATTGTGCTGTCTCCAGCGTGGCGAAAAGCGTTGTATACTACCCGATGAACAGGCCCGTACTGCCACGCCTCAAAGTCGCCTGCCACCAACGGCTTGCCGGTCTGGCGAAGGTATGCTCCGTGGACCAAATAGACGAGCTTCTGCATGTCCAGGTTGGTGAGCCGGAAACCCTTGCGGCCGGCTCGTTCCATTACTGCATTGGCGATGATGCGGGCGTCGTAGGCCATCTGAGCTCGTCTCCTAGTGAGTGAGAGCGCAACCTTATGGGCCGCGCTTGGAGTTTTGCATTAACAAAAGCGGCTTAGCCTCGTGTTTGAAGGTGTCAATGCAAGTTGAGCGCGCGAGTGAACAGATAGAGCAGGCCTCCCCATCAGCCGACTGGAGCCTAGAGCCCTTCATCGAGGCCGGCGTCCAAGCCGCCGATGCTGGCGAGCTTATCCCGTATGAGGCGGTATTCGCCTGGGTGGAATCCTGGGACAGCGCGGAGGAGCGCCCGCGCCCGGCCTGACCATCCCTCGGTCGGCCATTCCCCCGACCAACGCCTCCAGGCGCCCGGCAAGGATTTGTAACCAAACCGAAAAACGGGGTCCGGGGCCTCTCGGCCCCGGCGGGTCCAGGGCAGCGCCCTGGCCTTATCTACCGGCGCATCCGCTCCGCGATCTGCACAGCATTCAGCGCCGCCCCCTTCAGCAGCTGGTCGCCGCAGAGGAAGAAGTCCAACCCACGATCCCCAAACACGGGATTGCTGCGGATGCGCCCCGCTTCCACGTCATCCTGCCCGGTCGCCGTGATCGGCATCGGGTAGCGCTGCGCCGAGGGCTCATCCACCACGCGCACGCCGGCGGCGCGGGACAGCACTTCGCGCGCGGCCTCGGCCGTCACGGGGCGTTCCGTCTCGATGGTCACGGCTTCCGCATGCACGCGATAGGTCGGGATGCGGACGGCGGTGCAGGAGATGAGAAGATCCGGGAGCCCCATGATCTTCCGGCTTTCCCAGGCCACCTTCATTTCCTCGCGCGTGTAGCCGTTGGGCTGGAAGCTATCGATCTGCGGGATGACGTTGAACGCCAAGGGGTGGGCGAAGACCTCGTTCTGCGCGGGCTGGCCCTCCACCAGCACGCGGCGGGTTTCGCGCTCCAGCTCGGCCATCCCCTCGGCGCCGGCGCCGCTGGCCGCCTGGTAGGTCGAGACGATGACGCGCTTGAGCCCGAAGGCCTGGCGCAGCGGCTCGAGTGCCACGACCAGGATGGCCGTCGTGCAGTTCGGGTTGGCGATCAGGCGATGCGCGCCGATGGCGCCTTCATTCACCTCGGGCACCACCAGCGGCACATCGGCTTCGAGCCGCAGCGCGGAGGAATTATCCACCACGGCCACGCCCTCGGCCGCCAGGGCCCGCGCATGCGCCTTGGCGAAATCGCCGGAGACGGCGAGCAGTGCGAGGTCGAGGTTGCGGGCGCCGTCCGGGCTATAGGCCTCGATGGTGACGTCGCCCCAGGGCGTGGTCTGTTTGGTGCCGGCCGAGCGCGTGGAGGCGAAGAGGCGCAGTTCCTTCACGGGGAAATGCCGGCGTGCCAGCACCTCCACCAATTCCTTGCCGACCGCGCCCGTGGCACCGATCACGCCCACACGCATCACACAATTCTCCTGATGAAACGCGGCACATCTAACCGGATGTCGCGCGCAAGAAAACCGCAGGGGGCGCAGGGCAGATGAGCGCCATGCAACCACGGCCAAGCCTCCGTGTTGGAGAACTCCCCCCATCCCGGGGGCCAGGATGACATCGCATGCTGCTGCAGAAGTTGAACCCGCCCTTGCCGATGACGACGCCCCGCGGCCCCGGCCTCGTGCATTTCGTGACGGATTACGGGCCGGAATCGCACCTGATGTGGGTGGTCTTCCTGGATGAGGACGGCGCCTGCTGGACGGTCCCCAACCCCGAGCTGCGGCTGGCGGCCAATTGGTCGCTCGGCCGCCGGCCGCGCAAGTCGGGCCCCGCGGAGCTCAGACCGGTTGCAGCCGCGTCAGCCGCGAGGGGTTGATCTCCGCCAGCAGCACGCTGCCATCCGGGTGCAGCGCGATGCCATGCGCCCCGTTCAGCACCGCCCGCGCGCGGCCCACCAGCGCGCCCTCGCGCGAGAAGACGGAGAGGCGCGGCACCTGGTCCGTCACCCACCAATTGCCGGCCGCATCCGAGCCGATATCCATGGGCTTATGCACATCGGTGATCTCGCGCAGCAGCGCGCCATCGGCGGTGAAGATCTGCACACGGCTATTGTCCCGGTCCGCCACCGCGATCTCGCCGTGCTGGTTCATCCAGACCGCGTGCGGCGTGCAGAACTGGCCGGGCCCGCGCCCCGGCTCGCCCCAGCCGCCATCGGGCGTGCCGTCCGGCTTGAAGCGATGGATGCGCGAGGCCGCATAGCCATCGCCCACGAAGGCGGTGCCATCGGGCGCGAAGCAGATGTCGCAGGGGCTGTTGAAGGGCTCGCCCGGCCGGTGGCGATGGCCGAGCGCGCCGAGCCGTTCCCCCTCCGGATCGAAGCGGATGATCTCATGCGCGTCGCGGTCCACCACATGCACGGCGCCATCGGGCGCGACGCAGAGCATGTGCCCATCGGCCACCCGCTCGCCCCAGGCATCCAGCCGCCGCCCCTCGGCATCGAGCACGATGACGGTGGGGATCGCCGGGTCCACATAGGGGTCGGCGCGGAGCAGCACATAGATGAGGCCCTGCGCATCCACCGCCACATCGCTGACGCGGCCCGCGCCATTCGGCACGGCGCCCCAGGGGCGTTGGATGCGGTAGCGCCGCGCGCCGAGGGTCACATAGAGTTCCATGCCGGGAAGCTTGCCATGCGCGCCGCCTGGCGGCCAAGCTCCGTCTCGCATGATTCGACACCAGAGAGCCATCGGGGCCGCCTCGCTCGAAGTCGCGGCGCATGGCCTCGTCCATCTCGCCCAGGCTTCCCCGCTCCGCATCCTCTTCCCGACGCCCGAGCCGGGCGCGGCGCTGGAGGCGGCCCTGGTGAATGTGGCCGGCGGCCTGGCCGGCGGCGATTCGATCGAGGCCGGCATCACCCTGCAAGCTGGGGCGCGCGCCCAGATCACGACGCCCGCCGCCGAGAAGATTTACCGCAGCCTGGGCGACAACTCGCGCATCGCGACCCGCATCGAGGTCGCGGAAGGCGCCGTGCTGGAATTCCTGCCGCAGGAGGCGATCCTTTTCGACGGTGCGCGCCTCATGCGCCGGATGGAGGCGCGCGTGGCGCCGGGCGGCAGGCTGCTCGCGGCCGAGGCCGTCGTGCTCGGCCGCATCGCGCGCGGCGAAATCTGGCATCACGGCGCGCTGCACGATATGTGGCGCCTGCATCAGGGCGAGCGCCTGATCTGGGCCGACGCCCTCCGCCTCGACGCCACGGCGCGCGATGCGCCCTTCGGCCTGGATGGCGCGGATTCCATGGGCATGATCCTGCTGTTGGCGGAGGACGCGGCCCTGCATCGCGAATTGGCGCGGGAGCTGACGGGCGGCGCGGCCTCCCTGCTGCGCCCGGGCCTGCTGCTGCTGCGCTTCCTCGGCGCGGCGGGCGCCGTGCGGGGCGCCATGGCGGCCGCCATCCCGGCCCTGCGCGCCGCCGCCCTTGGCCTGCCGCCCGTCCTGCCAAGACTGTGGACGTGCTGAGCCCTCCCGTTCCATGATGCTGCGATGCAACTGACACCCCGCGAAAAAGACAAGCTGCTCATCGCCATGGCCGCCCAGGTGGCGCGCCGCAGGCTGGAGCGCGGCGTCAAGCTCAACCACCCCGAGGCCATCGCGCTCATCACCGATTTCGTCGTGGAAGGCGCGCGCGACGGCCGCAGCGTGGCCGAGCTCATGGCCGCCGGCGGCGAGGTCATCTCCCGCGCGCAGGTGATGGAGGGTGTGGCCGAGATGATCCACGACATCCAGGTGGAAGCCACCTTCCCCGACGGCACCAAGCTCGTCACCGTCCACAACCCGATCCGTTAGAGGCGCGCCGATGATCCCCGGAGAAGTGATCTGCGCCGAAGGCGAGATCGAGCTCAACGCCGGCCAGGCCGTGACCGAGATCGAGGTCGCCAATACCGGCGACCGTCCCATCCAGGTCGGCAGCCATTACCACTTCTTCGAAACCAACCCGGCGCTCGCCTTCGACCGCGCGGCGGCCCGCGGCCAGCGCCTCGACATCGCGGCCGGCACGGCGGTGCGCTTCGAGCCTGGGCAATCCCGCAGCGTGCGCCTCGTGCCGCTGCGCGGTGGCCGCGTGGTGCATGGCTTCCGCGGTGACGTGGAAGGGAAACTTTAATGCGCGGCCTGCCCATCGCCTTCGGGCTTCGCCCTCAGTCGGCAGGACGCATGATGCGCGGCCTGCCCATCGCCTTCGGGCTTCGCCCTCAGTCGGCAGGACGCATGATGCGCGGCCTGCTCATCGCCTTCGGGCTTCGCCCTCAGTCGGCAGGACGCGGCTGATGGCCCGCCTCTCACGCCACGCCTATGCCGGCATGTATGGCCCGACCGTCGGCGACCGCGTGCGCCTGGCCAATACCGAGCTCTTCATCGAGGTCGAGCGCGACCTCACCACCTATGGCGAGGAGGTGAAGTTCGGCGGCGGCAAGGTGATCCGCGACGGCATGGGCCAATCCCAGGTCACGCGCGCGCAAGGGGCCGCCGACACCGTCATCACCAACGCCCTCATCCTCGACCATTGGGGCGTGGTGAAGGCCGATGTCGCCCTGCGCGATGGGCGCATCCACGCCATCGGAAAGGCCGGCAATCCGGACACGCAGCCGGGCGTGGACATCGTCATCGGCCCGGGCACCGAGATCATCGCGGGCGAGGGCAAGATCCTCACGGCCGGCGGGATTGACGCGCATATCCACTTCATCTGCCCGCAGCAGATCGAAGAAGCCCTGGCCAGCGGCGTCACCACCATGTTTGGCGGCGGCACCGGCCCGGCGCATGGCACGCTCGCCACCACCTGCACGCCCGGCCCCTGGCACCTGGCCCGCATGATCCAGGCGGCCGAGGGCTTCCCCATGAATCTCGGCTTCCTCGGCAAGGGCAACGCCGCCCGGCCGGAGGGCCTGGAGGAGATGATCCGCGCCGGTGCGGCAGGGATGAAGCTGCATGAGGATTGGGGCACGACGCCCGCCGCCATCCGCAACTGTCTCGACGTGGCGGACCGCTTCGATGTGCAGGTGGCGATCCACACCGACACGCTGAACGAGAGCGGCTTCGTCGCCGACACCATCGCCGCCTTCGAGGGCCGCACCATCCACGCCTTCCACGTCGAGGGTGCCGGCGGCGGCCATGCGCCGGATATCCTGAAGCTGCTGGGCGAGACCAACGTGCTGCCCAGCAGCACCAACCCCACCATGCCCTATACGGTGAACACGGTGGATGAGCATCTCGACATGCTCATGGTCTGCCATCACCTTGATCCGCGCATCGCGGAGGATGTGGCCTTCGCGGAGAGCCGCATCCGGCGCGAGACGATCGCGGCGGAGGATATCCTGCACGACCTCGGCGCCATCAGCATGATGTCCTCCGACAGCCAGGCGATGGGGCGCGTGGGTGAGGTGATCATCCGCACCTGGCAGACCGCGCATAAGATGAAGGTGCAGCGCGGTTCCCTGCCCGGCGAGACGGGCCAGAACGACAATCTCCGCGCGCGGCGCTACATCGCGAAATACACGATCAACCCGGCCATCGCGCAGGGGATTTCCGCGCATGTGGGCAGCGTCGAGGTCGGCAAGCTCGCCGACCTGGTTCTCTGGAACCCGGCCTTCTTCGGCGTGAAGCCGGAAATGGTGCTGAAATGCGGCACCATCGCCATGGCGCCGATG
>JAIYCD010000317.1 GCA_027488195.1 Acetobacteraceae bacterium | reverse complement strand
GGAAGTCGTTCTGTGCGTCTACAACCTCTCGCGCGCGGCGCAGGCGGTGGAGCTGGATCTGGCCGAACTCGCCGCCCGCGTGCCGGTGGAGATGCTGGGCGGCACGCCATTCCCGCCCCTCGGCGTGCTGCCCTATGTGCTGACGCTGCCGCCCTATGGCTTCCATTGGTTCCTGCTGGCGCCGCCGGGCGCCGCGCTGCCGCCCTGGCATGTCGCGCCGCCCGAACCGCTGCCGGAACTCCGCACCCTGGTCGCTCGCGCCGGCGCGGCCTGGCTGACGCAGGACGCCGCCCATGCGCTGGAACGCGAAATCCTGCCCGCCTGGCTGAAGCGTCGCCGCTGGTTCGCGCTGAAGCAGCAGGCGCCGCGCAGCGCGAAGCTCGCCTATGCCGTGCCGATCTCCGACGGCGAAGCCCTGCTGCTGGCGGAGGTCGAGACCGAAGGCGAGGCGCGCTGGCTGCTGCCGCTGACGCAGGTGGAGGAGGCGGAGGCCGCGAAACCCGCCGGCCAGCTCGCCTTGGCCAGGTTGCGACAGGGCGCGCGGATCGGGCTGCTGACCGATGCCTGCGCGACCGATGCCTTCCCCCGCGCCGTGCTCGCCGCGCTGCGGGCGGGGCGGCGGCTGATGACGGCGGCGGGCGAGATCCGCTTCCAGCCCGCGCCCGGCCTCGCCGCGCTGTCCCTGCCGGCGATGCCGGAGATCCACCGCATCGGCGCCGAACAGTCCAATACCTCGCTGGTCATCGGGCAGGGGGCGGTGCTGAAGCTGCTCCGCCGCATCCAGCCCGGCATCCACCCGGAGGCCGAGATGGCGCGCCACCTGACCGCGGCCGGCTATGCCGGCACGCCGGCGCTGCTGGGAGAGGTGGTGCGCTGCGCGGCGGATGGCACGCCGCATACGCTGATGCTGCTGCACGCCTATGCGCCCAATCAGGGCGATGCCTGGGCCTGGACGCTGGATTGGCTGGCGCGAACGGTAGATGAAGCCGCGCTGACCGAAGCGGAGCCCGAGGCGCCGCTCGAAGGTTACATGCCGCTGGCCGAGGCGATGGGGCGACGGCTCGCGCAGCTGCATCTGGTGCTGGCGCGGCCCTCCGCCGATCCGGCCTTCGCGCCGGAAGTCGCCGATGCGGCGATGGCGCGAGGTTGGGCGGAGGAGGTGGCGGCGATGCTCGATCGCGCGCTCGACCTGCTTGCGCGCCCTGGTCTTGCGCTGTCGGTGGCGGAGCAGGGGCTGGCGTGGAAGCTGCTGGCGCAGCGCGCGGCGCTGCTGGACGCGGTCCGCGCAGCGGCGCCGGGCCTCGCGGGGCTGGCCGCCACGCGTATCCATGGCGATTTCCACCTGGGCCAGGTGCTGGTCGCGACGGGTGACGCGGTGATCCTCGACTTCGAGGGCGAGCCCGGCCGTCCGCTCACGGCCCGCCGGGCGAAGGTGAGCGCCTGGCGCGATGTGGCGGGGCTGCTGCGGAGCCTCGATTACGCGGCCGCCGTGGCGGCGGCGACGGAGGAGAGCGGCACCGCCACCGCCGCGCCCACAGGCCGCCGGGCGGAACTGATCGCGCTGTGGCGCCAGGCCGCGGGCCGCGCCTTCCTGCACGCCTATCGCGCCACTTGGCAGGCTGAGGCGGGGGTGCCGCCGACCGGCTCGGCCGCGGCGCTCGACCTCTTTCTGCTGGAGAAGGCGGCCTATGAGCTCGCCTATGAGGCGAAGAACCGCCCGGCCTGGCTGGCGGTGCCGCTGCAGGGCCTCGCGCAGCAGGCGGATCGGCTGCTGGGCGCGATCGGCGAGGCCGCCTGGGTCGAGGAAGAGGCGCTGATCGATCCGGTCACCGCCGTCTCGGGTGGCGGGCCGGCCTATGTCTTCCTGCTGGCCGAGGTAATGGAGAAGGCCGCGATCAGCCAGGGCCTGCCGCCCGAGCTCGCTCGCCGCATGGCACGGGCCACCGTTGCGGGCTCCGGCGCGCTGCTGGGTGCGAGTGCGGAGGAGGCCGCCCAGCTGCGCCGCAACGTGACCAGCCCGGGCGGCACGACGGAGCGCGCGCTCGCCGTCCTGATGCGCGCCGAAGCCTGGCCCGCGCTGATGGAGGAGGCGATTGCCGCCGCCACCGCGCGCTCGCGCGAATTGGCGGGGTGAGGGATCGGCGCCGCGATGGCCGATGGGTCGCGGCCCTTCGCCCGGCCGTCGCGGAGCGATCGCCATGACAGCCAGGAGGATTCGCCATGGGGATCATTGATCAGTCGCAGGTCAAGCTGCCCTCGCCTGGCCGGTTCGCCGATGCGAGTTTCGGTGGGCGATACAATTTCCTGACCTTGGCGCGGCGTGTTGAACAGAGCGTTCACCTGATCGAAAAGCCGCTCGCCTATGCGCGCACCCTTCAGCGTCTCCGGCAGCCCACTTGGTACCTGGAGTATTTTGACCATCCGGGGTGCCGCGCGTTCCGCCAAGGCATGTGTGAAGCGATCGCAAGGCTGGGGGGAAAGCTGGTCTACCATTCCCATTTTCAGCGATATGAGCCGGATCCCGCTTCGATGGCACTGCGCTGGCACACTCACGGCAGGAAAAGCCGGGTCTTTCATTACAAGGAGGCCTATCTGCCGCATATGACGCAGCTGGATTGTGATGGCTACTCGGGTTGGTCGGAAATCGGGACCGACAAGAAATCGATCAAGCAGGAATATCCGGAACCAAGCATTGCGAATGATTTCTTTGTGAGCAGGATCGTTCCGTTCCTCAAAGAGCGAGTTACCAAATATACGCAATCCAAAGAACCATTCGATCACGAGCCAGGTTATGTCTTCGTCGCGATGCAAATGATCAATGATGCGGTCATTGAGCATAAATTCGAAAAAAATTATATTTCATCTATACACAATATCATAAAATATCTTAGTGAAAAAAATCTAAGGATTATCATCAAGCGCCATCCGAATTGTCGGGCAGAGGAGATGGCCAATTCCCTCCGAAGCCTGGTTGATGCCGGGATGGCGATCGAAACGACATCGTCCATCCACGACATCATTCCGGGGGCGAGGGCGGTGGTCACCTTGAACTCTGGTGTGGGGTTCGAATCGCTGCTTTACGAAAAGCCAGTGGTCTGTCTCGGCCGATCCGATTACGGGGATGCCACATTCACCCTGCGTGATACGCGCAGTTCCGAGGTGGAGATGGGCAAGGCCCATGAGTTCATCATGCGGGGGCAGGCCCCGGAGGGCTTGCGGCAGCATCTTTTCGTCATGCTGACGAAATACCAGGTCGATTGCCGCGAGGACAGCGCCTTCGACCGCGCCGCGCTGCGCATGCTCTGCCTCTATCACTTGGACAACCCGATGACCCTTTGAGGGCGGCGGGCCCTGGGCTGGGTTCAGGGCGGGGCGTCGCGGCGCGATGCCGCGGGCGCCTGGCCGCATGACCCGCCTCGGATCCACCCGATGGCGCTGCGCCTCGGGCGAGGTCGTGGTTCGGGAATCAGCTCTCCGCGCGGATGTTGTTGGCGCGCACCACTTCGCCCCAGCGCGCCTAGTCCTGCGCCATCATCCGGCCCATATCTTCGGCCGTGCCGCCGCCGGGCTCATCGCCGCGGCTGGTCATGCGCTCGCGTGTGGCAGGGTCCGCCAGGGCCGCGTTCAGGGCCGCGTTGATGCGGGCGAAGCTTCCGTGAACCTTGCCGTCCGGTGCCATGTGGAACAGCCGCAGGTCGGCGCCTGCGGCCACTTCGCAGACGGCATACCCGGTGCCCTCGAACGTCATCGTGCGGCAGGGACCTTCGGCAAGCGCGACGGTGGGCCACAGGGCAAGG
>JAIYCD010000239.1 GCA_027488195.1 Acetobacteraceae bacterium | reverse complement strand
TTGGTCAGCGGCGCGAAGATGAAGTTTTGGCCGTCACCCGCCGTCAGAAGGTCATAGGCGACTTCTTCTGGCTTGCGGCCTTCGCGCGCGGCCTGGGCCTCCAGGCTCTTCTCGCGCGGCGGGGCGTAGTCGGGCGGCGCGCCGAAGGGGAACATCCGCGCCCAATGCAGCCGCGTGATGAGCGGGAAGTTTGAGCCCGCCACGCGGTCCTCGCTCAGGATGCGGGCGCGCAGTTCGGGCTCGCGCATCGCGGCGGCGCGCTGGGCCGGGGGAAGATGCGCGACTTCCTTGTAGGAGGGGCAGCCGGAGAAGGGGTTCTGCGAGCCGACCAGCCCGAGCAGGATGCCGATGGGGCGCGGTGGGAAGACGGGCCGGATATCCAAACCATTCTCGGCCGCGTCATCGGAGAGCGCCAGGAGTTCCTTCCACGCCTCGGTCCGGTCATGCCGTGCCGTGAGCGAGAAGACGATGGGCCGGCCGGAAGCGACGGCCACGCGGCGCACCATGGCGAATTCGGTGGAGGGGTCCGGCGTGTTCCAGTCGGAGACCATTTCCAGCAGCCCGCCGCCGCCTTCCGTCAGGCCGGCAGCGATGCCGATCAACTCGTCTTCCTGCGCCTTCAGGGTCGGCGTCGGGTCACCCGCCAGGGTCTTGTGGCTGATGGTGCGGCTGGTGCTGGCGCCGAAGGCCCCGGCGGCGGCGGCCTCGGCCGTCAGCGCGCGCATGCGGTCGATCTCCTCGGGTGTCGCATTCTCGAGTTCGAGGGCGCGGCTGCCCATGACATGCACGCGCAGGGCGCCGTGGGGCAGAAGGGCGCCGATATCGATGTCGCGCGGCTTGCGTTCCAGGGCGTTGAGGTACTCGGGGAAACTCTCCCAGGACCAGTTCAGCCCCTCATGCAGGACGGGGCCGGGGATGTCCTCCACGCCTTCCATCAGCGCGATCAGCGTCTCGCGGTCCTCGGCGCGGCAGGGGGCGAAGCCCACGCCGCAATTGCCCATCAACGCGGTGGTGACGCCATGCCAGGCGGAGGGGGCGAGGTGGCTGTCCCACACGGCCTGGCCGTCATAATGCGTGTGGATATCCACGAAACCGGGTGTCACGAGAAGTCCGGTCGCGTCCATCTCCTCGGCGCCCTGGCCGGTGACTTCGCCGACCTGGACGATCTGGCCGTCCTGGATGGCGACATCGCCCTGGAAGCCCGGCGCGCCCGTGCCATCCAGGATGGTGCCGCCGCGAATGACGATGTCGAACATCACGCGGCCTCCGATCGCTGGAGGGCGCATGCCCGGAGGCGTGAATCGTTGGCCATTATGCTTTCCCTCCGCGAATGAGCCGGCCGGGCAGGGCGCCCGTGGCCGTTCCGTGTTCATGCACGACCTCGCCCGCGCATAGTGTGGCGCGATAGCCGCGCGCGCCCTGCACCAGGCGCTTGCCGCCGGCCGGCAGGTCGTAGCGCATGTTGGGGCGCTCGATGGCGAGCTTCTGGAAATCCACGACATTGATGTCGGCGCGCAGCCCCACGGCCAGCCGGCCGCGATCATGCAGCCCCAAGGCGCGGGCATTGTCGGCAGCCAAGCGCTTCACCACGAATTCCACCGGCAGGCGGCCGCCCCGCGCACGGTCCCGCGCCCAATGGGTCAGCATATGCGTGGGTGCGGAGGCATCGCAGATATAGCCCACATGCGCGCCGCCATCGCCCAGCCCCATCAGCGTGTGCGGATGCGTCACCATCTCGCGGATCGCATCCAGATTGCCATCGGCGTAGTTGAGCAGCGGGCGGTTGAGGATGGCGCGGCCGTCTTCCTCCAGCATCCAGTCGTAGCAGAGGTCCTCCGGCTCGCGGCCCAGACGCTTCGATTGCTCCAGCACGCTGGCCTCCGGCGGCGGCTCGTAATCCGGCGTCAGCTTGTAGATGCGGGCGTAGTTGTTGAGGCGCGCCTGCAGCCCGGGCTCCGTGGGCTCTGCCAGGATGCGGGCGCGCCGGCCGGGGTCGCGCAGGGCGATGACGCGTTCGGCGATGGGCAGATGCGCCACCTCGCGGAAGCCCGCGCGGGTCAGGAAGGGATGCTGCGAAAGCTCCCAGCCGAACATCAGCCCGACCGGGCGGCCCATGACCTGGCCCGTGACCTGGATGCCCTCGGCATTGGCGGCACTCACCTGCTGCAGGATCCAGCGCCAGAAATCCGGGCGGGATTCGCGCTGCAACAGCGAGAAGGTCATGGGCCGCTTCGCGATGCGCGCGATGCGCATCAGCCGCTCCCACTCCTCCTCCGCCGGATCGTCGAAATCGGAAATCAGTTGCATCCAGCCGCCGCCCAAGCCTGCCGCGATCTCGGCCAACTCGATCTCGGCGGCCCCCAGCGTCGGCGTGGGCTCGCCGGCAAGGGTCTTGTGGGCAATCGCACGCGACGTGGAGAAACCGAGCGCCCCCGCCGCGATCCCCTCGCGCGCCAGGCGGCCCATCTCGGCGCGGTCCTCGGCCGTCGCGGGCTCGCGCTCGAAGCCCCGGCGGCCCATGACGTGAACGCGGAGTGCGGCATGCGGCACCTGGGTCGCGATGTCCATGTCATAGGGGCGGGCTTCGAGGGCGTTCAGGTATTCCGGGAAGCTCTCCCAGTTCCAGGGCAGCCCCTCGGTGAGGACGACTTCCGGCAAATCCTCCACGCCCTCCATCAGCTTCACCAGCATGTCGCGGCTCTCGGGCCGGCAAGGCGCGAAGCCCACGCCGCAATTGCCGAGCAGCGCCGTCGTCACGCCATGCAGCGAGGAGGAGAGGATTTCCGAGGTCCAGGTGGCCTGCGCGTCGTAATGCGTGTGGATGTCCACGAAGCCCGGCGTGACGAGGTGCCCGCGGGCATCGATCTCGGCTGTGCCGCGCGGGACATTCAGCGCCTTCCCGATGGCGGCGATGCGGCCTTCCGAAATCGCCACATCGGCTTCAAAAGGTGCGGCCCCCGTGCCGTCCACGAGGGTCCCGCCGCGGATGATGAGGCTGGCTTCGGCCATGGATGCATTCTCCCTGGCCGGAGCTTCGCATTCCTGGCGGCACGGCGCCAGGGATGCGCTCAGGCCCGGCGCAGGACGCCCATCGCGACCAGCAAGCCCAGCGAGACCAGGCCCAGCCCCAGGAATTGCGCCAGGTTTGGCCACTCCCCCGCGATGGGGATGCCCATCAGGATGCCCGAGGCCGGGACCAGCGCGGGAAACAGCGCGGCCCGCGCGGCGCCCAGGTTTTCCGCGGCGCGGGTGAAGCAGATCACGGCCACGACACCCGAGAGCACGCCCTGCACCAGGATTTGCGGCAGGAGGACCGAAAGCGGGATGGAGAGCAGATGCCCGAACCCCGTCGTCGCCGCGTAGATCGGGACCACGATCAGCGCGGAGAGCACCGAGACTGCCGCTGTGGCCGGGATGGCCTTGATGCCCCAGCGCCGCGCCAGGATGGTGAAGCCGGCCCAGAGCAGGCCGGCACCCAGGAACATGGCATCGCCGATGGGCGTCATCGCCGTGGCGGAGAACAGGCCGGGCCCCGCGATCACGCCGATGCCCAGCAACACGACGCCGAGCCCGATGAGTCGCGTGCGATTGGGCCGGTCCTTCAGCAGCCAGGCCGCGAGCAGGGTGGTGAAGACCACCACGGCCGCGGGCTGCGCGACCGCCCCATGAGCGAGCGGCGCGAAAGCATAGCCGCCGATGCCCAGCAGGATGAAGAGCGGCCCGGCCGTCAGCGTCAGCGCCGCCGCGCGCCCCCAGCCCATCCCGGCCATGGAGAGCGGCTGGTGGCGCAGCAGCCAGGGCAGCATGATCAGCCCGGCCGTGCCGTAGCGGATCAAGGTGAAATCGCCGGCGGTGATGCCTCCCACCACGCCGGCCCGCGCCATGGCGAGGTAGCTGCCCCAGATCAAGACGGCAGCCAGGCCGTAGAGCATGCCGCGCGCCGCCGGCGTCAACCCGGGCGCGACCACGGCCAGGGGTGTGCTGGCCGGCATCAGACCGCCTCCGCCAGCGCTTGCAGCGCTCCGAGCGCCGCGCGCGGTTCCATGCGCTTGCGGTAGTCGGGCTCGATGACGGCGCACGCGATCCGCCCGCCGCGCGCGATGACGAAGCTGGCCGGCATGGGCAGGGCCCAGCTGCCATCGCCATTGCGCTCGGGCAGGGAATGCCCCGCCTTTTCGTAGAACGGCCTGACGGCGTCCGACAGGGTGAAGCGGATGCCGAGCGCCGACGCCAATCCACCGCCCACATCCGAGAGCACGTTGAAGCGCAGGTCATTCTTCTCGGTGGTGCTCAGCGAATGGTCGGGCCGCTCGGGCGAGATGGCGACCAGCGCCGCGCCCAGCGCCTCGATCTCGGCCAGGCGCGCCTGCCAGGCGCGGAGTTCCAGGTTGCAGTAGGGGCACCAGCCGCCCCGGTAGAAGGTCAGCACCACGGGCCGGGCCGCGATCAGCGCGCCCAGGTCGAAGGGCCGGTCCAGCGCGTCGCGCAGATGCGGCGCGGCGGGGAAGGTGTCGCCCTCGCGGGCGGCGCGCTCCAGGATCCCGCTCGCGCGGAGATCCTCGATGTCGCCGCCGATCAGGCGGGCGATCTGCTCACCCACCCGGGCTTCCCAGGCGGTGCGGAATTGCGTGAGTTCGGTTTGAAGGGTCATGGCGCTGGCTCCTGGCTTGCGGCGTTCAGGCGGCGGCGGCGCGGTTGCGGGGCGCGGTCCAGGCCAGCGAGGGATCGGCCATGAAGCTCTCCTTCGGCGTGTGCGTGAGGTGGTTCACGTAGTTGCTGATGGTCTTCGTCGCGATGATGGTCACCACTTCCAGGACATTCTCCCGCGTGAAGCCGGCGGCGAGGAAGGCATCCACCGCCGCATCGCCCACGAAGCCGCGCTTGCGCACCACGCTCTCCGCGAAGCTCCGCAGCGCCTGGAGGCGCGCATCGGCGATGGGCTGGCTGTTGCGCAGCGCCTGGATCGCCGCTTCATCCAGCTTGGCGGCACGTGCCAGGTAGGTGTGGCCGGCGGTGCAGTATTCGCACTCATGCAGGACGTTGATGGCGAGGTAGGCGGCCTGCTGCTCGGCAGCCGTGAAGCTCGACTTCGCGACGAGGCCGAACAGCGTGTCATAGGCATCGAGCGCGACCGGGCTTTCGGCCAGCGTGCCATGCAGGGTCGGGATGAAGCCCCAGGCCTTCTTCACCTCGGCAAGGCGGGCCTTGGCGGCTTCGGGGGCGGTGGCTTCGGTGTGGACGGTGAACTTGGTCATGTCGGTCTTTCCTTCAGGCTGTGGCGAGGTGTTTCGCCTGGAGACAGACATGCGCCATTCACAGGCCGCCCAGAACGCGGTTTGATCCGCTATGATCCATACGTCAGGTGGATAAATGGCCGATCTGATCCCGCTGTTCCGCAGCTTCGTCCGGGTGGTGGAGGCCGGCTCCTTCACCGCCGTGGCGCTTGAGCAGAACACGTCCCAGCCCACCATCTCGCGCCAGATCGCCACGCTGGAGGAGCATCTGGGCTGCCTGCTCCTGCAACGCACGACCCGAGCCTTGACGCTGACGGAGGACGGTCGCGCCTTCTACGCCCAGGCGCAACTCGCTCTGGAGGCCATCGCCGAGGCCGAGGGCTCCGTCGGCCGGCGCAAAGGCAAGCCCACCGGCACGCTGCGCCTTGCTTCCGCCGCCGTGCTCGGCCGGCTGCACATCCTGCCGCGGCTGCCGCGCTTCCTCGAACGCTACCCCGATGTGGCGGTGGACCTCGTCATGGGCGACGACTTCACCGACCTGGTGGAACAGCGCATCGACCTCTCCATCCGGGTGGGCGCGCTCACCGATCCGGGTCTGGTGGCGCGGCGGATCGGCACCTCCCGCCGCGTGCTGGTGGCAACCCCGGCCTATCTGGAGCGGCACGGCACGCCGCGCACGCCGGAGGAGCTGCGCCAGCACGCCTGCATCGTCTACACGCGTCTCGCCACCGGCGCGAACTGGCCCTTTACCGGGCGCGACGGCCCGATATCCGTACCGGTCCAGGGCCGCCTCCAGGTCAACAACACCGAGGGCGTCAGGGCGGCCGTCCTGAGCGGCCTCGGCATCGGCATGGTGCCGGCCTGGCATTTCGTGGAGCGCGAGATCGAAACGGGGCGCCTCGTCCTGCTCCTGCCGGATTACCAGCCGGCGCCGCATCCCATCCATGCGGTCTATCCCACGCGGCGCTTCGTGGCGCCCAAGCTGCGCGCCATGTTGGATTACCTCGCGGTGGAGTTCGAACTCGACCCTCTGCTCAGCGCCTATGCGGAGGAGGGGTGACGGCGCGCCCCTTGCGATCCGGGCAGTGGATCACAGCTGAGGCGACATGCCCGGATCGCTCGCCCGCCGCCGCCTGCCCCTCGCGCTGTGCCTCCTCCTGCCACTGCCGCGGGCCCACGCCTCGGAGGCCGCCTGGGAGGCGCTGCGCCAGGGCGGCATCGTCCTGTTCCGGCATGCCTATGCGCCGGGCGGGGGGGATCCGGCCGGCATGCGTCTGGGGGAATGCGCCACCCAGCGCAACCTCGACGCTGAAGGTCGCGCCCAGGCCATCCGGATCGGCGAGGCGATCCGCGCCCAGGGCGTCGCGGTCGGCGCGGTGCTCGCCTCGCAATGGTGCCGCACGACGGAGACGGCCGAACTTGCCTTTCCAGGCCGCAGCCAGCCGGAGCCGGCCTTCAACTCCTTCTTCGGCGATCGTGCGGCGGGCCCCGCACTCACCGCCGCCGCGCGGCGCATCCTGCTGGCCTGGGCCGGCCCGGGCGCGCTTTTCGTCAGCACCCATCAGGTCAACATCGCGGCGCTGACCGGGATCGTGCCCGCCTCCGGCGAGGGGATCGTCCTCAGCGCCGATGGCCGCGAATTGCGGGTGATCGGGCGTATCCAGCCCTGAGCGCTACGCCTGCCGGCGCAGCGAGCGCGAGAAGCTTCCCCCCGAGGCCGAGAAGCCGGTCGCCTCGCAGAAGCCTTGCAGGTCGGTGGCACCTGGCGGGGCCGCGATTTCCAGCCGCTCGCACCCGGCGGTGCGCGCGGCCTGGGAAGCGGCCTTCAGCAGCAGCCGCCCGACGCCCTGCCGCCGCTGCTCCGCCGTCACCAACAGCAGGGAGATGCAAGCAACCGGCGCGCCCGTGAGCGTCGGGTGCCAGTGCAGCAGCACGACACCACTGGGCGGCCCCCATTGCAGCGCGACCAGCGCGGTGGCCGGGCCCTGGCGCAGCGTGGCCAACCGCTCGGCGAGTTCGCGGGCGGAAACCGTGAGCCCTGCCTCAGCCAGCAGGGTCGCAAGGCCAGGCGCCTCGGCGGGCGTGGCGGCACGGATTTCCATGCCGTAGCGCAGATTCATCCGGCCAGGGCCACGCAGGAGAAGCCGACACGCGCCTCCGTCGGCACGCCGAAGAGCACCGTGTGGCGCGCGGGCAGGCCCTTCGGAAAGTGCTTCACATATTCGGCGTTGCAGGCGGCGTAGTCGCCGCGGTCGGTGATCAGCATCGTCACCTGCACCACGCGGTCGAGGCTGCTGCCCGCCTCCGCCAGCAATCCCCCTATGAAGGCGAGCGCGTTGCGCACTTCCTCCGCTGGCGTCTCGCCGCGATGGACGCCGCGCGCGGGATCGTGCGGGGCCGAATGGCCCGAGACATAGACGAGGCCGCCGGCGCGAACCGCGCGGGTGAAGGGGCGGCTCTCGCCCGGTTCCGGAGGGTGGAAGAATTCGATGCTCATGCCCGCCTCGCTGTTCTGCGCGATCACTCTGCCGGATCGTGGCCGCCCTGGCATCCCGCCCTCGCCGCTTTCGCGCTATGCTCGACCCATGAGCGAAGCCGAGACCAAGCCCGACGTCCCGCCCGCGGAACAGCCCAAGGGCCCGCCGCGCCCGCGGTGGCTCCGGCGCGCCCTGTTCACCTTGGCGGGCACCCTGCTGCTGCTGGGCAGCCTGGCGGTCGCCACCTGGTTCATCCTGCCCCGGCTGAACCTGGCTGAACTGGCGGCCGAGCAGGCGAGCGCGCGGCTCGGCCGCCCCGTTGCCATAGAGAGCCTGCGCGTCACGCCGGGATCTCGCCTGGGCATCGCCATCAGCGGTGTCACCATCGCCAACATCGAGGGCGGCACCCGCGCGGAGATGCTGCGCCTGGATCGCGCGACGGCCGAGCTGGACCTGCTGGAGCTGCTGCAGGGCAAGCCTGTGCTGCATGCGCTGGATGTGGCCGGGCTTTCGCTCCTTCTGGAGCGCAACGCGGCGCGTGCGGCGAATTGGCGTTTCGGCGGCCAGGAGAGCGCGGCCGCGGGCGGGCGTGGCTGGTTGCCGCTCTTCCAGGCCATTCGCGTCACCGGCAGCGAGGTGCTTCTCCGCACCACGGGCGGGCTCATGCTGCCCACCCGGATCGAGACGGCGAGCCTGACCTCCGAAGGCCTGCATGCGCACGTCCAGCTCAGCGCCGCGGGCAGCTACAACGGTGTGGCGCTCACGCTCGAAGGCCCGCTCGACAGCATCGCGACCTTCCGCGATAGCGCCACGCCCTTCAGCCTCGACCTCACGGCAACCGTGGGCGAGACGATCCTTTCATTGCTGGGCTCGGCGCGGGACCCGCTGAACTTCGACGGCGTGCAGGGCCAGATCGAGCTGCGCGCGGCGAGCCCCGATGCGCTCCTCGCGCTGGGTGGCGCATCCACCGAGGGCGTGCCGCGCATCGCCCTCGAACTCTCCGGCACCTTCGACCGGCAGGGCGATGTCTGGCGCATCAGTGCGCCGATGGGCGAACTGGACGGCGCCCCTTTCGCGGGCCGCCTGCTGCAGCTCACGGAAGGGGCAAGCGGCGAGCCTGACGCCATCCTGCTCGACCTCGCGCTTACGCGGCTCGACCTCAACCGCATGCTGCGTGCGGGCGGGCATGAGGCGGATGGCACGGCCGATCTGCCGCTCGCCGTCTTCACCGCGCCTGATCCCCTGATCGAGGCGCGCCTGACGGCCGAAACGCTGCTTTACGGCGCGCTTGAGGCACGCGACGCGCGCTTCGCCGGCGCAGTCGTGCCGGGCCTGGTGCGCGTCACGACATTGGCCATGCAGGCCTTCGGCGCGCGCATCAGCGCGAGCGGCCAGCTGGAGGCCGATGCCGAGGACCTGCGCGTCACGGCCGATGTCACCATGGGCGAGGCCGAGATCGAGCCTCTGCGCCAGGCGCTGGGCCTGCGCGAATTGCCGCTCGCCGGTCGGATCGAGGGGCGCCTCGCCGTGATCGGCCGCGGACGCAGCCTGAACGCCGCCGCACGGGACGCCCATGTCTCCGCCGTCCTCCTCATGTCGGGCGGCACCATCGCGCGCGAGGTGATCGAGATGGCCTCGACCGACATCCGCGCCCTGTTCCGCACCGCACGCGGCCGCACCCGGCTTTCCTGCGCGATCGGCGTGCTCGACATGAAGGGCGGCGTGGGCGAGCTCGCCCCGCTGCGCCTGCGCTCGGCCCAGGGGATGATCAGCGGGCTTGCCACCTTCGACCTCAACCGCAACCGCCTCGACCTCGTGATCGGCAGTCACCGGCAGACCACGGGCAGTTTCGCGCTCGACATCCCGGTGCGCGTGAGCGGCAGCTTCGCCGATCCGGATGTGCAGCCGGCGCAATGGTCGGGTGCGGGCAGGGCGCGCCTCTCGGCGCCGGACCACACGGCCCCGCTGCCGCCCGGCCTCCGCGACTATGCCCGCCGCAGCCCCTGCTTCTTCGCGGGTGGCCGTTAGGCGAGAAGGCGCATGCGCGGGATCAGGGTTTCGCCTCGCTGATCGGCAGGATGATGCGCGCCACGGCCCCGTCCCCGGCATTGGCGAGTGTCAGGCTGCCGCCCATCCCGCGGATCGTGGAGTAGGCGAGGGACAGGCCGAGGCCGTTGCCCTTGCCCGCGGCCTTTGTCGTAAAGAAGGGCTCAAGGGCGCGCGGCAGCACCCCGGCCGCGAAGCCGCCCCCGTTGTCGGATACCGTCAGCACCACCTCCTCGGCCTGCTGGGTCACGGCAACATGGATTGCGCCGTCCAGCCGGCCGTGGCCGAGGATCGCATCCCGCGCGTTCAGCAGCAGGTTCAGGATCGCCTGCTCCAGGGGGATCGCCCGACCGAGGATCTGGAGGCGCGCGGCCGGGAGGCTGACGGTGAGCGCGATCCCGGCCGAGCGGATGGCGGCCTCGGCCAGCAGGAGCGCCCCCTTGATGGCCTCGGGCAGCGCCATGGGCTCCGGCGTGGCTGGCGGATCGTCGGCGCGCCCGAAGAGGCGCAGATGATCCACCACGCCACGCGCTCGCAGGCAGTTATTGGCGATGCCTTCCAGCCGCTCCAGCGCTTCCGGGATGGCGTCCGCCCCAGCCTCATGCAGGCTCCGGATCGCGTTGTCCGCCGCCAGCGCCATGACTGCGAGCGGCTGGTTCAGCTCATGCGCGAGGCCGGTCGCCATCTGGCCGAGCGAGAGGAGGCGTGCGGACTGGACCATCTGCGCCTCGGCCCGCTTGCGTTCCTGGATCTCGTTCTGGAGCATCGCGGCCAGTTCCTCGGCGCGGCTACGGGCCTGGGACAGGCTGCGCTGCATGCGGCAGAGGTCGGTCACATCCACATGCGTGCCGATCCAGCGTCCGTCATGCATGCGCTGTTCCCGCACGCGGACCCAGCGATCCCCGGGCAGGGGCAATTCGAAGGGCGCGCCCGGGAAGCGCCAATGGTCGGCCCAGCGCGTGCCGGCCGCCCCGGTGTCGCCGATCGCGGCAAGGTCCAGCAGCTCGGCGAAGGTCATGCCGATCGCCTGGCTCGCATCGGCCAGGCCGTAGAGCTCCGCGAAGGGCTGGTTCGCGATCACGATCTCGCCCGCTGCGTTACGCACGGCCAGTCCGTCCGCCGTCTGGCTGAGGATGTCTGCCATCGCCGATGTGCCGGATCCGACGATCACGCCGGCCAGCGCCTGCCCATCGCGCGGGGGTGCGGCTGTGCTCCAGAAGCGCAGGCGCCCCCCACCCGCCAGCGGCCGCACCGCGACGCGCAGCCAACGGTTACGGTGCAGGAAATCATAAGGCGCCAATTGCCGCTGGTGCCGCGCTAGACCCTCCGCCACATAGGTCTCAAGCCAGGGCAGTTCCTGCGGGTCGAGGCGGACGCGGTAGAAGCGACGCAGGTTCTGGGCATAGGACTCGCCCGGGTGGATCCAGCCCAGATGCTCGGGAAACAGCTCCAGGAAGGCGCGGTTCCAGGCCAGCGTATGGGCCTCGGCGTCGAGCGCGAGGGCGGCGATGCCGAGCTCCCCGATCCGGTCTGGATCGGCGGCGACGGCCGCGAGATGTTCAGGGTCAACCACGCGCCGCGTGCCGCTTGTATGTGCATGGTCCCCGCATGCTTCTTTGCTTGAACCCCCTGTGTGTCGCCCGGTGCGGGTTGACGGCCAGGCGCAGGCGACACAGCGCGCAGAAGCCTCTCCAGTCGGCGGACAACTATGCTCTGCGAAGTATTGCGGCGGCAGTCGGGCGGGGCAAGCCGAAGTTTGGGGTGCTCGGAGAAGGCGCGGTCGTGCGGGAGACGTGCAGCGGAGCTGCGCCAATGGCCCGGCCAGCTCCTTTGCCCTGGCCCTCCATCGGGAGCAGCACGATCAGGCCCCGGCTCATTGGTGTCTTGTCGAGCGAGCTGATGGCTGTATCTCCACCGCGAGACATGGGACGAGACACCGAAGCCAGTGCTGTGTCATGGCAACTCGCCCACGAGTGGACATATGTGACCACTGCACCGATGGCTCTTCCGCCGCGGCGCAAGGGCGGCTGCTGCCGGATGGCCGCCGGCACTGTCGCGCAGGATGCGCAAGGAGTGCCGGCCTGCCATGAATATCAACCTGCCGGCACACGCCCAGGCCCGGCAGCGGGCCACCGTTCTGATCGTCGACGACATGCCGCAGAACCTGCTCCTCCTGGGGGAGCTGCTGCAGACGCACGACCGGGTGCGCGCCGCCAATTCCGGTGAGCGCGCGCTGCGGGTGGCACGCGCAGACCCTCAGCCCGACCTCATCCTGCTCGATGTGATGATGCCGGGCATGGACGGCCACGAGGTGCTGCGCGAACTGCGCCAGGACCCCCTGACGCGGGATATCCCTGTCATCTTCGTCACGGCGCTCAATGACACCGCCGATGAGGAGCGCGGCCTCAGCCTTGGTGCGGTGGATTACCTGACCAAGCCGGTCACGCCCCCCGTGGCGTTGGCGCGCGTCCGCGCGCATCTGGAACTGGCTCAGGCGCGCCGCCGCCTGGCTGCGCAAAATGAGTGGCTGGAGGCGGAAGTCCAACGCCGCACCGCCGAGACGCGGCTGATCCAGGAACTCTGCATCCGGGCACTCGCCTGCCTCAGCGAAACGCGCGACCAGGATGGCGATCGAGCTGGAGCGCCACCGCAGCCTCCTGAAGGAACTGGTGGCCGAGCGCACGGCCGAACTGCTGACCGCGCGCCAGGCGACCGAGACGCTCGGGCAGGATTTCTTCCGCGTGCTCGACCGCTCGCCCGACCTCATCGCCTTGAGGGGGCGAGACCTCCGGCTGAAGGCCTGCAGCCGCGCCTGTGTCGAACTCGCCGGCAAGCGCAGCCCCGAGGAGATCCTGGGCCTGACCGCGGAGGAAACCTTTCCGCCGCAGATCTGGACCCTCATCAAGGCCGAGGAGGCGGCGCAGCTCGCCTCGGGTGAGACGGTTCGCAGCTTCGAGCGCGCGCTGCCCGATGCGAGCGGGCGGGAGCGCCTCTACAGCATCACGCGGACCATGCTGCGTGACGCCGATGGTGGCTTCGATGGCTTTCTTCTCATCGGGCGCGACATCTCGGCCCGGGCCGCCGCGATGGAGGCGCTGGCCCGCAAGGAGGAGGAGGAACGCCTGTTGCTCGAGAGCAGCTCCAACGGCATCGTCGGCGTGGGGCCCGACGGGCACATCACCTTCGCGAACCAGGCGGCGGCCCGGCTGCTCGGCCATGAGGAGCCGGGCGCGCTGGTCGGGCTGCACGCGCACCGGCTGGTGCAGCACCACCGCAGCGACGCCTCGCCCTACCCGGCCAGCGAGGGGGCGATCCACCGGGCCCTCGCCGAGAGCGCCATGGTGACGAGCGACCAGGACGTGTTCTGGCGCGCCGATGGCATGCCGGTCGCCGTCATCTCCTTCGAGGATATCGGCGGCCGCAAGGCGGCGGAGACGGAGCTGCGCCGGGCCAAGGCGGAGGCCGACGCCTCCACCACGCGGCGCTATGGCGGCACGGGGCTTGGCCTCTCCATCTGCCACCGGCTGGCCGGGCTGATGGGCGGCGAAGTCGGCGTCGAGAGCAGCCCGGGGCAGGGCAGCCTCTTCTGGGTGGAGGTTCCGGTGGGCGAGTTGCCCGTGCTCGCGACGGCGGCGCCCGGCGCGTCGGCATCACTCCGCGCCGGCGCGGGCTGGGCAGGGGGCGTTGTTCCGACCGAGGGCGGGTTGGAAGAGGGCGGCGCGGGACCTGGGCTCATCGCCGAGCTGGCGGCGCTGCTGGCGGCGAGCGACATGGCGGCCCTCGCCTTCGTCCGCACCCATCAGGCCGCGCTCGGCTCGGCACTCGGCCCTGCTGCGGCCAGGATCGCCCGCCACCTCGACGCCTTCGCCTTCGAGGAGGCGCTGGCCGAGCTTTCGCCCATGCGCGGCGCCTGAGGAGAGGTTCAGGCCGGCCGCACCAGCACGTGCTTCTTCTTGCCGGCCGAGAGCTTGGCGGCACCCTCGCGCAGATCGGCCGCCGTCACGCTCAGGCCCGCATCCGTCACCGCTGTATCGTTCAGCCGGATGCCGTTCTGCGCGACGAGGCGCCGCGCCTCGCCCTTGCTGGCCGCGAGGCCGGCGCTGACCAGCAGGTCGGCGAGCGAGGCGGGCAGGGCGTGGCTGATGCTGGGCAGGCTCTCGGCCGCGGCCCCCTGCTCGAAAGCAAGGCGCGCCGTCTCGGCCGCGGCCTCGGCGGCGGCGCGGCCATGCAGCAGGGCGCAGGCCTCGGTCGCCAGGATCTTCTTCGCCTCGTTCACCTCGGTGCCGGCCAGCGCGCCGAGGCGGCGGACCTCCTCCATCGGCAGCTCGGTGAAAAGGGCCATGAAGCGACCGACATCGGCATCCTCGACGTTGCGCCAGAACTGCCAGTAGTCATAGGGGCTGACGCGCTCGGCGGTCAGCCAGACCGCACCCGCCGCCGTCTTGCCCATCTTGGCGCCGGAGGCCGAGGTGATGAGCGGCGTGGTGATGCCAAACGCCTCCTGCTGGTCCATGCGGCGCACGAGGTCCGCACCCATGACGATGTTGCCCCATTGGTCGCTGCCGCCCATCTGGAGCGTCACGCCATGGCGGCGGCGCAGCTCCACGAAGTCGTAGCTCTGCAGCAGCATGTAGTTGAACTCGATGAAGGTGAGCGGCTGGTCGCGCTCCAGGCGCAGCTTCACGCTGTCCATGCTCAGCATCCGGTTGACGCTGAAATGGCGTCCGACCTCGCGCAGGAAGGGGATATAGGCGAGGCGGTCCAGCCACTCCGCATTATCCAGCATGATCGCCGTGCCAGGCGTATCGCCGAAGGTCAGGAAGGGCTCGAAGACGCGGCGGATGCCGGCCTTGTTCTGCTCGATGCGCTCCTCGGTGAGGATCATGCGCGTCTCGTCGCGGCCCGAGGGGTCGCCGATCTTGGTCGTGCCGCCGCCCATCAGCACCACGGGGCGGTTGCCGGTCTTCGCCATCCAGCGCAGCAGCATGATCTGCACCAGGCTGCCGACATGCAGGCTGTCGGCCGTCGCATCGAAGCCGATATAGCCGGTGACCGGCCCCTTGGCGAAATGCGCGGCCAGCGCCGGCTCATCCGTCACCTGATGGACGAAGCCGCGCTCGCGAATGACGGAGAGGAAATCTGAGGCTGACATGCAGGGGAACCCGGTTGGCGTTTCGCGGCCCGCCGTAGCACACTCCCCCCATGTTGAGAATCATTGGCCTTATGAGCGGAACCTCGCTCGATGGCGTCGACGCCGCCTGGGTGGAGACGGATGGGGAGCGCGTGGGCACGCTCGGCCCCACGCTGACGCTGCCCTATGACCCGGCGCTCCGGCGGGACCTCAGGCGGCTGCTGGAGATGGCGCCGACGATCTCGCCCGAGGACCCCTTCCTGCTCGACTGCACGGCGCGGCTGACGGAGCGGCATGCGGCGGCGGCGCTGCGCGTGCAGCAGGAGGCGGCGCGGGCTGGTCTGCCCGAGGCCGAACTCTCTGGCTTCCACGGCCAGACCATCCTGCACCGGCCACTTCGTCCCGGGGATTCGCGCAATGCGCGCGGCCACACATGGCAGATCGGCGATGCACGGGCGCTGGCTCGCGCGACAGGCCTCTCGGTCGCCTATGATTTCCGCAGCGCCGACGTGGCGGCGGGCGGGCAGGGGGCGCCGCTCGTGCCGATCGCCCATGCGGCGCTGGCGCACAGCCTGCCCAAGCCACTGGCCGTGCTGAACCTGGGGGGCGTTGCCAACGTCACCTGGCTCGGAACGGATGGGCAGATGCAGGCCTTCGACACGGGGCCGGCCAATGGGCCGCTGGATGACTGGGCCAAGCGCTCGCTCGGCCGCGATTACGACAAGGATGGCAATCTGGCGCTCGCCGGCCAGGCGGATGGCGCGGTGCTCGGGCGGCTCATGGCGCACCCCTATCTGGCGCTGAGTCCGCCCAAATCACTCGATCGCCTGGATTTCGACCGCGCGCTGCGTGATGCGGGCGCGCATGTGCTCTCGCCGCAGGATGGTGCGGCGACGCTGGTGGCCTTCTGCGCGGTCTGCGTCGCTGCGGCGGCGCGGCATTTCCCGGAGCCGCCGATGCAATGGCTGGTGGCCGGAGGCGGCCGGCGCAACCCCGCCATGATGCGCGCACTCTCGGCGACACTGAGCGAGCCCGTGCGGCCGGTGGAAGTGGCGGGATGGAATGGCGATGCGCTGGAGGCGCAGTGCTTCGCCGTGTTGGCGGCGCGCACGGCGCGTGGCCTGCCGATCAGCTTTCCGGAGACGACCGGCGCGCCACGCCCCATGTTGGGCGGGCAGATCCTGGGTGGGCTGCTGTAACGCAGCCCACAGGATCAACCCTTGGAAGATACGGTGGTCTGCCGGGCGGGGGTGGCGGCACGGCGGCGGCCCGGACGAGGGGCCACGCTCCGCGCCAGCGGCAGGCGGCCGGTGCGGGCCGCGCGGTTGGCGGCGGCGAGCTGGAGGGCGGCGGTGGCAAGGGCAATGCCGCGGCTGGAGAGTTCCATGTGGTCAATTCCTAGGGCTGATGTCGGATATGGTCCCGGCGGGTCCGTTCCGCCAGGGCTAAATGTTGCGGCGGCAAAATAATCTCAGTCGGCCCGCAGGCCAGTGGCGCGCTGCAACTCCGCCCATTGGGCCCGATCGCGGGCGATGTAGGCGGCGTAGTCGGCCGTGCTCATCGGCAGGGCCTCCATGCCGCCGCTCGCCAGCCGTTGGCGGAAGGCGGGGCGGGCCAGGATGGTCTGCACCGCGGCGTGGATGGTGGTGACGATGGGGGCGGGCAGGCCGGCGGGGCCGGAGATGCCGTACCAGTTCAACACCTCATAGCCCGGCAGGGTTTCGGAGACGCTCGGCACGTCCGGCAACACCGCCAGGCGCGCGGTGGTGGAGACGGCGATTGCCCGCACCCGCCCGTCGCGGATGAAGGGGAGCGCGCTGCTGATCGTGTCCGTCATGGCGGCGAGGCGCCCGCTGATGAGATCGGGCATGGCGAGCGCCGAGCCGCGATAGGGCACATGCGTCAGGTCCAGCCCCGCCTTATGCGCCAGCAGCGCCAGCGTCATATGCGTGGAGGAGCCGATGCCGGCCGAGCCATAAGCAAGCTGTCCGGGGCGGGCGCGGACGAGTGCGAGGAATTCCGGCAGGGTGCGCACCGGCAGGTCGTTGTTCACGATAAGCACGGCCGGGACGCCCGCGAAGTTCGCGATGGGCGTCGTGTCTGTGCCGGGGTCGAAGTTCAGGCGGGTGAGGACGGGCGTGATGCCATGCGTCGCCTGGCTGGCGGTCAGCAGGGTGAAGCCATCGGGCCGGGCGCGGGCCACGAATTCCGTGCCGATGGCGCCGCCGGCGCCGGTCCGGTTCTCGACCACCACCTGCTGCCCGAGGAGGGGCGACAGCTCCTCGGCGGCGATGCGGGAGATGATGTCGGCGGCGCCGCCGGCGGCGAAGGGAGCGACCAGGCGGATCGAGCGATCGGGCGTCCACGCCCCCTCCGTGCGCAGTTGGGCTCGTGCGGACAGAGGTAAGGCGGTTGCCGCGAAAAGCGGCAAAAGCGAACGGCGAAACATGCGGAATTCCCGGCTGGTGATGGTTGAGCCAGGTAGTCAGCAATTACCGTGCCGTCATCTGGCCAGCCCCATCCGGCCGTTGCTCAGCGCGGCGCGCCGGCAGCCACGGCCTCACGAACGTCGCGGATGAAATCCGCGGCCGGCATGAAGTGCTGCGGGTAGGCGCCGCGATTCTCGGGCCCGATGGACATCGCCCCTTCGAGCACCGTCATGACGAGCAGCCGCGGACGCTCGCGCTGGAAGAGCGGGCTTTTCAGGTAGTCGACCAAAACCCGGAACGGCCCCACC
>JAIYCD010000096.1 GCA_027488195.1 Acetobacteraceae bacterium | reverse complement strand
TTCGGGGCTGGTCAGCTTGTCCTTGGTCTGGCCCTGGAATTGCGGGTCGCGGATGAAGACGCTGAGCATCCCGGCCAGGCCGCCGAAGACGTCATCGGCTGTCAGCGTCGCCGCCCGCTTGTCGCGTTTCAACTCGCCATAGGCGCGCAGACCCTTCACCAGCGCGGCGCGGAGCCCCGCTTCGTGGGTGCCGCCCTGTGGTGTCGGGATGGTGTTGGCGTAGGTGTTGAGGAAGCCGTCCCCCTGTTCCAGCCAGGTCAGGGCGAATTCGGCCCGTCCCGCCTTCTCCCCGCTTCCGCTTTCGGTGAAGCCGACTTCGCCGGCGAAGGGCGCGGGCACCACCGTGCTGCGACCTTCGACCGAGGCGGCGAGGAAATCCGCGAGCCCGCCCGGGAAATGCAGCACCGCTTCCGCCGGCGTGTCGCTGCCCGTGACCAGCGCGGCATCGCACTTCCAGCGGATCTCGACGCCGCGGAACAGATAGGCCTTGGACCGGCAGAGCCGGTGGAGCCGCGCCGGCGCAAAGGCCTGCTTGCCGAAGATCTCCGGGTCTGGCTTGAACCGCACCGTGGTGCCGCGGCGGTTGTGGATGGGGCCGAGGTTCTTCAGCTTCTGGACCGGCTTGCCCCGTTCGAAGGCGTGGCCGAACAGGGTGCGGTCGCGCGCGACCTCCACCTCCATCCGCTCGGCCAGCGCATTGACGACGGAAGACCCCACCCCATGCAGGCCGCCCGAGGTCTCATAGGACTTGCCCGAGAACTTGCCGCCCGAATGCAGCGTGGTGAGGATGACCTCCAGCGCCGAGAGCTTCGGGAATTTCGGATGCGGGTCCACCGGGATGCCGCGCCCATTGTCGCGCACCGAGAACCAGTTGCCGGCCTCCAGCACCACGTCGATGCGGTCCGCATGGCCGGCCACGGCCTCGTCCATCGCATTGTCCAGCACCTCGGCGGCGAGGTGGTGCAGCGCGTTCTCATCCGTGCCGCCGATATACATGCCAGGCCGGCGCCGGACGGGCTCCAGCCCCTCCAGGACCTCGATGTCGGCGGCGTTGTAGCTGGAGGCGACGGCTTTGCCGCCGCGCCCCGCGAAGAGGTCGTTCATGATGTGTTCGCTGTCCCTGAAGCCGGACCATACAGGGGCGGGCGAGTCCTCTGCAACCTCCGGTCAGAGCATGGCCGGCGCCGCCGCGGCGACGGCCAAGGCGCGTGCCAAAGGGGCCGGCTGCCGGTTGAGCAGGCCAAGGAGGGCGGGCAGCAGGAGTGCCCAGAGCGTGCCCGGCATCTTCACCGGCTCGCCTTCGGGCGGGGCCAGGCTGATCGTGGCGCTCCAGAGCAGGCTGGCATCGCGGACGGCGCCACCGAGCGCGAAGCCCGGCGCCATATCGCGGGCAACGAGGCCCGCTGCCAGCACGCCCAGCCCGCCGCGCCGCCCAGGCCTTCGCAGGATGCGGCCGGGTTGGCCGCGTCTGCGGCGCCATGCATCAGCAGGACCGGCTCGGCCGGCATCGTAGCGGGGGCGATCCCCTCGCATCCAGGATAGAGCAAGGCCTGAGGTTCCTCGACCGGTTCGGCCGGCACTTGCTCCGCGCGCATCCAGGCGGCGACGCAGCCGACCAGCAGCGCGGCCCAGCTCAGGCGGCAGCGGAGGGCTGCCGGGATGGGACCTGGTTGAGAGGGGCGATGACCGGCCGCGCCTCGGCCGTCAGCACCCCGCGGTTGAGGTCGAGGACAAAGCCGTCAAAGGCCAGCAGGAAAAGCGGCGGGGAGGCCTGGGCCGGCACGGCAAACAACGACACTTCTTTTTCCTGGCCAAGAGACCCGAGGAATGCAGCGCTGGGCCGAGCCGGGTCGCGACATGGCGCGGCGACCTTCCAGCGGGCGTTCCCCAGCATCTGCCCTGTGTCACATCGGGCCCGGCACGGCGCGCCGCGGGATGCGCCACGGCTGCGAAGCACAGAGGCCGTCCCGCGCATGACCCATCGCCCGAACCGAATACCTCATGCAGCATGAGACGGCGCGGCGCCGTCGTGGCATGGTGTCACGGAATCCGCCCGATGAGTGCTGCACCATGGACGACCTCGCCCGCTTTCCCTTCTTCCGGCCCTTCGCGCCGCAGGCGCTGGAGGCCTTGGCCGGCGTGGCCCGCTGGCATGTCTTCGAGCCGGGGCAGACCGTGCTGGAGGCGGGCGACCCGGCGCGGGACGTCTTTTTCATCGCGGAGGGCGAGGTGCGCATCGTCATGCCCAGCGCCGGCGGGCACGAGATCATCCTGAATGAGCTCGGCCCCGGCCAGTTCTTCGGTGAGATCGCGGCGATCGATGGCGGCCCGCGCTCGGTGGGCGTCGTGGCGCTGACACAAGCCCGGGTCTGCGTGATCGCGACCAGCCCCTTCATGACCTTCGCGCTCTCGACGCCGGAGGCGTCGCACCATGTGATGCGGATGCTGGCGGCCCTCGTGCGGGAGAAGGATGCGCGGCTGCTGGAACTCACCATCCTGCCGGTGCGTCCGCGGCTGATCGCGCTGCTGCTGCGCATGGCCCGCCCGCGCGAGGGGGGCGGCATGATCATCTCGCCGCCGCGTCCGCATCACGAACTGGCCGCGCGCATCGGCACGCGGCGCGAGGTGGTGACGCGCATCCTGGGCGCGCTGACGCGGGAGGGGCTGGCGGCCCCCGGTCGCGCCGGCCTGGTTCTGCCAGACGCGAAGGCGCTGATCGGCGAGGTGGAGACGAGCTTCCGGACGGCGGCGGGCGGCTAGCTGGCCTCGGCATGGAGGTGACCCGCCGGGGCTGAGTGGGTGGGCCGTGGTTACGAGGACGACATCTTCCCAGCTCGGAGCCCCGGATGGACAGCCATGAGAATGCCCGCACAACGCCGCGTGGTCGAAGGTTGAATGTGCAGCGGTTGGCCGCAGGCCAATCGGTGGGTGCGGCCGCGGCTGCCATTCGCGTGAGCGCCTGGACCCCCCGCAAGTGACGCGATCCTGAGATTGGTGGCGTCCCTTAGGGGATTCGAACCCCTGTTGCCGCCGTGAGAGGGCGGTGTCCTAGGCCTCTAGACGAAAGGGACTTGGCCAGTGGCGTGGTCTTAGCCGCCCCTTGCGGGCGGGGCAAGCCGGGCCTTTGCATATCTCCCATCCCGGCACGCATCGGAGCAAAAGCGCACCTCGTCCCAGGTCCGTGCCCATTTCTTCCGCCAGGCGAAGGGGCGGCCACAGGCGGCGCAGGTCTTCTCGGGCAGGTTGGGCTTCTTGTGCGCCATCGCGGGCGCCTCAGCGCACCGGCACCGCCGCACCCGGCGTTATCTCGCCCACCACGCGGCCCGTGCGCGGATCGAGCAGCAGGATGCGGTCCCCATCGGGGCGCTGCACATGCACGGCGAAGTGGTCGCCCGCGCCGGCAAGCCCCAGGATGCGGCTGCCGGCGGGCAGGTTCAGGCTCATCGCGGGCAGCGCCGCCTCGCCCCGCCCACCCGCACGCTGGACGAGGAGCACGACCAGCGTCACGGTGCCGGCCACGATCAGCACGCCCATCGCCACAACCAGGAATTTGAGTGCCTGCATTTGCCAGAAACCCATGACATCACCGCGACGGAAGCCGATCACGGACAGCGCGTGGACCGATTCCTCGCGGAGCGGATAGGCAGTCTCTCGCGCTCCCGCGTCAAGGCATTGATCGAGGAAGGCCACGTCACGCGGGACGGCCAGCCCTTGACCGAGCCCGCGCAGGCGGTCCGCCCGGGCAGCCTCTATCGCGTGGCGGAGCCGCCGCCCGCCCCAGCCAGGCCGCAGGCTCAGGCCATGGCGCTGAACATCCTGTTCGAGGATGCGCACCTCATCGTCCTCGACAAGCCGGCCGGCCTCGTCGTGCATCCGGCGCCGGGCAACCTGGATGGCACGCTGGTCAACGGCCTGCTCGCGCACGCCGGGGAAGAGTTGGAGGGAATCGGCGGCGAGAAGCGGCCGGGCATCGTCCACCGGCTGGACAAGGACACCTCGGGCATCATGGTCGTCGCCAAGAGCCAGCAGGCGCACCAGGTCCTGTCCGACGCCTTCGGCACGCGCGACCTGGATCGCGAGTACCTGGCCCTGGCCTGGGGCGTGCCCAACCCGGCCGATGGCGTGATCGAGGCCGCGATCGGCCGTCATACGACGGACCGCAAGCGCATGGCGGTGGTCGAGCAGCGCAGCCGCGGCGTCCAGCGGGGTGAAATGGCCGGCGCCAGTGGCGGCAAGCACGCCATCACCAACTACCGGACCGAGCAGGTCTTCCACGGCGCGGTCTCGCTGGTGCGGTGCAAGCTGATGACCGGGCGCACCCATCAGATCCGGGTGCACATCGCGCATATCGGCCACCCCCTGGTGGGTGATCCCGTGTATCTGCGACGTATCCCGGTAGCGAGCCGGAACCTTCCGGCGGGGTTGCGCGAGGCCCTGCTGGCCTTCCCCCGCCAGGCGCTGCATGCGGCCAGCCTCGGCTTTCTTCACCCCATTACCCGAAAGAATCTGTCTTTTCAGTCTGACCCGCCGGAAGACTTCCTGAAACTCCAGGCCTTACTGGCCTGTAACGGCGAGTAACCGGACCAAGTTGGTCGGTTTTGCTTGCGCAAATCGATGCGCCTTGGTAATTTCGTGTTGGAACTTCGCCATGGGGTGCCGCTCAACCCCCGCATGCTGACACCGCCCCTTCCGTGACCGGGGCGGATGCATCCGGGAGGGCCCCAGACGCGTTAGGCCACAAAGGCCGTGTGCCCGCCGCCGTCACGGGGTGGGGCACGGCGCAGATGGAAGGCTCGTCGAATCCGATGGCTTCTTTGAGTATCCCGCTTGCCCCTGAAGGCAACCTCTCGCGTTACCTCCAGGATATCCGCAAATTCCCCATGCTCGCCCCCGAGGAGGAGCTGAACCTGGCCAAGCGCTGGCGCGATGCCGGCGACGAGGCGGCCGCCCACAAGCTTGTCACCTCGCATCTGCGCCTCGTGGCGAAGATCGCGATGGGTTATCGCGGCTATGGCCTGCCGGTCGGTGAACTGATCTCCGAGGGCAATGTCGGCATGATGCAGGCGGTCAAGCGCTTCGACCCCGATCGTGGCTTCCGCCTCGCGACCTACGCGATGTGGTGGATCCGCGCCGCCATCCAGGAATACATCCTGCACAGCTGGTCCCTCGTGAAGATGGGGACGACGGCCGCGCAAAAGAAGCTCTTCTTCAACCTCCGTCGCCTGAAGGGGCAGATCGGGGCGCTGGAGGAGGGTGACCTGCAGCCTGAGGTCGTGGCCAAGATCGCGAAGACGCTGGCCGTGCCCGAGCAGGATGTGGTGAGCATGAACCGCCGCCTGGCCTCGCCCGACAACAGCCTGAACGCCCCCGTCCGCGCCGATAGCGAGGGCGAGTGGCAGGATTGGCTGGTGGATGACGCCGAGAGCCAGGAGACGGAGCTGGCCGACCGCGAGGACATGTCCAACCGCAAGGACATGCTGAACGGCGCTCTGCGCACCTTGAACGAACGCGAGCGCCACATCCTGATCGAGCGTCGCCTGAAGGACGAGCCGACCACGCTCGAGGAACTCTCGCAGCAATACAACATCAGCCGCGAGCGGGTTCGTCAGATCGAGGTCCGCGCCTTCGAGAAGCTGCAGAAGAGCATGAAGCAGCAGATCACCGAGCGGCGCCTGAGCGTCGGATAAGTCACGGGGGCGGCGCAGGCCGCCCTTACCCCATTCTTTGCAGGGACGGCCCGTGCCGCCGCAGCCATTCGGTTGCGGCGTGCCTGTGCGTGGATCGCTGTTCGACCAGCGCCCAGAAGCGGTTCGAGTGGTTCATCTCGCGCAGATGCGCCACCTCATGCGCCACCACATAATCCAGCACCCACTCCGGGGCGAGCACGAGGCGCCACGAGAAGGAGAGGGTGCGGTTCGCGGCACAGCTGCCCCAGCGGCTCTTCGTGTCCTTCAGCCGAATGGCGCTTGGCGTGACGCCCAGCCCTTCGCAATGCGGGCGGGCGGCAGTCACGATGCGGCGCAGCGCCTCGGCGCGGAGGAAATCGCGCACACGCCGCGCGATGAAGGGCGCCTCGCCGGTCACCACCAGAACCCCGTCTTCCAGAAAGGCGCCGCCGCGCCGGCCGGGCTCGTGGCGGATCAGGTGCTCCACGCCACCGATCGGCACGCTGCCGCCCGCCTCGAAGGCTCGCTCGGGCGCCAGGTTGCCGAGCTTCTGCATGATCCAGCCGGCATGCTCGGTCAGCAGCGCCACGCCGTGGCGCTTGGCGGCGCGGCTGGGCAGCGTCACCACCACATCGCCCCGCGCCGGGTCGATGCGCAGCGAGACGCGCCGCGCGCGGGGCGAGCGGCGCCAGCGCACCGGGCAGGGCTCGGCCGGCAGCAGCGGGTCGCGTTGCAGCGCGATGATTTCGGAGTCGGGCAATTCCGCCATGGCTCACCATGTCGGCATTCCGCCGCCTGGTTCAACGCCCCTGGTCCATGGTTGACATGGTGGTCAGCTTCGCGCCTTTGCCGTCCATGCCGCTTGCCCGCCATATCCCCGCGCTGCTCATCCTCGGTGTGGTTTGGGGGCTCACCCCCTCCATCGTGAAGGCGGCCATGGCGGGGGGCATCGCGCCGCTCGGCTTCGCCTTCTGGGGCGCCTTCGGTTCGGCGCTGATCCTCTCCGTCCTCTGCGCCAAGCGGCGCCTGGCGATCCCGCTCGACCGGGCGCATCTCATCCAGTATGCCGCCTCGGGGTTTTCGGGTTTCGCGCTCGCGAATTTCGCGGGCTACACGGCGTTGCAGCACATCCCGGCCGGCTTCTTCGCGCTGCTCGTTCCACTCTCGCCCATCCTCACCGTGCTGGGGGCGGCGGCGCTCGGGATGGACAGGCTGACGCCCGCGCGCATCATGGGCACGCTGTTGGGCTTCGCGGGTGTGGCGCTGGCCATGGCACCGGGCGCGGCCCTGCCGGATGCGAGCCTGCTGGGCTGGGCGCTGCTGGCCGCCGTGACGCCCGTGGGCTTCGCCATCTCCAATATCGTGGCCTCGCGCCTGGCACCCCGTGGCACGGATGCACTGGCGCTCGCCACCGGCGCGCTCTACGCGGCCGCCTTCTTCATCGCGATCTTCGGCGTGCTCATGGGCCAGGTGCATTGGCCGGGCGCGATCGGCTGGGGGGTGGAGTGGCTGATCCCATTCCAGGCGGCGCTCACCGCCTTCGCCTACCTGCTCTATTTCCGCCTGATCGCGGCGACAGGCAGCGTGATCACCAGCCAGACGGGCTATATCGTGACCATCGCGGGCGTGCTCTGGGGCGCGCTTCTTTTCGGCGAGCGCATGGGCTGGCTTGCGCTGCCGGCCGCCTTGCTGGTCTTCGCGGGGCTCTGGCTGGTGACTTCGCGTCGTTGATAACTGTCATTGCGCATCGTGATTGGCGCGGCCAGGTCTGCCGATGCCAGGATGCGCCCATGACACAGAACACCTACTCCGCCCCCGCCGAGACCCGCATCGGCCATGTCCACCTCAAGGTCGCCGACATCCCCCGCGCCCTCGGCTTCTGGCGGGATGTGCTGGGCCTGACCGTCATGCTGGAGCGTCCCGGTGCGGCCTTCCTGTCGGCCGGCGGCTACCACCACCACATCGCGCTGAACACATGGGAGAGCGAGGGCGGTACCCCGCCGCCCGCGCACCACACCGGCCTCTATCACGTGGCGCTGCTCTATCCCGATCGCGCGGCCCTTGCGGTTGCCCTGAAGCGCGTGCTGGAGGCCGGCGTGAAGCTCGACGGCGCTTCCGACCATGGCGCGAGCGAGGCGCTCTACCTCCGCGACCCCGACGGCAATGGCGTGGAACTCTGTCGCGACCGCCCGCGCGAGGAATGGCCGCGGGATGCCGACGGTGCGATGACCATGTTCACCCGGCGGCTCGATGTGGCGGCATTGCTCGCGGAGGCGTAACCTCCGCCGATGAAGCGCAACCTCCTGATCATCGGCCAGGGCTATACCGGCCTGGCCATCCTGGACCTCGCCCAGCGGGCGGGATGGCCGGCCCGAATCACCTCCCGCAATCCGGGCGGCAAGCCAGGTGTCGTCGCCTTCGACGATCCGGCCCTGCTGGACGGTGTCACCCACCTCGTCACCACCGCGCCGCCCGGGCCGCAGGGCGATCCCGTCTGGGCCGCCCATGCCGAAGCCCTGCGCGCGGCCCCGCTCACCTGGGTGGGCTACATCTCGACCACCGGGGTCTATGGCGACCGCGGGGGTGCCTGGGTGGATGAGGCAACGCCGCCCGCCCCCGGCCAGGAGCGCAGCCAGCGCCGCCTGGACGCCGAGGGGCAATGGCGCGCGCTGGCCGACCGCGTCGCGGTGGACCTGTTCCGCACTGGCGGCATCTACGGCCCCGGCCGCTCCGCACTGGATGACGTCCGCGCCGGCACGGCCCGCTGCGTGGTCAAGCCCGGCCACAGCTTCAGCCGCATCCACCGCGACGACATCGCCCGGGCCGTGATGGCCGCGGCCCACCGCCCGCCCGGCCCTGGCACGCGCGTGCTGCACCTGGTGGATGACACGCCAAGCACTCAGGCCGATGTGACCCTCGAAGCCTGCCGCCTGCTGGGCGTGACGCCGCCGCCGCCCACGCCCTTCGCCGAGGCCTATGCGCGGATGAGCGAGATGGGCAGCAGCTTCTGGGATGAGAGCCGGCTGGTCTCCAGCCGCCGCACCAGGCAGATGCTCGGCCTCGACTGGGCCTATCCCAGCTTCCGCGAGGGGCTAGCCGCCATTTTCGCCGCAGAGGGGGCCGAGGAGCGCGCCGAGCGTCCGGCCGAGTAACGCCAGCTCCGCCGGCTTGGAGAGGCGGTGGTCGCCGGCCTTCACCAGCGTCACCTCCACGTCGTCCCCCGTGATATGCGCGGCGAGCCGGATGGCCGTCTGCCAGGGCACGTCGGGGTCGGCCTGGCCTTGCAGCAGGCGGACCGGCGCCGCGATGGGCAGGGGTTCGCGCAGCACCAGGTTGCGGCGGCCATCCTCGATGAGGTGGCGCGTGATGGGGTAGGGGGTGCCGTATTCGGAAGGGCGCAGCCATTGCCCCTCGCGCTCGATCTCAGCGCGGATGGCCTCCGGGAATTGCGCCCACATCAGGTCTTCCGTGAAGTCGGGCGCGGCCGCGATGCCGATCAGCCCGGCCAGTCGCTCCGGATGGCGGCGCGCGAGCAGCAGCGAGATCCAGCCGCCCATGGAGGAACCCACCAGAATCTGCGGCCCCTCGGTGAGCTCCAGCAGCACGCGCTCGGCATCCGCTGCCCATTGGCCGATGCTGCCCGCCTCGAAGCGCCCGCCCGAGGCGCCGTGGCCGCTATAGTCGAAACGCAGGAAGGCCCGGCCGCGCGCGGCGCACCAGGCGGCCAGGTATTCCGCCTTGCTGCCGGTCATGTCGCTGTTGAAGCCGCCCAGGAAGACGAGGCCGGGGCCATGCCCGCGCTGCCGCCGAAAGGCCAGATGCCCGAGGGTGCCGTGTTCTTCGCTCATGCCTCCGGAATCGCACGCGGAGTGGACGCCGTCCATGCGGAAGGATAGCAGGGACACCCATGCCGCTCCCGCCCGCCATTCTCCAGGTGCTGCCTGCCCTCGATGCGGGCGGCGTTGAGCGCGGCACGCTCGAAATCGCGGAGGCCATCCAGACCGCCGGCTTCCGTGCGCTCGTCGCCTCCAGCGGCGGGCGTCTGGTGCCGGCGCTGGAGGCGACGGGGGCCAGGCACATCGCGCTGCCGCTCGCCACCAAATCGCCCATCGGCATCTGGCGCAACGCGGCCGCGCTGGCGGCGCTGGTGCGGGCAGAGGGCGTTGCGATCCTGCATGCGCGCTCCCGCGCGCCGGCCTGGTCGGCCTGGCTGGCCGCGCGGCGCGCGGGCGCCCGTTTCGTGACCACCTATCACGGCACCTATGGCGAGGGCTTTCCTGGCAAGAGGCTCTATAATTCCGTGATGGCGCGGGGTGACCGGGTCATCGCCATCAGTCGCCATATCGAGGAGCATATCCGCGCGACGCACGGGAGGGAGAGCCGGGTGATCCCACGCGGCGTGGACCTTCGCCGCTTCGACCCCGCGCTGGTCGCGCCCGAGCGCATCGCCGCCCTGCGCGCCGAATGGGCGGTGCCGGAGGGCGCGCCCGTCATCCTGCTGCCCGCGCGCCTGACCCGCTGGAAGGGGCAGGGGGTGCTGATCGAGGCGCTGGCCCAGCTCCCCGGCGCCATCGCCGTGCTGGCCGGCGACCCCCAGGGCCGCGACGCCTATGTCGCCGAGTTGCGCGCCCTCGCCGAAGCGCGCGGCGTGGCCGGCCGCCTGCGCATCCCGGGCCATGTGGCCGACATGCCCGCCGCCCTCCTCGCCGCCGATGTGGTGGTGCATGCGAGCATCGAGCCCGAGGCCTTCGGCCGCAGCGTCATCGAGGCGCAGGCCATGGGCCGGCTGATCGTCGCCGCCGATCTCGGCGGCCCGCGCGAGACAGTGGCGCATGGCGTGACCGGCTGGCTGACCCCCCCCGGCGATACCGCCGCGCTCGCCGCGCAGATCCGCGCCGCGCTGGCGCTCCCGCCCGAGGCACGCACCGCGATGGGCCAGGCGGCGCGCGCGCGCGTGCCCACCATGGAGGCCATGCAGGAGGCGACGCTGGCGCTCTATCGCGAGCTGCTGCCATGACGCGCATCCTCGTCATCAAGCTCGCGGCCCTCGGCGATTTCGTGCAGGCCTTCGGCCCCTTCGCCGCCATCCGCGCGCATCACCCCGATGCCGAGATCACGCTGCTGACCACGCCGCCCTTCGCCGCACTCGGCGAGGCCGCGCCATGGTTCGACCACGTCTGGAGCGACGGCCGCCCGGACTGGACCAACCTGCCCGCCGTGCTGCGCCTGGCGCTCCGGCTCAGGCGGACAGGCTTCGCGCGGGTCTATGACCTGCAGACCTCCAGCCGCTCCTCCCGCTATCGCTGGTTCGTGGGGGGGGCTGCCGAATGGTCCGGCATCGCGCGCGGCGCCTCCCACCCCGATGCCGATCCGCGGCGGGATTTCCTGCACACGATGGAACGCCAGCGCGGGCAGCTCCGCGCCGCCGGGATCACCCATTTCCCGGAACCCGCGCTGGACTGGCTCGCCGCCGATGTCAGCGGCTTCGCCTTGCCGGATGATTTCGCGCTTCTGCTGCCCGGCGCCTCCCCGCTGCGCCCGGGCAAGCGCTGGCCCGCGGCGAAGTTCGGCGAAGTGGCCGCCGCCCTCGGCCGCCCCGTGGTGATCTGCGGCGGCCCGGCCGAGGCGCCCATCGCGCGGGAGATCCTGGCCCATGCGCCGGCGGCCCTGGACCTGACCGGCCGCACCGATTTGCGCCAGCTGGCTGCCGTCGCCCGCCGCGCGGCGCTCGCCATCGGCAATGACAGCGGCCCCACCCATGTCGCCGCCGCCGCCGGCTGCCCGACGCTGGCGCTCTTCGGTGGCGAGAGTGACCCTGCCCTCTGCGCCCCGCGTGGCCCGGTTGCGGTGCTGCGGCGCGATCCGCTTGCCGCGCTCGGCGTGGAGGAGGTGCTTCAGTCCGCCGCGAGATTGTCGGCCGGCGGCTGATCCAGCCATTCGGGGCGGAGCACATGCCCGCCGCCCGGCCCCTCGCGCCGGATGAAGCCGCCTGCGGCCGCCAGCATCGCATCGAGCGAGCCCTGGCCCGCGAAATCGCTGCCGCGCAGCGTGGCGCCGGTCCGGTTGCGCAGCATCTGGCCCAGATGCGGCACATGCACCGGCGCCTCCGCCTCCAGCAGGATGTCCCGCACCACGGCCAGCAGCTCCGCCGCATCGGGCGCGCCGAAGGCCGGCCCCGCCTCGCGTTGCGGCTGCCAGCCGAGCCAGCCCGCGACCGTGTCCAGCCCGATCACCTCATCCGCTGCGGTCCGCACCCCGCCCCCCACCTCGGGATGCGCCACCAGCCGCGTGCGCCGGTCCGCCGCGCGCAGGCGCTGAAGGAGGGGGACGAAATCGCTGTCGGTGGAGAGCAGGATGAACTCATCATACCGCGCGAGGGGCGAGAGCATGGCCTCCATCGCATCCAGTGCGATCCGCAGGTCGGCCGCGTTCTTGAGCCGCGTGAGGCGGGGGCAATCCACCACCTCGAACCCCGCCGCCAGGAAGGTCCAGCGGAAATCCGAATAGCGCGCCCGCGATCCCGCCCCATCCTCCAGCATGCCGGCCGGGTTCATGTAGCAGCGGCGCAGCAGAGCGCGGCGCGGCAGGTCCGCCAGCAGGGGTGTCAGCCAGAGTTCCGGCTGCTCGGCGAAGCGCAGCGCGAATTCGGGGCCGGCGCCATCCCTGAGGCCGGAGACCAGATTGTCAAAATCGAGGAAGATCGCGCTGCGCAACTGGGACATGGCGCATCTTGGCCCGCGCGACCCAGGCGTGCAAAGGGAAGCGCTTGACCGGGGCGGGCGCGCTGCCCATGGTCCGCCTCCCTTTCCCCAAGCCACGAGAATGCAATGCCCGCGATCACCCTCCCTGACGGCTCCCTTCGCCAATTCGACGGCGCGGTGACCGGCACGGCGGTGGCCGCGTCCATCGGGCCGGGCCTGGCCAAGGCGGCGCTCGCCATGGTCGTGGATGGCGAGATGATGGATCTCAGCCGCGAGATCACGGCCGATGCGAGCCTGCGCTTCATTACCCGCAAGGATGCCGAGGCGCTGGAGCTGATCCGCCACGACGCCGCACATGTGCTGGCCGAGGCCGTGCAGGAGCTGTTTCCCGGCACGCAGGTGACGATCGGCCCCGCCATCGAGAATGGCTTCTATTACGACTTCGCCCGCAACGAGCCCTTCACGCCCGAGGATTTCCCTCGGATCGAGGCCAAGATGCGCGAGATCATCGCGCGCAACGCGGCGTTCACGCGCGAGGTCTGGCCGCGCGAGGAGGCCATCGCCTTCTTCGAGGCCAAGGGCGAGCGCTACAAGGCCGAACTCATCCGCGACCTGCCGGTGGATGTGCCGATCTCGATCTATCGCCAGGGCGATTGGCTCGACCTCTGCCGCGGCCCGCATATGCCAACCACGGGCGGTGTCGGCACCGCCTTCAAGCTGATGAAGGTGGCCGGCGCCTATTGGCGGGGCGATCACCGCAACGCGATGCTGAGCCGCATCTACGCGACCGCCTGGCGCGACCAGAAGGAACTGGACGCCCATCTCCACATGCTGGAGGAGGCCGAGAAGCGCGACCACCGCCGCATCGGACGCGAGATGCACCTCTTCCACATGCAGGAGGAGGCCCAAGGCTCCGTCTTCTGGCACCCCAATGGCTGGAAGCTCTACCGCACGGTGGAGGACTATATGCGCCGCCGCCTGGATGCCTCCGGCTACCAGGAGGTGAAGACGCCGCAGCTGGTGGATCGCCGCCTCTGGGAAGCCTCCGGCCATTGGGAAAAATTCCGCGCGGGGATGTTCCTGGCCTCGGTCGAGGACCAGGCGGAAGCCCACAAGATCAACGCGCTGAAGCCGATGAACTGCCCCTGCCATGTGCAGATCTTCAACCAGGGCATCCGCTCCTATCGCGACCTGCCGCTGCGCATGGCCGAATTCGGCGCCTGCCACCGCTACGAGCCTTCGGGTGCGCTGCACGGCATCATGCGCGTGCGCGCCTTCACGCAGGATGACGCGCATATCTTCTGCGAGGAGCACCAGATCGCCGATGAGACGGTGAAGTTCGTGGCGCTGCTGTCCGACATCTACCGCGACCTCGGCTTCCCCGAATTCCGCGTGAAATTCTCCGACCGCCCCGAGACCCGCGCCGGCGACGACGCCACCTGGGACCGCGCCGAGGGCGCGCTGCGCGAGGCCTGCGCCATCGCCGGCGTCGAATACGAGCTGAACCCGGGCGAGGGCGCCTTCTACGGCCCGAAGCTCGAATTCGTGCTGCGCGACGCCATCGGCCGCGACTGGCAATGCGGCACGCTCCAGGTGGATTTCGTGCTGCCCGAGCGGCTGGACGCCGAATACACGGCCGAAGACGGCACGCGCCGCCGCCCCGTCATGCTGCACCGGGCCATCCTCGGCAGCTTCGAGCGCTTCATCGGCATGCTGATCGAGCAATATGCCGGCCGCTTCCCCCTCTGGATGGCCCCGCGCCAGGTGGTGGTCGCCAGCATCGTGGACGACGCGGCGCCTTATGCCGAGCAGGTGGTGGCAACGCTCAAGGCCGCGGGAATCCGCGCCGAAGCCGATATCCGCAACGAGAAGATCAACCGCAAGGTGGTGGATCACATCGAGACCCGCGTGCCCATCCTGGCCGTGGTCGGCCGACGCGAGGCGGAGGAGGGGATGCTGGTGCTCCGCCGCCTGCCGGGCCGCGAGCAGGAGAGCCTGCCGCTGGCCGACGCGGTGGCCCTGCTTGCAAATGAGGCAACGCCACCCGACATGCGGGCAAATTCTTCGCAGACAGTTGCGGCCTGACGCGGGCCGCCCCATAAGTCACTTTGAACACATATCGTAACTGAGACAGGAGACGACCATAGCACGAGGCCCCATGCCCCCTTCGCCCCCCTCCCGCGAGGGGCCGCGCGTGAACGAGGAGATCCGCGTTCCGCAGGTGCGTCTGATTGACGAGAATGGCGAAATGCTTGGCGTGATGAGCATCCGCGACGCCCTCTACAAGGCGTTCCAGGCGGGGCTCGATCTGCTGGAAATCAGCCCGAACGCCGTGCCGCCGGTCTGCAAGATCACCGATTACGGCAAGTTCAAATACGAGCAGCAGAAAAAGGCCAACGAGGCCCGCAAGAAGCAGAAGGTCGTCGAGATCAAGGAAATCAAGGTTCGCCCGAACATTGATGACCATGATTATGACGTGAAGATGCGCCAGGCGAAGGGCTTCATTGGCGAGGGCGACAAGGTGAAGGTCACGCTCCGCTTCCGCGGGCGCGAAATGGCCCACCAGGAACTCGGCGTGAAGCTGCTGGAACGCATCCGCACGGAACTGGTCGAGCTGGTGAAGGTCGAGCAGATGCCGCGGCTGGAAAACCGGCAGATGATCATGGTGCTGGCGCCGAAGTAAGGGGCTTCGCCCCTTTGGCCCCCAGCAAGAACCTCAGGTTCTTGCAACTCCGACTTGTTTGAGTCCGGCCCTGACCGTTCGACTGATTGACGGCAGGGGCCGGAGCCACTAAACCGCCCACCGTCAGGAATTCCTGGCATGGGTCCCGCGATCTGCGGGATCTCCGTCGCTCCGCGAGATTCGCGCAGCGGCGCATTCGACGTTGTAGAGGACTTTGGCGTGTTCGAGACTTTGGGCAACAGGTTGCAGGGCGTGTTCGACCGCTTGCGCGGTCGTGGCGCCCTGTCCGAAGCCGATGTCGCCGACGCGCTGCGCGAAGTCCGCGTGGCCCTTCTCGAAGCCGATGTCGCCCTCTCCGTCGTGAAGGACATCACGGCCCGCGTGCGCGAACGCGCGGTGGGTCAGGAGGTGATCCGCTCGATCCAGCCCGGCCAGCAGGTCGTGAAGATCGTGAACGACGCGCTGGTGGAGGCGCTGGGCGGCAATGACCCAGGCCCGCGCGGCATCAGCCTCGATGCCGCGGCCCCGGTCGCCATCCTGATGGTGGGCCTGCAGGGCTCGGGCAAGACCACCACCTCGGGCAAGATCGCGCTCCGCCTCAAGACG
>JAIYCD010000035.1 GCA_027488195.1 Acetobacteraceae bacterium | reverse complement strand
GCGGGCGTCGCGCGCGGGCACGGAATCGGCGCGCTGCGCCAGCACCGGCGTCACGGCCGCCGCCGCGGCGGCGGTGCCGAAGCCCAAGGTCTTGAGGAACCCACGGCGCTTGCCGGCCGTCTCCTGATCATTCGCCATGGCGATACTCCTCTCCGTCAAAAAAACTCAGGCCGGCAGCTCGGCCGCGGCCAATTCCACATCCATCAGGGCGCGGCCCAATTCGCCGACGGGGCGGTAGAACTCCGCCGCCTGGGCCACACACAAATCGCTGAAGCAGCGCATCGCCCAGGGGCGGATATGCCGCTGGAACATCGCATCGGCCTCCTCGGGCACGCCGCCGCGCAGCAGCCCGGCCATCACCTCGCAGAGGAAGGCGATGTGGTCCTCGGGCTCATGCACCCCGGCCGAACGGGTGATGCCCAGGCGCTTCAGGTCCGAGCGCAGCTCGGCCAGCGGGCGCTCATGCAGGAAGCCGGTCAGGTAGTAGGAGGCGAAGGGCAGCAGCTCGCCGCGGCCCAGGCCGATGAAGAGGTCGTGATACTCGCGCTCCAGCGCCTCGGACTGCGCCACGCGGGCAGCGGCGGCCAGCGCGCCCAACGCACGGCCGATGGGCGATTCATCCGCGGGAATGGCGGAAAGGCGCGCCAGCAGGGCGGGGTCGGGTACGTCGCTCAGCAGGTGGCCGAGCAGCGCGTAGAGATTGGCGCGGCCTTCGCGCAGCGGATCGGCCGCTTGGGCGGAGGCGGTGGGCCACAGGTCAGGGCGCAGGGCGTGGCGGGAAATACCGGTGGCGGCCTCGATCTCGGGGACGCGTTCCGCAGGCACACCTTGTTGTTTCCAAAGGAATACCGTGCGGCGTGCGACATTCAGCGCCGACTGGAAGGCTTCCATGCCTCCAGCCGCAGCGATCGCGGCGTCTAGCCCGCCTGTCTGTGTTCCCCGGTCCATTAAGATGACAGTGCAGAAATCTTGCACTGCCGTCAACGGGGACGAACAAAAGAGGCTGCGTCTTCAAGGGGTTATATGAGAATGCGAAGCATTCGCAAAGAACGCAGGCCCGAAATCGGCCGTTAGGCTGGCATGGCGCCGCCATGGCGGCGCCGGGGGAGCGGTGGCGGGTCGTCAAGCGCGGGCTGCGGCGCCGGCAGCGGCGCCTCGCTCAGGCGGATCGGGTCCAGCGGCGAAATGTCCTCGCTGTCATCCGAAGCGGACGGTCCTTCCACCAGCAGGGGCTCCTCTTCGGGAACCACCTCACCTTCCGGTGGCGGCAAGCTCGTCTCGGCCAGGGCCACGCCGCCGGGCGCTTCCTCCGGCGGCTTTTCCTCCTCCGGCTCCATCTCGCCGATCGCCTGGTTCACCAGCTTGCGCAGCGCCTCGCCCGTCTCGGCCAGCACATTGCTGAAGCCATGCGGCAGCCCGCCCGGCGTGTTGAAATCCCAGGCGTAGTCGAGCGGGCTCATATAGTCGCGGATCAGCGGATCGGCGAGCCAGGCCTTGCGGAGCGCGGCGGTCCGCAGGGCCTGCGGCACGCCGGGCTTGAGGAACACGGAAAAATCACTGCTGGCATCCAGCGTTTCGATCGGCGGGAGCGTCGCGATGTCGAATTCCGGCTCCGCTTCCGCGACCGGCTCGGGCGCGGCTTCAGCGGGCGCCGGCGGCGCTTCGCCGATCGGCGCTTCGGCGGGCGGCTCGGGTACCTCCTCGCCGCGCTTGCGGCGCGACCAGCGGCTGAGGAAGCCCAGCCTTTCCGCCTCGTCGGGCATCAGACGCGGCCCTTCCGGCCGAGCGAGTCCATGTCCTGCCGGTCCCGCTTGCGCTTGTGGAATTCGCGCTCGACGTGATGCTGGGCGACGAAGCTCGCCAGCAGGACCGCCAGGCCGGGCGGCAGGGGCAGCGCCTCGATCAGGTCGGAGGGGCCTTCGGTGTAGATCTCGGCCTCGCCGGGATCCACTGTCACGGCCTGGATGCTCATGCCGGGGTTCATGGCGTCGGGCGGTGTGTCCCGCAGCACCACCCAGATGCGCGGCTCGGCGGCTTCCAGGTTGTCCTTGTAGTTGGGCGTGTCGGTGCGATGGAGGTGCACCTCCGCCGTGCCGGCGAAGAAGACCTCGCGGCCGCTTTCCTCGCGCAGCTTGGTCCAGGCGGGGACGGGCGGCGCTTCCTCCAGCACGGCGAGCGCGCGCCAGACATGGGACTGCCAGATGGTCACGCCCGGCCGCCGCTCGGCCAGGATGGCGACGGGGATGCTGAGTTCGGTAGGAAGCGCCGGATCGCTCATGCCGCCTTCTCCGCTTCGATCAGCGGCAGGCCGCTCACCAGGTTCTGCGGCTTCATCCGCACCCTCTGCGCCGCATCCATCGCCAAGGCCAGGTAGACCGGGCGCCCCTGGGCACGCTTCACCACCCGCGTCGAATCCTCGAACTCCAGCACGCCGAGCCAGAGGATGCGCGCGAGGTCGGCCTGCTTCACCTTCTTGCCGTCCCACAACGCATTCGCGATGCGCGTGGCTTCCGCATCCAGGCCCACATGCCAGGTCCAGTTGCGGTCCTCGATCACGGGCACCGGCTTGATCCGCACCGTCTCGCCGAACATGTGCCGCGTGAAGCGCTCCAGCGCGCGGGCCAGGCCGAACTGGCCCTGGCGGGATTCGGCGATGTCCAGCGCCAGGTCATGCGCGTCGGAGCGCGCCTTGTAGCCGGGGGCGTTCTCCTCGCTCAGCACGTCCAGCTCCACCTCGCGCGGGGGCGCGCCCGCCTCGCTCAGCAGGCGGCCGAGCGCGCCCAGGTCGCCATCGGCGTGGCGGGCATCCACCACCTCTTCATCGGCCAGCAGGGTCGCGCCTTGCGTGATGGCGGCGCGCTGGGTGCGGAAGAGGCATTCACCGGCGCGCAGCGTGAAGGCATCGCCCTCGCCCTCCATCGCCGCGCGGGTGACGAGGTGGGTGAGCATCTGGAGAAACAGCGGCGGGATGCCACTGACATTGCCGCGGAACAGCTTGAGCCAGGCGGCTTCCAGCGTGGCCTCGGCCGCCACCTTGTCGCGGAAGCCGAGGAAGACCTGCCAGTTCTCGGCGGCGTCGGGGTCGGAGAGGCCCGCGGGCTCCACCGCGGCCAGCGGGTTCTCCATCAGCCGCGCATGCAGCGCGCGCTCGGCGTCGCAGGCCTCGGCCGGCGGGACAAGCTCGGGCCGGGCGAGGAAGGCGCGCCAGAGATCGGGCGTGCCGCGCAGCCGGCCCTCCGCATCCAGGTCGCACAGGTGATGCCCGGAAGCCACCCAGAAATCGCCAGGGGAGAGGAGGGTCATTTGCGGGCCTTGATCAGGGCGGTGAGGTCGGGGGAGTCGGGCGGCGTGTCTTCGTCCACCTGGGAAATGGCGAAGACCGGCAGGGCGCCGAAATCGTGATGCGGCGTCTCGCGCCGATGCAGCGTGCGGAAGGCCTCGCGCACCTCGCCGGTTTCGTCATGGCTGCGGTGCAGGGCGAAGACGGTCCCCGGCGGCTGGTCGCAGAGGGATTCGGCGAAGGCCAGTTCCTCGGCCGCCGCGGCGCGGGCGGCGTCCCGGTCGGGCGCGCCGTGCTCGGCCTGGATATGGGCGGCCAGCGATTCCAGCACGGCCTCGCGCGCCTCGGGCGTGATCTCGGCCACCTCGACCAGGGTGGACCAGCCGAAGCTGGAAAGCCCCAGGAAACCGCCGCGAAACGCCTGCTGCCGCTTGCCGGACAGCGCGGCCGGCGCGTCATCCCAGAACTGGAACCCGCCGGGGACGGCCCATTCGCCGGGCTCGGCCGCGGCCGGGAAGATCAGCGTGTCGGAGGGATCGAGCCTGATGGTTCTCAGGAGAGTGGCCATGTCTCGCGCCCCCCTTCGCGGTCCAGCACCAGGGCGGCGGTGTTCGGGTCGATCCCGCGCTTCACGCCCTTCTCGCCGGCGAATTCCTCCAGCCGGGCCAGGAATTTCTCGGCCACGCGGCGGGCGCCGCGGGCGTTCCATTCATCCATGTTGGCCATGAGGTGCCGCGCCCAGGCCTCGGTCAGTCCGGCGGGCGTCAGCTCCTCGAAGCCTTCCTCCTGCAGCGAGGTCTCGCCCGGATGCTCGCCCGTGACGACGGATTCCGGCCAGGCGATCCGAAGTTCGAACCCCACCACCATCCAGTCGGGGATGGCGTCCTCGGTCGCGCCTTCCGGCAAGGCGAGGCGCATCCGCCCCACCACGCCGCCATTCACGGCCAGCGTGCCAGGCCAGCGCCAGGTCACCGGCAGCTCCGGCGGCGCGATGGCCGAGAGCGCATCGGCCAGCGCATTGGCGGCGGCGAGATAGGCGAGGCGCGCGGGGCCGAGCGGCCGGTCGGGCTCCAGCACCACGGCCGCCTCGGCGCGGCTGAGCGCCCGGACCCAGACCAGCGTGCCCGCACCGCTGGCGATGGGGGAGGCGCCCTCGGGCGCCAGCTCCACCGCGCGGGCCATGGCATCGCCGCCTTCGCGCAGCATGACGGGCGCGAAGAGGCTGGGCAGTGGCGGCAAGGCGTCACCGGTATGCAAGGCTCGGGGTCCCCCCATCTATCATGACAAGCGCGTCAGGATATAAGCGCCCGCAACGCCGCCGGGAAGGAAGCCTGCCCCCATGACCGCATCGCGCATCGCCTTCGTCTGTTCCTGCGAGGACACGATGACGCTGGACGGCCGCGCCCTCGCCAAGGGCTGCGCCGCCCAGGGGGCCGAGCTGCGCACGGCCGAGCATCTCTGCCGCAGCCAGATGGACCGCTTCCTCAAGGCCCTGGGCGAGAACCGGCCCGTCACGGTCGCCTGCACGCAGGAAGCGCCCCTCTTCACCCAGGAAGCCGAGGAAGTCGGCTTCAGCGCACCCCTCGACTTCGTGAATCTCCGCGAGCATGGCGGCTGGAGCGCCGAGGGCGCCGAGGCCGGGCCGAAGATGGCGGGGCTGCTCGCCGCGGCCGCCGTGCCGCTGCCGGGCATCTCGCTCGTCTCGATGACCAGCCAGGGCATCGCGCTGATCCTGGGGCGCGATGCGGTGGCGCTGGAGGCGGCGCGCGCCCTCTCCGACAAGCTCGACATCACCGTGCTGCTGACGGGCGAGGAGCCGGTGACGCCGGCGCGGCGCGTGGAATTCCCGGTGCTGCGCGGCCGCGCACGCGCGGCCACCGGGCATCTGGGCGACTTTACCGTGACGGTGGATGACACCTCCGCCGCCTCGCCCGCCTCGCGCGCCACCTATCTCTGGGGCGAGGGGAAGAACGGCACGCAAAGCCGCTGCGACGTGATCCTCGACCTCTCCGGCCGCCCCGCGCTGTTCCATGAGACGCGCCAGGGCTACCTCCGCGCGGACCCCAATGACGCGGCGGCGGTGGCGAAGGCCATGGCGGCGGCGGGCGAGCTGGTGGGCACCTTCGACAAGCCGCGCTTCGTGAATTTCGAGCAGGGCCTCTGCGCGCATAGCCGCAACAAGAAGACCGGCTGCACGCGTTGCCTGGACCTCTGCCCGACCGGCGCGATCACGCCGAGTGGCAAGGACTGGGTCAACGTCTCCAACGAGATCTGCGCGGGCTGCGGCGCCTGTGCGGCCGTCTGCCCCACGGGCGCCATCCAATACGCGCTGCCCACCGCCGATGCGCTGGCGCGGCGCATGCGCGCCATGCTGCTGGGCTTCGCCGAGGCCGGCGGGCAGGACCCCATCCTGCTGATCCATGACGACGCGCATGGCGAGGCGCTGATCGACGCCCTCTCCCGCCATGGCGATGGCCTGCCCGCCCGCGTGCTGCCGATCCGCGTGAATGAGGTGAGCCAGCTCGATCTCTCGCTGCTGGCCGGCGCCTTCGCCTGGGGCGCCGCAGGGCTGCGGCTGCTGATGCCCGCGCGCCGCGGCCACGGGACCGAGGGCGTGTTTCGCAACCTCGACTACCTCAACGCCGCGCTGGAGGGCATGGGCCTGGGCGCCCGCGCGGCGGCGATCGAGACCGATGATCCCTTCACCCTGGGCGAGGCGCTGGCCGCGCTGAAGCCGCTGCGCACCGGCTGGACGGCGGATTCCTTCCTGCCCCTCGGCGCCCCGCGCGAGGTGATGCGCCAGGCCTTCCGCGCCCTGCATGGCGCGAGCGGTGCGGCGGCCACGCAGGTGGCCATGCCGGAAAAGGCGCCCTTCGGCCTCGCAAAGGTGGATACGGAGGGCTGCACCCTCTGTCTCTCCTGCACCATGGTCTGCCCGACCTCGGCCTTCACCGCGAATCCCGACACGCCGCAGCTGCGCTTCCTGGAGGAGGCCTGCGTGCAATGCGGCCTTTGCGCCGTGACCTGCCCCGAGAAGGTGATCACGCTGGAGCCGCGCCTGAACTTCGCCCCCGAGGCCGCGCGCCCCGTGGTGGTGAAGGAGGAACCGCCGGCGGAATGCCCGAGCTGCGGCAAGCTCTTCGGCATGAAGTCGAGCGTGGAGCGGGTGAAGGCGAAGCTCACCGCCTCCGGCCATTGGATGTTCCAGGACCCCGCGCGTCTCGCCATGCTCGACCTCTGCGAGGATTGCCGCGTGACGGCCGCGACCAACGCCGCGCTCGACCCCTACGCCACCACCGAGCGCCCGCCGACGAAGACGACCGAGGATTACCTGCGCGAGGCGGAGCGGGCGAAGAAGCTGAACTGAGCGGCTGGACCACCGCGCCGCAGGGTTTCATGCTCGCCTGCGACATCGGGAGGAAGATGATGACCCTGCACCGCCGCCCTCTGCTGGCCGCGCCCGCGCTGCTCGCCGCCATGCCAGCGCTGGCCCAGGCGCCAGCTCCCGTCCCGCAGGCGCCGGGCTGGTTTCGCTTCCGGGTGGGCGCCTTCACGGTCACCACCGTCTCGGACGGCTTCGCCCGCCGCAACATCGAAGGCCTGGTGCTGAACGCAGCCCCCGAGACGGTGCGCGAGGTGCTGGCGGAATCCTTCCTGCCGACGGACCACTATATCGGCCCCTACAACGTCACCTTCGTGGATACGGGCCGGCTGCTCATCGCCTTCGATGCCGGCACGGGCGGGCAATTGACGCCGACGGCCGGGCGGCTCGGCGCCAACATGGCCGCGGCGGGGCTGGACCCGGCCCGCGTCGGCCTGGTCATCGTCACCCACTGCCACCAGGACCATATCCACGGCCTCACCACCGCAGAGGGCCAAGCCGCCTTCCCGAATGCCGAGATCGCCATCGCGGCCGAGGAATTCGCCTGGTGGAGCGATGCGGGGAATGAGAGCCGCAGCCCGCAGGGCCAGCGGGTGAATTTCGCCAATGTCGCGCGGCGCTTCGCCCCCTATCAGGGCCGCATCCGTCGCTTTGCTCCGGGCACGGAAGTTTCGCCCGGCATCACCAGCGTGCCGGCCTTCGGCCATTCGCCGGGCCATACCGTGTTCCGCGTGAGCGACGGGGCAGAGCAGTTCCTCGTGCTGGCGGACATCACCCACCGGCCGGAGCTGTTTGCCCGCCGCCCCGACTACATCTCGCTCTTCGATTTCGACGGTGCGGCGGCCGCGGCCAGCCGGCGGCGCGTGCTCAACATGGCAGCGACGGACCGCATCCGCGTCACCGGCTATCACTTCCCCTTCCCGGCCACCGGGCATCTCGCGCGTGAGGGCGAGGGGTATCGGTTCCACCGCGACGCCTGGGGCTGATGGCCCCTGGCGGCCGAGCCTGCCGCATTCCCCTGCGTCCACTTCGCAAGCTCCAGCCTGGGCTGAGAGGATGCTTCGGCGTTTCGGCGGGTTCGCCTCCACGCATCAAGCTCTAGGCGAAGGCCAGCACCAGCCGGTTCCGGCCATCCTCCGAGCGATAGGCGCGCGAGGTCGAGAAGGCATTCACCAGCCCGAGGCCGAGGCCGCCCGCCTCCGCCGCCTCGAGCGAAGGCGCCGGTGCGGCCGGGGCGCTATCCACGAGGTCGAAGGGGATGGCGTCATCCTCCACCGTCACCCGCAGCGGCGCGGCCTCGATCCGCACGGTGACGGAAATGCCGTGGCCCGCGGCGGGGCGCCCGTGCATGACCAGATTGGCCACCACCTCCTCCAGGCAAAGCTGGATGGCGTAGAGCTGCCGCTCGGTCATGCCGAAACCCGGCGCTTCCGCCTCGACCCAGGCCGCGAGACGCGGCATCTCGGCGAAATCGGCGCCAAAATGCAGCTCGCGCATCATCATCCCTGGGCCTGGGCTTCCGCCTCCGCCAGATCATGTGCGACGGGGATGAGGGTGGTCGTGCCACTGGTCACCAGCACCTCCTCCACCAACGGGATCGGGCGGTAGAGCACCATCCGGCCGGATTTGCTGCGCATGGACTTGGCGCCCATGATCAGCGTCCTCAACCCCATCGAGGCGAGGAACTCCACCTCGCCCAGGTCGACCACCACCGCGCGATTGGATGCAGTGACGGCGCTGAACTGCACGTCGATCTTCATGGCGCCCATGATGTCCATCCGGCCCTTGAGTCGGATCATGGCGACGCCGGAGGGAAGCTGTTCGAAACTGATATCCACGAAAAATCCCCATTCTGGTCCTTCAGGCGCATAGAAGCAGCCCGGCCGCTTGGGGAGTGACAGTTTTGTTGCAGCCGGATCAGGGCGCCTGAATCGCCATCGCGATCAGCCGGTCCGCCTCGCGCCGGTCCCGCCGGAACAGCGCCTGGCGAGCGTCGCTGATGGAGGTGAGGCGCGGGTCGCGCATCGGCTCACCAGCCAGGGCGGGGGCGGCGAGCAGGGCGGCAAGGGTGAGGGCACGCATGATCGGATCCTCCGGCTGGGCAGCCACCCTTGGCTGCCATGGCGAGGAGAACGCGGCAGGGCCGGCCCAGGTTGCGCTCGCGGTTCAGCCCAAGCTGAGCGCGACCAGCATCACCGTGCCGATGACGATGCGATACCAGCCGAAGGGCGTGAAGCCGATGCGGCCGATCACCGCCAGCACCGCGCGCACCGTCACCAGCGCGACCACGAAGGCGGTGACGAAGCCGATGCCGATCTGGCCCAGGCCTTCCAGCGAGAGCTCGTTGCGCGCCTTGAGGAGCGAGTAGGCCGTCGCCGCCAGCATCGTCGGGATCGCGAGGATGAAGCTGAACTCGGCCGCCGTCTTGCGGTCCACGCCGCAGAGCAGCGCCGTGATGATCGTGGCGCCCGAGCGCGAGGTGCCCGGGATCATCGCCAGCGCCTGGCCGAAGCCGATCAGGATGGCGGCGAGCGGCCCGATCTCGGGCACGGAGCGGATGGTGGGCACACGGATCGTGCGCTCGATCACGATGATGACGACGCCGCCCACGATGAGGGCGATGCTCACAACCCAGGGGTTGAACAGCAGCGCCGTGATGGTGCCGTGCAGCGTGGCACCGATCACCATCGCCGGCAGGAAGGCGAGTGCGATGTTCACCGCGAAATAGCGCTCCGGCGTGCGCGGCTTCCACATGCCGAGCGCCACATCCAGCAGCTTGCGCCAGAACACCACGATGACGGCGAGGATGGCGCCCAGCTGGATCGAGATCTCGAAGACCTTGCCCGGCGGGCCCTGGAAATCCAGCAGCGCGCCCAACAGGATCAAGTGGCCGGTGGAGGAGATGGGGAGGAACTCGGTCAGCCCCTCCACCACGCCCATGAGGAATGCGTCGAACATCAGCGTGTCTCCTGCTCGGCCAGCACCATGTCGTCGCGGTGGATCAGTTCGTCCCGCCCGCGCCAGCCGAGGATGGCCTCGATCTCGGCACTGCGGTGGCCGGCGATGCGCACCGCATCGGCCGCGTCATAGGCGGAGAGACCGCGTGCCAATTCCCGCCCCGTCTCGTCCTGCACGCTGAGCGGATCGCCGCGCGAGAAATCACCCGTCACGGCGCGCACGCCGGCCGGCAACAGCGAGCCGCCGCGCGTCAACGCCCGGGCCGCGCCCGCATCCACCACCAGCACGCCCAGCGGCTGCAGGCTGCCGCCGATCCAGCGCTTGCGCGCGGTGCGCCCCTCGGGCGAGGCGAGGAACCAGGTGCAGCGCTCGCCCTCGGAGAGGCGCTTGAGCGGATTGGGCGCATGGCCCATCGCGATGGCCATGGCGCAGCCCGCCCCCGTCGCGATGCGGGCCGCAATCAGTTTGGTGCGCATGCCGCCCGAGGAATAGCCAGGCGGCGGCTCGCCCCCCATCGCCATGATCTCATCCGTCAGGCGCTCCACCACCGGCAGATGCGCCGCGGCCGGGTCCTTGCGGGGGTCGGCGGTGTAGAGGCCGTCAATGTCGGAAAACAGGATCAGCGCATCGGCCGAGATCATCTCGGCCACGCGGGCGGCCAGCCGGTCATTGTCGCCGAAGCGGATCTCGGCCGTCGCCACCGTGTCGTTCTCGTTGATCACGGGCACGCAGCCGAGTTCTGCAAGTGTGGCCAGCGTCGCGCGGGCGTTGAGGTAGCGGCGGCGATCCTCGCTATCCTCCAGCGTCAGCAGCAATTGCGCGGCGCGCAGCCCCTGGCCGGCCAGCGCCTGCTCCCAGGCGCCGGCCAGGCGGATCTGGCCGACGGCGGCGGCGGCCTGCTTCTCCTCCAGGCGGAGCGTCTTGCGCGTCAGGCCCAGCGTGCCGCGCGCCAGCGCCACCGCGCCGGAGGAGACGACCACCACCTCCGTGCCCCGCGCCCGGAAGGCCGCGATGTCGGCGGCGACGGATTCGAGCCAGGCGCGGCGCGGCTCGGCCGCCTCCACCAGCAAAGCGGAGCCGATCTTCACGACGATGCGTCGGGCGTGGGTGAGGGGCGACATGGCGCGTTTCTCTGCGGCTTTTGCGGCGGGGCGTCCAGCCTCCCTGCCGGCGCCGGGCGAAACCACTCGACACAGCCGGGGCGCGTTCGCATCATCCGGCATGCACGCTTTCATGCTCCTCGCCCTTCTCGCCCTCACGAGCTGCGGCCGCAATTCGCCCTTCACGGGCTTCCTGCCCAGCGGCGAGCCCGACCGGCTGGCCATTGCCGAGGTCGAGAGCGCCGAGGCGGAGGATAGTGGCGAGGTGCTGCGCCTCGCCCTCGGCCGGCGCCGCGCCTCGGCCGTGCTGATCCAGCAGCAGGGCACGCGGCGGATGTGGCGGGCCCCAGGTGGCGTGGTGGTGGCGACCGATGGCGCCCGCGTGGTCGGCACCGCCGGCCTGCCGCAGATGGTGATGGCCACGCGCTTCGACGGCCCCGACCCGCTCACCGATCCGCGCGCGCTGCTGACCCGCTCGGCCGAGACGCGGCGCCTGGTGGACATCTCCGGCGCCTCGCGCGATCCGGCCACCATGCGCTTCGGCATCTCCTTCGATTGCCGGCTGCGCGCGGCCGAGACCGAGGACGGCTACATCCTGGTTGAGGAGCGCTGCCGCGTGCCCGGTTTCTCGCCCGTGGTGAACCGGTTCTGGGCGGAGAAGGAGAGCGGCACGGTGGGCTATGCCGAGCAATGGATCGGCCCCGGGATCGGACCCTTGGCTCTGGATTTCCAGCCGGACGAATGAACGCGCTTTTTTCGGCCCCCGCTTTGCGGTAATCTCTCCCTGTCGTCTCGGGGGAGGCGGCATTGGGGGTCTTCACCGTGTCGAGCGTCTTCCAGGCCAGCCGGCGGGGCTGGTTGGGGCTGATCGCGCTGTCCGCGCTCGCGGGCTGCAGCACCTCGCGCGCGCCATCGCGATCGGACGTGCCGGGCTTCGGGCCGGACATGCAGCTCTCCTGCGTGCCCTATGCGCGGGCGCGGTCGGGCATCGAATTGCGCGGCGATGCCTGGCAATGGTGGGATGCGGCGGCCGGGCGCTACACCCGCGCGCGGCGGCCCTCGGCGGGCAGCGTGCTGGTCATGGCCCGCACGCGCCGCCTGCCGACAGGCCATGTGGCCGTCGTCTCCCGCCTGGTGTCGGCGCGGGAAATCCGGGTGGATCACGCGAATTGGGCAAGCGGCTCGGCGCGCGGACGCGTCGCGCAGGACCAGCCGGTGTTGGATGTTTCGCCGGGCAATGATTGGACGCAGATCCGCGTCTGGTATCCGCGCATCAACGACTACGGCAACACGGTCTTCGCCGCGCACGGCTTCATCCTGCCGCGGATGGAAATGGCCGCGCGCTGAGGCGCGCGGCCACCGGCTCAGCCGCCCTCAGGCGGCCTTCGCCATCTCGCGCAGCACGTAGTGCAGGATGCCGCCGTTGCGGTAGTACTCGACCTCATCCGCGGTATCCACGCGGCACAGCACCTGGGTCTTCACCACGCTGCCATCGGCGCGGGTGATCACCACGTCCAGCATCATGCGCGGCTTCAGGTTCTCGATCCCCTGGATGTCCACCACCTCATCGCCCTTGAGGCCGAGCGTCTGGCGGTTCTCGCCATCCTTGAAGACCAGCGGCAGCACGCCCATGCCCACCAGGTTCGAGCGATGGATGCGCTCGAAGCTCTCGGCGATCACCGCCTTCACGCCCAGCAGGAAGGTGCCCTTCGCCGCCCAGTCGCGCGACGAGCCGGTGCCGTATTCCTTGCCGCCGAAGACCACCAGCGGCACGCCTTCTTCCTTGTAGCGCATCGCGACATCGTAGATGGGTGCCACGTCGCCCGAGGGGTAGTGCTTGCTGATGCCGCCCTCGATGCCGGGGACCATCTCGTTCTTGATGCGGATATTGGCGAAGGTGCCGCGCATCATGACCTGGTGGTTGCCGCGCCGCGCGCCATAG
>JAIYCD010000217.1 GCA_027488195.1 Acetobacteraceae bacterium | reverse complement strand
GAGGACCTGGCTTCCGGCCGGCCCATGGATCGCCTGATCTGCGGCGATGTCGGCTTCGGCAAGACGGAGGTGGCGCTGCGCGCGGCCTTCACCGTGGCGATGTCCGGCTCACAGGTCGCCGTCGTGGTGCCCACCACGCTGCTGGCCCGCCAGCATCACCGCATCTTCACCGCGCGTTTTGCAGGGCTGCCCATCAAGGTCGCGCAACTCTCGCGCATGGTGACGGCGAAGGAAGCCGCCCAGGTGAAGGCGGCACTGGCGGCGGGCGAGGTGGACATCGTCGTCGGCACCCATGCGCTGCTGGGCAAGACCATCGGCTTCGACAATCTCGGCCTCGTCATCGTGGATGAGGAGCAGCATTTCGGCGTCAAGCACAAGGAAAAGCTGAAGGAACTCGAAGCCGGCGTGCATGTGCTGACGCTGACGGCGACCCCGATCCCGCGCACCCTGCAACTGGCGCTCTCCGGCGTGCGCGAGATGAGCGTGATCGCGACCCCGCCCGTGGATCGCCTGGCCGTGCGCACCTTCATCATGCCCTGGGATTCCCTGGTCCTGCGCGAGGCGGTGCAGCGCGAGCGCTTCCGCGGCGGGCAGATTTTCGTCGTCGTCCCGCGCATCGAGGACATGGCGAAGATGTATGAACGCCTGGCGGAAGTGGCACCCGAGGCGCGCGTGGTGCAGGCGCATGGAAGGCTGGCGCCGACCGAGCTCGAACAGGTGATGACCGAGTTCGGCGACGGCAAATACGACATCCTGCTCGCCACCAACATCGTGGAATCCGGCCTCGACATGCCGGCGGTGAACACGCTGATCATCCATCGCGCCGACATGTTCGGGCTCGGCCAGCTCTACCAGCTGCGCGGGCGGGTGGGGCGCGGCAAGCAGCGCGGCTATGCCTATCTCACCTGGCCGCCGCATCACCGCCTCAGCCCCACCTCGCAGAAGCGGCTGGAGGTGATGCAGACGCTCGATAATCTGGGCGCCGGTTTCACGCTTGCCAGCCACGACCTCGACATACGCGGCGCCGGCAATCTCCTGGGTGAGGAGCAGTCGGGCCAGATCCGCGAGGTCGGCATCGAGCTTTACCAGGAGATGTTGGAGGAAGCCGTGGCCGATCTCCGCGCCGGCTCGAAGCGCGCGCGCGAAGCGGAGGGCAAGTTCACGCCCCAGATCAACCTCGGCCTGCCAGTGCTGATCCCGGAGAGCTACGTGCAGGAACTGCCCGTGCGCCTGGGGCTTTATCGCCGGATCGGCGGCCTGGAGACCGAGGCCGAGGTGGAAGCCATCGCCGCCGAGTTCGCCGACCGCTTCGGCCCGATTCCGCCCGAGGTGGAAAACCTCCTGCAGGTGGTGGGCCTCAAGCTGCAATGCCGCGCGGCGGGCGTGGAGAAGGTGGATGCAGGACCGAAGGGCGTCGTCATCGCCTTTCACAAGAACCGCTTCGCCAATCCGGCCGGGCTGGTGGCGTGGGTCTCCGGCCAGAAGGGCTTGGTCTCGCTCCGGCCGGACCACAAGCTCGCCTTGCTACGCGAGCTGCCCTTCGACGCACGGGTCAAGGCGGCGCGCGGACTGGTGGCCAACCTCGTGCGCGTGGTGGAGCAGGCGAAGGCCGCCTGAGCCGTCAGGCGGCCGGCGCCACCGGCAGGCTGATCGTGAAGGCCATCCCGCCCGGCACGTTCTCGGCGGTCAAGCTGCCGCCCATGTTCTGGATGATCCCATAGCTGATCGACAGGCCGAGCCCGGTGCCCTGGCCCTCCGGCTTGGTGGTGAAGAAGGGCTCGAAGATGCGGGGCAGGATGGCGGGCGGTATCCCTCCCGCCGCATCGCGGACATTGCCAGGCTCGCCGGTCGGTGGCGGCAGCGCCTGCGCTCTGGCTGGCTCGGTGTCGGTCAGATCTTCAGACTTCCGGAGGCTTTTGGGCCTTCACGCGACCATCGGCGGACAAAACGGGCCCACATGCAAGAGGGCCGCCTTCTCAGCCGGCCGCGAGCGCCACTTCGATCAGCCGTTCCAGCACCTCCGGCTCCTGCGCGCCGGCGATGGCATGCTCGCCATCCACCAGGAAGCAGGGGACGCCGTTGATGCCGAGGCGATGGGCGCGGAGATTCTCGAGATGCACCCATTCCGTCTCGCCCGCGCCGCCCAGCAGGCGGAGTGCGGCGGTGTGGTCGAAGCCTTCCTCGCCCGCGATCATGGCGAGCGTGGCGTGCTGGCCGATATCCAGCCCCTCGCAGAAATAGGCGGCGAAGATGCGTTCCACCAGGCGATCCACCGGCCCATGCCGGCTGGCCCAGCGCAGCAGGCGATGGGCATCGAGGCTCGCAGGGATGCGGCGCAGCAGGTCGAAGCGGAAGGTGATGCCCTCGGCGCGGCCGAGTTCGGTGATGGTCCCATGCAGGCGCCGCGCGCGGTCCTCGCCGCCGAACTTGCGCGCTAGCCAATCCTGGCGGGGGATGCCGCCGGGCGCGATCTCGGGGTTCAGGAGGAAGGGGCGCCACTGCAGGTCCGGCTGCAGGTCGTGCCGCTCGGCCAGCACGCGCATGAGGCGGCGGATGCCGAGATAGCACCAGGGGCAGACCAGATCGAAGACGATCTCGACGGAAAGCCGCGGGCGAGGTGGTGCCAGGATGTTCACGGGGGCATGCTACAATCTTCCCAGGTATCTCGGCAAAGGGTGGGTGATGGAGAGCAAGGAACAACTGGCCCGGCTGGTGGGCTTCATCGCGGCCGGCGCGCTGGCGGCGGGGTGTTTCCTGGTGCTCAAGCCCTTCATCTCGGCGCTGATGTGGGCCGTCATCCTCGTCTTTTGCACCTGGCCCGCCTATCGCTTCCTGACCGACCGGCTGCGGCTGGGGGCGGGGAGTGCGGCTGGGCTCATGGTCACGGCCGAGTTCCTGCTGATCGGCCTGCCGCTGGTTTTCGCGACTCCGGTGCGGCGCGAGGACATCGAGGGCATCCGCCGCTGGCTGGAGCGCGTCTTCAGCGAGGGCCTGCCCGACCTCTCTGGCGTCTTCCTGCTGATCCCCATGGTCGGACCCCATCTGAATGACTGGTGGCAGGCGCTGGCGGGCGATACCTCCCACCTCGTGGCCGCGATCCGCCCCTATGCGGGGGACATCGCGCAATTCGCGCTTTCGCTGCTGCTGGGCCTGCTCTCGGGCGTGGCCGAGATGCTGATTGCCATCCTGCTCGCCTTCTTCATCTATAAGGATGGCCCGGCGCTGGCGAAGGGCGCCTATGGGCTGCTGGCGCGGCTGGCCGGGCCGCGGGCGCCGCATCTCTGGGAACTGACCGGCAATGTCACCCGCGGCGTGGTCTACGGCATGCTGGGCACGGCCGTGGCCCAGGGCTTCATGACCTTCTTCGGCCTCTGGATCTCGGGCGTGCCGCAGCCGGTGCTGCTGGCGGTGATCGCGGGCGTCATCTCCATCCTGCCGGTGGGGGCGCCGCTGGTCTGGATCCCGGCCTCGATCTGGCTGCTGGCGACGGGCAGCATCGGCTGGGGCATTTTCCTGGCGCTCTATGGGGGGCTTGGAATTTCCTCGGTGGACAACATCATCCGACCCTGGTTCATCTCGAAGGGTGCCGACCTGCCGCTGCTGCTGACCATCCTGGGCGCCTTGGGCGGCGTGCTGGCCTTCGGCTTCCTGGGGCTTTTCCTCGGGCCGGTGCTGCTGGCGCTGGGCTACACCTTGATCAAGGAATGGTCCGCCGGGGAGGTGGAAGAGGCTTCCCCCGAGCCGCGTCCGCCCGTATAGCGGGCGCTCCTGGCTGGGACGGCCTGGGGTTCGGGAGACATCAATGAAGGCTTTGTGGCGGGCCGCGGTCCTGGTCGCGGCGCTGATGGTGGGTGTTGCCGAGGCGCGGACCGTGCGCTGGGCGGCGAGCGGCGATCCGAACACGATGGACCCGCACAGCCAGAATGTCGGCACCGTGACCATGGTGCTGCAGCAGATCTATGACGCGCTGATCAGCCGCAGCCCCCAGCTCGGCCTCGAACCCGGCCTGGCCACCGGCTGGACGCAGGAGGAGCCGACCCGCTGGCGCTTCACGCTGCGCCCAAATGTCCGCTTCCATGAGGGCGAGGCCTTCACCAGCGACGATGTGGTGTTCAGCATCACCCGCGCGCTCCAGCCCACCAGCAATTTCGGCATCTTCGTGGACACGATCGACCGCGCCGT
>JAIYCD010000117.1 GCA_027488195.1 Acetobacteraceae bacterium | reverse complement strand
TGCAGGCGCTCGGCCATGGCTTCGAGATGGCGGCGGATTGCCTCGCGCAGCTGTTCGATGCGGCGCTCCACCTCGCTGCGCTGCTGCTCGTTCTCGGCCTGGGGAGTGCGCTCGGCCTCGTTCATCGCCTCGCGCAGCTGGCGCTGGGCTTCGGCCAGCGCCCGGGCGGTGCGGGTGTCGCGACCTTCCTCCAGGGCCAGGGCGGCCTCCCAGAGGAGTTCCTGCACTTCGCCGATCGCCTCCGGCCGGCGGTCGCGCTGGAGTTGGCCGCGGCCGGTGCGGAGTGCCAGCAGCGTGCCGGCATCATGCTCGAAGGCCTCGGGCGCCTGGGTGATGCGGTCCATGTCCCGCATCGCTTCCATCCGCGCGCCGGGATTGAGCGAGAGCGCCTTGCGGATCTCGATCATCGCGCGGGCCACGGGGTGGTTGAAGCTGCGCTCCGGCAGCACCAGCGTAACCTCTTCGGAACGGCCTTCCTGATCCGCGCCATCGCGCGCGATGAGCCGCAGCGTGACGGGCAACCCGGCCCAGGCATGCGCGGAGAGATCGGGCTGCGCCAGGCCGCGCGCCTGCTTCGGCGAAGCGGAGGGCAGCGTCATTTCCAGCGTGATGGGTGCGGCATCGGGGCGCGCGGCCAGATGGAATTCGGCACGCAGCGCCGTGACACCCCAGTCATCCTCGGCGCGCCAGGGCAGGCGGAGCGCCAAGCCGCGTGGCGAACGGGCCGGCACCTCGGTGAAGACGGCCACGGGCGGCGCATCAGCCTGGACGGCGAGGTTCCAGGTGACGATCTCCGTCCCCTCACGCTTCAGGGTGATGCGCGCGCCGCTCTGCATCACGGCCTGGGCGGTGTGGCTCCCGCCGCCCAGCGCCTCGAAGGCCAGGCCGGGGAGGCCGGTGATTTCGGGCTTCGCGGCGCCGAGCCCGCCGGACATGGCGACCTGCAAGCGGCTGCCGGCCGTGATGGTGGCCGCACCCCCCTGGGCGGGCAGGAAGATGGGGGGTGCCCCGGTATAGGCGGGCGGCGTCACCCAGGCCTCGTAGCGCAGGGCGGCGGGCGGGGGCGGGCTGCCGAAATGGGGGGTCAGGCTGCGGGCCAGAAGGCTGGGGGCATCGCCGCCGGCGGCGAAAAGCGCGGCGGCGAAGCCCAGCAGCACGGCCGCGCGAAAGGCGCGCGGATCCCGCGCCGCAAGGCCGGGCCGGGGCGTCCCGACGCGCAGCCGGTCGATCAGGCGCCGCATGCGGGATTGATGCGCGGCCCAGAGCGCCAGCCCGTCCGGATCATTCGTCGCGGGCTGGTCCTGCAGGGCGGCAAGGGGGCGGTGCTTCAGCCCGGTCTCGCGCTCCAGCCGGCGGTCCACGGCGGCGGCATCGGGCGAGCGGAAGCCAGCGAAGCCGTGCCGAAGGGCCAGGATGAGCGCGGCGAGGAAACCCGCCAGCACCAGCACATGCGCCCAGCCGGGCAGCAAGGCGGGGATGCCGGCAAAGGCGAAGATACCGAAGAGGCCGAGCGTGCCGAGCGCCGGCCAGAGTGCCGGCCAGAGGGCCTCCCACCACAGCGCGCCCCGGGCGAGGGCGCGCTTGCGGGCGAGGCGCCCCGGCGTCACGTGGCCCAGCCTGCGCGGTCCGGGCTGGGCAGGCGCTGGCCTTCCAGCAGGGCCGCGTGGGTCTGCCGGTCACGGATCACCGTGAAGCGGTTGCCCTCCACCATCACCTCGGCCGCCAGCGGGCGGGCATTGTAGGTGCTGCTCATCGAGGCACCGTAGGCGCCGGCATCGAGAAAAGTCACGAGTGAATTGGGGGGCAAAGCGGGAAGGTCGCGCCCCTTGGTGAAGGTGTCGCTGCTTTCGCAGACAGGACCCACCACATCTGCCGGCGAAAGCGGCGCATGGAAGGCGGCGGCCGAGACGGGGAGGATGCCGTGCCAGGCCTCGTACATGGCCGGGCGCAGCAGGTCGTTCATGGCGGCATCCACGATGACGAAGCGGCGCGTCGTCGCCTGCTTTTCGACGATGACGCGCGCCAGCAGCACGCCGGCCGGGCCGCAGATCCAGCGCCCCGGCTCCAGCATGATCTTCACGCCGAGATCGCCCAGGCCGGCCTTGATCGCGCCGGCGAGTGCCGCGGGCGATCCCGGCGTCTCGTCCCGATAGGGAATGCCGAGGCCGCCGCCGCAATCCACCCGCAGCACGGGGTGGCCCGCCGCGCGCAATTCGCGCACCAGCTGGCCCAGGCGCTGATAGGCCGCGCGATAGGAGCCGACGCCCTGGGCGATCTGGCTGCCGATATGCACGGTGAGGCCGACCGGATCGAGGCCGGGCAGCGCGCACATCTTCGCATAGAGCGCGGGGGCCATGGCGATGGGCACGCCGAACTTGTTCTCGGTCAGGCCCGTCGTGATCTTGGCGTGGGTCTTGGCATCCACATCAGGGTTCACGCGCAGCGCGCAGCGGGCGCGCTTGCCCATGGAGGCGGCGACGGCAGACAGCATCTCCGCCTCCTCGCCGGACTCGATGTTGAGCTGGAGGATGTCCTCGGCGAGCGCCAGGCGCATCTCGCGCTCGGTCTTGCCGACGCCGGAGAAGACGATCGCGTCGGCCGGCACGCCGGCGGCGCGGGCGGCGCGCAGCTCGCCCTCGCTCACGACATCGGCGCCGAGGCCTTCCTGGTGCAGCAGGTTCACGACGGCGAGCGCCGGGTTGGACTTGGTGGCGAAATGGATGGAGGCATCGAGGCCCGCATCCGCCAGCGCATCCCGCAGCGCGCGGGCGCGGCGGCGCAATGTGGTGGCGGAATAGACCCAGGTGGGCGTGCCCACGACATCGGCGATGCGGGCGAGCGACACCTCCTCCACCATCAGCCCCGCGATGGGGTCCATCGCAAGCGCGGGGCGGGCGGCGAGGAGATCGCCGAAGGAAGGGTCGAGACCGTCGAGGACGGGAGCGGGAGAGGCCATCCGCCTAGATAAGGGAGTGTTCGCCCCCACGCCAAGGGCGGCGCCTCAGCGCCGCCAGAGGATCAGCCCCGAGACCAGTTGCAGCAGCGCCGCCATGAGCAGCACTGCGGCGCCCGAGCCCGTGGCCTCGCGGATCAGGCCGAAGCTCGCTGGGCCCAGCGCATAGACCGCCTGGTTCACCGCGGTGATGAGCGCCACGACGCGCCCCACATCGGCCCGCGCGAACTCGGCCTGCGCGATCATCGGCGGAAGGGAGAGCGTATTGCCCAGGCAGAGCCCGAAGATGACGCAGCCCGCCAGCATCAGCAGCGGCGCCTCCCACAGCAGCGCCACCAGGATGATGCAGGTGCCGATCATCTTGACCAGGAAGTTGATCGCCGCCGCGCGCCGGAAATCGGAGCCGGCGGGCAGCAGCCAGCCCAGCAGGCTGCGCCCCGCCACGGCGCAGACGGTGATGAGGCTCATCGTCAGCCCCGCCCCGAAGGCGCCCAGCGTGGGCGCCAGCAACGAAAACAGATGCGCGAGCAGGCCGACCAGCGCGGCCGCGCCCAGGCTGAAGCCGATGGCCAGCGAGGTGAAGCGCCGCTCACGCCAGATGCCGCGTCCGGGCGGGAGGGCGAGCTGTCCCGCGCCCTTGCCGCCACGGGGCGCCGCGGGTTGGATCACCAGGCCGAGGCTTTGCGGGGTGTGCCGCAGCACCAGCACGGCCAGCGCGGCCATCACGCCGAGGCTGGCGACGGCGATGATCAGCCCCGCCCAGGGAAAGCCGAACCAGGTGATGAGCAGGGCCCAGAGGGGCGCGAAGACCACGCCGCCCACGCTCGCGCCATTGAAGGCGATGGCGAGCGCCGCCGGCCGCCGCGCTTCGAACCAGGGGGTGATCATGGCATTGACCGAGGCGCCCGAGGTCAGCGCCCAGCCCGTCCCGCTCAGGCAGGCCGCGGCGAAGAGGTGCCAGGGTTGCGCCGCCGAGGACCAGCCGAGCAGGCCCAGCGCCGTCAGCCCCGCCCCCAGCAGCACGAGGCGCATGAGGCCGAGCCGTGCCAGGACCTGCTGGAACCGCGCGACGATGGCGGCGCCGATCAGGAAATGCGTGGTGATGGCGGCGGAAATCAGCGCGGGCGACCAGCCATGCCGGTCATGCAGCGCCTCGAGGAAGATGCCCGGGCCATAGAAGCCGATGCCCCAGGCGAAGATGGCGATGGTGAAGGCGGCCCACACCACGCGCCAGCCGAAAAAGCGTGTGTCTGTCGTCACCATCGCCCCCATCCTCCGGATTGGAGGATGGGGTGATGGTGCCGGATCAGGCGCTCTCGTAAAGCCGCGTCAGCGAGAATTCGCGGTGGCCGAGCAATTCGGCCGCCGTGAGTTCGCCATCGGCGGTGCGGATCATGCAATCCAGCAGCGCCTCGCCGGCCTCGTCCATGTTGATCCGCTTCTGCAGCAGCCCGGTCACGTCCACATCCACATGCTCGGACATGGTGCGCTGGGTGCGCGGATTGGCGGTCAGCTTGATCACCGGCAGGATCGGGTTGCCGATGACATTGCCCTGGCCCGTCGGGAAGAAATGCACGGCATAGCCCGAGGCCGCGCAGAGCGTGACCATCTCGGCCGCGGCCGAGGAGCTGTCCATGAACCAGAGCCCGGGGCCGGTCGGCGCCTCGGCCTTGTCCAGAACACCATCCACCGTGCACTTCTTGCCGATCTTGGTGATGTTGCCGAGCGCCTTTTCCTCGATGGTGGTGAGGCCACCCTCGATGTTGCCCTTGGTGGGCTGGCTGTCCGAGAGGTCGCTCGTCTTGTTCGCCTCGATGACGGCCTGGTAGCGGTCGAACATCGCCATGAATTGCTGGCGGATCTCGGGCGTCTTGCAACGCGCGGCCACCAGATGCTCGCCACCCGTGAGCTCCGTCGTCTCGCCGAACACGAGCGTGTGGCCGGCTTCCCAGAGCTTGTCGAAGGCATTGCCGACGGTGGGGCAGGAGGCGAGGCCGGAGGTCGTGTCGCTCTCGCCGCACTTGGTCGAGACCCACAGCTCCTGCAGCGGCGCCTTCACCTTCTTCAGCTTGGAGGCGTGCTTCACCATGCGATAGGCGGCGCGCGAAGCGTTCATGATGGTGTTGAGGTCGCCATTCTGCTCGATGGCGAAGCCCTCGACCGGCTTGCCGCTCAGCGCGATCCCCTCGACGATCTTGCCGGTCCAGCCGGGCTCGATGCCGATGACGATGACGGCGGCCACATTCGGGTTGGTGCCGGTGCCGATCAGCGTGCGGAAATGCAGCTCGAGGTCGGCGCCGAATTGCAGGCGGCCATAGGCGTGCGGAATCGCCATCGCGCCCTTGATGTTGTTGGCGACGGCCTCGGCGGCGGCGTTGGACAGGTCATCCACCGGCAGGATGATGACGTGGTTGCGCACGCCCATGCGGCCGTTCTCGCGGCGCCAGCCCTCGAAGGAGGAGCCCTTCAGATTGATGGACATGTGGCGTTTCCCCTACCAGCGCTTCGTCTTGACGTTGTGGACGTGCAGATGCTCGCCCGGCGCGATGTCGGCGATCGCGCGGCCGATGTCGATGCCGTATTTGAAGATCGTGTCCCCCGCCTTGATCGGCTTGATGGCGAGCTTGTGGCCGATGGGGATGTCCGACTTCGAGTCGAACTCGATCATCTTGTCCTGGTCCATGATCCAGCCGTTGATGCGGTTGCTGGCCGTCAGGCCCTCCACCACCACGACCCCCACGGAATCACCTTCGTCATGCACGACGAAATGGATCGTCATCGCGTTTCCTCCTGTTCAATGAACGGGACGCTAGGAGCCTCTTGAACGCAAGTCAACTATATGACCTAGATGACCTGAATGAATATCGAAACCCCCGTCTGGCGCCAGGTGCGCGCCGCCATCGTGGCCGAGATCGCGGCCGGCGAATTCCCGCCCGGCACGCCGCTCCCGGCCGAGAAGCTGCTGGCCGAGCGCTTCTCCTGCGCCATCGGCACCATCCGCCGCGCGACGGATGGGCTGGTGGCGGAGGGCGTGCTGACCCGCCAGCAGGGCCGCGGCACCTTCGTGGCGCAGCACACGACGGAGCGCAGCTTCCGCTTCTTCCACCTGCGCGGCCCGGACGGCGCGGCGGAGTTGCCGCGCACGGAGTTCCTGGACTTTTCCCGCCGCACCGCCGACCGCATGCAGGCCGCCGCCCTGGGCGTGGAGCCGGAGGCGCCGCTGCTGCGCGCCCGCCACCTCCAGCATCTGGCCGGCCGCCCGGCCATGCTGGAGAAGCTCTGGCTGCCCGAGGCGCTGTTCCCCGGCCTGGATGGCCCCCGCTTCGCCGGGCGCCCAGGCACCGTCTATGACCTCTACCAGCGCGAATTCGGCATCAGCGTCACCCGCATCGACGAGCAGCTGCGCGCCGCCATCCCCTCCGCCCGCACCGCCACCCGCCTTGGCCTGCGCGCCGGCGAGCCCGCGCTTTTCATCCAGCGCATCGCCTATGCGGTGGACGGAAAACCGGTGGAACTGCGCCTCGCCTGGGCCGATACGCGGGATCTGGCCTACTTCAACAGCCGCGGCTGACGTGGCAAACCATCCCTCAAAGCAAGGAGTACGAAACATGGCCGGCGTGTTCTGGTACAATGGGGTCTGGTCCACCGAGGAGCCGAAGATCATCGGCCCGATGGACCATTGCTTCTGGCTGGGCTCGGTCATCTTCGACGGCGCGCGCTCCATCACCGGCTGGGCGCCCGACCTCGACCGCCATTGCGCCCGCGCGGTGCGCTCGGCCCGCGTCATGGGCATGAAGCCGACCATGACGCCCGCCGAGATCGAGGCGCTCTGCCAGGAGGGCATCCGCCGCATGGGGCCCGAGGCCACGCTCTACATCCGGCCGATGTTCTTCATCCGGCAGGGCCTGGGCGCCGCCCGCCCCGACCCCGACAGCACGGATTTCATCCTCTCGCTCTATGACACGCCACTGCCCGCCTGGCTCGGCTTCTCGGCGATGCTCACGCCTTTCCGCAAGCCGGCCACCGACATGGCGCCGACCGATGCCAAGGCCGCCTGCCTCTACCCCAATGGCGCGCGCGCCACGGCCTGGGCGAATGAGCGCGGGCACGACATGGCGGTGATGAGCGACGTGGCCGGCAACATCGCCGAATTCGCCAGCTCCAACCTCTGGTTCGCCAAGGATGGCGTGGTGGTGACGCCCGCCGTGAACCACACCTTCCTCAACGGCATCACCCGCCAGCGCGTGATCACCCTGCTGCGCGAGGCGGGCGTGACCGTCGAGGAACGCGCCGTCCGCGCCGAGGAGCTGGACGAGGCGGATGAGATCTTCTCCACCGGCAACTACGCCAAGGTGCAGCCGGTCATCCGCTACAATGGCCGCGACATGCAGATCGGCCCCTTCGCCAACAAGGCGCGGGAGCTGTACTTCGCCTGGATGCGCAGCCAGCCGCGCGTGGTGAGCGAGGCCGCGGCGGCGGAATAATCCTCACGGCTTCGGAAAGCGCGCCCCGGGCAGCAGCTCGTAGGGCGGCTTCCAGCCCGGCATGGCGCGGAAGCGGCCGATCCAGCCGCTGATATTCGGATACGCCGCCATGTCGAGCGGCCATTCCTCGGCGGGGAAGTGCAGGTAGCCCTGCATCGAGATGTCGGCGATGCAGGGCTGGTCGCCCATCAGGAAATCCCGGCCGTCGAGCTGGGCCTCCACCACGCGGAAGGCGTTTTCCGCCCGGGCGCGGAAGGCGGCCAGGACGGCCGGGTCCGCATCCGCCGTGAAGCTGTGCAGCCAGCGCCAGGTGGCGAGGTAGCTCGTGAACTTGTGGTTGTCGAAGAAGAGCCAGCGCAGCTGCTCCTCCTCATCCTCGGCGGCGAAGCGGCCCAGTTCGCGCGAGAGATAGGTGAGGATCACGCCCGATTGCGTGCGGCTGCGCCCGGCATGTTCCAGCACAGGCACCTCGCCCATCACGCTCACGCGGGCGCGCCATTCGGCGGTGCGGGTCTCGCCGTGGTAGTAATCCACGGGGATGCCCTCCCACTCCGCGCCGCAGAGCGCGAGCATGAGGGCGACCTTGTAGCAGCCACCGGATTCGGGAAAGCAGTGAAGCCGAAACGCCGCCATGCGGAACCTCCTTCAACACGCCTCGGGGCAGAGCCGCTCACGGAGGAACTCCGCGCGCGCATTCTGCACCAGGATACGGAGGTGCTGATCCTCGACAAGCCGGCGGGGCTGGCGGTGCATCGCGGGCCGCGCGGCGGCGCTTCGCTGGAGGATTGGCTGCCGGCCCTGCAGCAGGGCAAGCGGCATCTGCCGCAGCCGGCGCATCGGCTCGATACGGATACGGCGGGCTGCCTGGCGCTCGGCCGCACCAAGCCCGCGATCGCCGCGCTCAACGCGCTCTTCGCCGAGGGCCGGGCGCGCAAGACCTATTGGGCGGTGCTGACCGCCCCATTGCCCACCGAAACAGGCGTGTGCGAAGCGCCCTTGCTGAAGGTCAGCAGCGCCGCGGCGGGCTGGCGCATGGTGGTCGATGCGGCGGGGCAGGCGGCGCGCACCGAATGGCGCCTGCTGGGCCGCGCGGGCGGGCTCACGGCCGTGGAACTCACGCCGCGCACCGGGCGCACGCACCAGCTCCGGGCCCATATGGCGCATCTGGGCTGCCCGATCCTGGGCGATGCGCGCTATGGCGGCGGCGCGGGTGCCATGCATCTGCTCGCCCGCGCGCTGGCGCTCCCCGGCATCGCGTCGGTGCAGGCGCCCATTCCACATCACATGCGAGAGGCGCTGGCGCGATGCGGAATCTCCTGATCCTGCTGGCCACCGCGCCCCTGCTGATGGCCCAGGGGCTGCCCCGCCCCTACTGCGGCTATGGCGAGGGGCTGGCCGCGCTGCGCGAGGTGGCGCGCGAGGCCGCCCTGCCCGTCCCCGGCATCCTGGAAGGACGCGCGCGTGGCGAGGCCGTGGTGAGCGCCTTGACCGGCGCCACGGCGACCTTCACCGGCTGTGGCTGCGCGCGCCTCGCGGAACTCACGCGCGAGGCATTGCGCGTCGCGCAGAGCGCGCCCTCGGAGGCGAGCATCGCACGGCTCGGCCAGGTGTTCGGGCAGGTGGGCTTCCGCACGCAATTGGCGCGCGAGCACTCGGAGCGGGCGGGCTGCCGGTAGGCGTCAGTTCCAGCCGGACATCTCGCGGCACTGGCGCGCCGCATCCGGATTGATCCGCTCCAACGCGGCCAAGGTCGCCGCACCCGCGTCATTCGCCTGGCTGACCAGGCAGGTGCAGTACATGGCGCGGATCTGCGGCGTGGCGGCGCGGTCGGCGCTATCGCTGAGGCATTGGCGGATCCACCCCGCCGCATCCTGCACCTGCGCGAATCCGGGGGAAGGAAGGGCGAGCAGGGCGGCAAGGGCGAGGAAGCGCATGTGGAAGCTCCGTGGGTTCAGGGTCATGTCCAGCCGGCCTCGCGCGCGCATTCGCGCCGGGCGCGCGGATTGACACGCTCCCACTGCGTGACGGAGCGGGGCGAGATGCTTCATGGCGTGCGGACCCAGCGCGGCAGGACGGCGAAGACGAGATAGGCCAGCAGCGTGACCAGCCCTGGCGGCGTCGCGAAATCCGCGACCCAGGCGCGCAGGGTCCAGCCGCGCAGCACGACGCCGGTGAAGAATTCCAGCGTCAGCAGCAGCGATAATGCGGCAAAGCCCATGCGCAGCCGCGCGGGGCCTGGCGGGATCATGCAGCGGCGCAGGATGCGCGGCGCGATCCACCAGCAGAAGCCCAGCATGAGCGGCAATTCCACCAGCAGCGCCACGATGCGGCCGATCCGCGGGATCAGCACGAATTCGCGCAGCGGGCCCAGCAGGAAACCCACGCCGAAGGCGGCGAGAACATAGACGATGGCACCCTTCCATTCCCCGCTCATCGCACCCGCAGCTCCGTCCGTGCCGCGGCGCCCTCGGCGTCGAGCACGGTGATCCGGTAGAAGCCCGGGCCGGGCGGCATCCAGCTCGCCTCGCGCCGGGCGGGGTCGGTCGGCAGGGGCGCGCCGTCCACCAGGAAGGTCAGCGGGCGCTGGCCGCCGGCGGCACGCAGCACGACGCGCCCGGCTTCGGGCAGCGTGGCGCGCGGCGGTGGGAAGAGCAGGCGCAGCGCATCGGTGCTGGGTGCCAGGCCCGCGCTGAGCGGGCGCGGCGCCACGCCCTGGCGCGGCGCTGGCGGCAGCCGCTCGAAGACCTGGCCGAGCAAGGGGAGTGCGAGGCGCGCGCCGGTCGCGTTCGGCATCGGCGTGCCATCCGGCCGGCCGACCCAGATGCCCACCACATGGCGCTGGTCCAGGCCGATGGCCCAGGCATCGCGCCCGCCCCAGCTCGTGCCCGTCTTCCAGGCGATGCCGGATGGCCCGCCGCCGGGGATGGGCTGCACGAGGATGGCACTGGCCAGATTGGCCGCGCGCGGCTCGATCAGGCCACCGCCGCCATCGCCCAGCAGCGCATAGAGGCCCACCAACTCGCGCAAGGTAACGCCGACACCGCCGAGGGCGAGCGGCAGCGAGGGCTCCGCGCCGGGGGGCAGGCGCGGGACGGCGCCGCCGGCCTTCATGACGCTGGCCAGGCGCAGGGGCCCGATCTCGTTCAGCAGTGCCACCGCCGGCTGGTTCAGGCTTTGCCGCAGCGCGTCCGCGATGCGCAGGCGGCCCTGGAAGGCGCGATCGAAATTCTCCGGCGCGTAGTCGCCGAAGCGGCGCGGCAGATCCTCCATCAGCGTCTCGGGCGTCACCACGCCCGCTTCGAAGGCGAGCGCGTAGATCAGCGGCTTGAGCGTGGAGCCGGGCGATCGCACGGCGCGCGAGAGGTCGAGCGCGCCGGCGCGAGTGGGGTTCATCCAGTCGCCACCGACCAGCGCGCGGGTTTCGCGGGTGCGGAGGTCCGTCACCATGATGGCCAGCGAGACGCGCTCGGGCAGGCGGGCCAGCGCGTCCCGCGCCACGGCCTCGGTGGCGCGTTGCAGGTCGAGGTCGAGCGTGGTTGCGCCCTCGCGGGTGAAGTGGGGCGCGTGGCGCGGCATGGGCCGACGCTGGGCTGGGACGTGGCCCGCCAGGGTGATTTCAGCCTGGCTGGCGATGTCCGGCGCGCGGGCCAGCAGCACGGCATCGCGCGCGCGGCGGGCTGCGTCGGGGTGGCGGTCGGGGCGCAGCGCCTCGGGGCGACGGGCGAGGGCGACGAGCAGCGCCGCCTCGGCCGCATCGAGCGAGGAGGCCGGGCGGCCGAACCAGGCGAGAGCGCCGGCGCGCATCCCCTCCAGATTGCCGCCCTGCGGAGCGAGGGTCAGCCAGATCTCCAGCACGCCCCGCTTGCCGAACCGCCACTCCAGCTGCATCGCGCGGGCGATCTCGATGAGCTTGCTGGTGAGGTTGCGCGGCCGCGGTTCCAGCAGCCGCGCCGCTTGCATGGAGAGGGTGGAGCCGCCCGAGACGACGCGCCCCGCGCGCATCCACTGCGCGGCGGCGCGGGCGAGCGCCAGCGGGTCCACGCCGGGGTGCAGGTGGAAGCGCCGATCCTCGGCGGCGATGAGCAAGGCGAGGAGATGCGGCGGCACGTCCTCGGGCCGGGTGCGCAGGCGCCACACGCCGCCCGCTGCCGGCCAGACGGAGAGGGTGCGGCCGTCGCGCGCCGTGACCTCGCGCGCCGCGCTCTCGAAGCGCGCCATGGGCGGCGGGAAGGCGCGGTCGAGCAGCCAGGCGAAGCCCACAAGGCCGAGGACCATGAGAGTTGGAATTCGCGCCCATCGCATCCGGGGATCATGCCCGGGCGGCGTTGGATTGTCGCCATGGATCGGGCCTGGCCTATCGCCGCGAAAGGTGCTGCCGATTTGGCTCCGATGCCGGCTTGGCTATGCTGCGTTCAGGGAAAGGTGCCGTACCGGCCAGCCAACTCCGACAGGGAACAGACCATGCGAAAAGCCCTCCTTGCCGCCACGGTCCTGGCCGCTGGCGCCGCCACACCGGTTCAGGCCCAGACCTCCACCGCCTGCCAGGGCCGGGCCGTCATCGACACGATCTACCAGACGGGCGTCGGAGGGAACAGCTACGAGTATTTTTTCACCATCCGGAACCTCACGCGGGTCAACCTCACGGTGGATGTCTCCATCACGGGTTTCACGACCGGTGTGACGCTGTTCAGCCCTTCATTGCCGGGCATTCCGCTTGGCCGCGATGCGGCCCACTCAGCTCTCAAATTCGGGCGGGGGACCAGCGGGAACATCAGCGTCGGCACCGTCGCGCGTGCCTATGACGCGGCCGCCGGCAGCGGTCCGACCATACGCCTCACGAATTGCCGCGCCGGCTGAAGGGTACGGCCGCGAAATCGGGCCTGGCCCCATGGCAGCACGACAGGAGAATTCACATGCAGAACAGCACGGGGCGCAACGACGTCGTCTACGTCTTCGCGCTGCGCAATGGCACGCGGGAGCCGCTGACGGTGGATGTCAGCTTCAGTGGCTTTCCCCCCGGGATGGTGCTGTTCACCCCAAGCCTGACCGGGGTGCCGCTGCGCCAGGCCTCTGCCAGTGGGGGATGCGCTTCGGGCGGGGCGTCTTCGGCACGGTCCCCAGCGCATCCCGCCCGCGTCTATGACGTGCCGGCCGGCGGCGGCCCGACGATCCGGCTGAGCAATTGCCGCACCGCCTGACCGCGCGCCGCAACCGCCGCATCAGAACAACGCGGCTGGCGAAACCGTGCTGCCGGTGAAGCCCTGCGCCCGCAACGGCTGCATCATGAAGCAGAACTCGTTGCGGCCGGAGGCGACGATTTCCGCGAGGTTCATGTTCTCCAGCAGGTGCACGCCATTCACCACCAGCGCGATCTGGTGCACGGGGAGCGAGGCGCTGGGCATGGTCTTGGAGGGTGCCACCTCCACCGGCCAGTTGTCGGCGCCCAGCAACATGGGGTTCTTCGCGATCAGCCATTCCGCCGCCGCCACGCCGATGCCGGGGCAGCCCGCCACATAGCGCGCATTCTCGCGCCCGTAGAGGTGGCCCCAGCCGGTGTTGATGATCATCGCATCGCCCTCGCGCAGCTCGACCCGTTGGCGGTTGAGCGCGGCTTCGAGGTCCGCCACCGTGATCTCATAGGTGTCGGGCAGGGTCTGCACGCCCTTCTGGCCGGCCACGTCGATCAGCACGCCGCGCGTCATGATGGTGCCGACCGTCTCGATCCCCATCTGGGTGAAGCCGGTGCGGGACATGATGGAAGGCAGGTCCACGCAGTTATAGACCTCATTGCCGATGGTCTGGTGCGGGAAGCCGTCGAACTGCGTGCCGACCTGGCCGATTTCGCTGATCACCAGCTCCTCATTGGAGCCGCGGCGGTTTTCCTGGGGGTTCCAGAAGGTCTGCTTCTGGTGGACGTCGAAGCGGCGCGTGCCGAAGAAGGGCATGGTCGTGCTGAGGATGTGGCCCATCTCGATCTTGCGGCCTTCGCGGATCATCGAGGCGGCATTGCGGATGCGATCGGGCGTCAGCAGGTTCATCGAGCCGCGCCGGTCATTCGGACCCCAGCGGGAAGGGCAGCGCTGCGCGGCGGCGGGGGGCGACCAGCTTTGGGCGCTGACGGGCGTGGCCTGGAGGCCCAGATGGGCGGAACCGCAGGCAAAGCACGCGCCGAACAGCGCGCGGCGTGACAGACCCTTCATGGGGCATTTCCTCCGTGATGTTATACCGTTTCTCAGGCGATTGAATTCGCCCGGGAAACGGTAGCACCACGAAGGTGGGTCACAGCGAGATCAAACGTCCGACATGGACGCGGTGTCATCCCCGTAAGGTTCAGACGCCGGCGAAGATGTAATTCGGCATGGGCTGCGTCTCGTCCCGCACGCCCTTCACGCCGGGAATGGCCTCGGCCAGCACGCGCAGGCCGCGCTTCACGCCCTCGTCCCGCATGAAGCCGTGGAGGATCACCACCCCCTCCTGCACATCCACCAGCGTGTAGAAGCTGTCGGCCCAGGGCTGCTTGCGCATGGCGGCGATGACGGCGGAGCGCAGGCGGCTGTCGCTGAACTCGCCTTCCTCCGGCAAGGGCGCCACCAGGGCGCGCAGCAGGTCGGCGCGGCTGACGATGCCGCGCAACCGCCCCTCGGTCACGACGAAGACGCGGCGGATGTTCCGGTCCTCCATCAGATGCGCGATATGCGCGGCGGTGTCGTTCTCGCCGACCGTCAGGACCATTTCGGTCATGATGTCCTTCGCGCGCACGCCATGGGTCTTGGCATAGCGCTCCGCCTCGGTCGCGGGGTCGACGAAGAGGCTGGCGAACCAGCCGGGCTTCGCATCCTCCTCGCCCGCCAGGCGGCGGATCAGGTCGGCCTCGGTCACCACGCCCAGCACCTCGCCGGCCGGGCCCATCACGGGCACGGCGCTGATGCTGCGCTCGGCGAGCAGGCGGGCGACGGCAAGGACGGGCGTCTCGGGCGGTACGGAGACGACGTCGGGGGTCATCAGGTCTCGGGCGGTCAAATGGGTCATGGCGGTGTCCTCCTGGCGAGGAAGGATGGCAGCCCAAGCCCCGGTCCTGCATTGAGGCATCGCAACCCCTTTGCCTTCGGGCGCACTTCCCCGTATTGGCGCGTCCAGAAAACAGACCTGCCGGAGGACTTTTCATGACCCAGCTTTCCCGCCGCGCCGCCTTGGGCGCCGGCCTTGGCCTGATCGCCGCCCCCCAGCTGGCGCAGGCCCAGGCCGCCCAGCAGATCGCCATCGCCACCGGCACCACGGGCGGCGTCTATTACCCGCTGGGCGGCGCGCTCGCGAATTACCTGACGCGCGGCATCCCCGGCGTTTCCGCCACGGCCGAGGTGACGGCCGGCTCCACCGCCAATTTCCAGCTGCTCGGCGCCAGCCGCGCGCAGCTCGTCTTCGGCCAGGTGGATGCGGCGGTGGACAGCATCCGCGGCGCCGGCCCCTTCCGTGGCCGCCTGGTGCCGACGCGCGCCATCGCCGTGCTCTACACCAACCGCATGCAGGTGGTGACGACGGCCGACCGCAACATCCGCACCATGGCCGACCTGCGCGGCAAGCGCATTTCGACCGGCGCGCCGGCCTCGGCCACCGAGCTGTTCGCCCTGCGCCTGATCGCCGCCGCCGGCCTCGACATCAACCGCGACTTCCGCGGGCGTGAGCGCCTCTCGCCGGCCGAGAGCACGAATGCCATCCGCGACGGCAAGATCGATGCCTACTTCTTCGTCTCGGGCGTGCCGACCTCCGCCATCACCGACCTCGCGGCCACGCCGGGCACCCAGCTCGTCCTGATCGACCATGCCGATGCACTGGGCCCGATCGTGGCCGAGCACGGCCCGGTCTATTTCGCCGAGACCATCCCGGCCGGCACCTATCCCGGCCAGAACACGCCGAACCAGCAGCTCTCGGTCGCCAATATCCTGGCGGTGCGCGAGGACATGGCGCCCGCGCTGGTCACGCAGATGCTCACCATCCTCTGGAACAACCGCGAGGATTGGGCGCGGGTGCATTCGGCGGCGCGGGACTTCAACCTGGCCGGGCAGAAGACGGCGGCGGCGGGCGTGCCCTGGCACCCCGCGGCCGAGGCCTTCTGGCGCGCGGCCGGCGCCACGCTGGCCTGAGGCTGGCCGGCAGGTCCTGATCGCGGCCGGGTGGCATCACCCGGCCGTTTCTCATTCCGCGAGAGTCTTCGCCATGTCCCAAAGCTCCCTTCCGCCCGAGATGAACCCCAACACGATGGACGCCGAAACCGCGGCCCGCGTGGAAAGGCTGATCGAATCCGAGGAAGGGGTGATGAACCGCTTCACCGGCGCGCTGGGCGTGGTGGCGGTGGGGCTGGCGCTCGCCATGTCGCTGTTCCACCTCTATGCCGCCTGGAGCATCGTCCCCACCACCACGCTGCGCTTCGCCCATGTCGGCTTCACCATGGTGCTGGGCTTCTTCCTGTTTCCCGTCGCGCGCCGCTTCCGCGACCGCTTCCTGCCCTGGGACTGGGCGCTGATCGCGGCCGCCATCTACGTCACTTGGTATTTGATCTCGGGCGGC
>JAIYCD010000266.1 GCA_027488195.1 Acetobacteraceae bacterium | reverse complement strand
GCCCTGCCCGCCGCGGCCCGTCACGCGATACTCATAGGCGCTGCTGCGCTTGCCGAAGCCACGATCGGTGACCGTCAGCAGGAACTGCTCGGCCGCCTCCAGCTCCGCGATGCGCTCGGGCGTCAGCGTGATGTCCTGGGCGCCGGCCTCCTCGGCATCATCAGGCACAGGGACATCCGCCTCCTCTGCTCCTTCGGCGCGGCGCTTGTGCTTGAGGTAGGCGGCGCGCTCCTCGACGGTGGCGTTGACATGGCCGAGCACGGCGAGCGCGATCACCGCATCGCCCTTCGCAAGCCGGATGCCGCGCACGCCGGTCGAATCACGCCCGGCGAAGACGCGCAGCGTGTCGGCATCGGCCACGAAGCGGATGGCCTTGCCGAGGCGCGTCGCCAGCAGCACGTCATCTCCCTCGCGGCAGGTGGCCACACCCACCAGCGAATCGCCCTCCTCCAGCTTCATGGCGATCAGGCCGGAGGAACGGACATTGCGGAAATCACTCAGGCGGTTGCGCCGCACATCGCCGGTGGTGGTCGCGAAGACCAGGTGCAGATGCTCCCACAGCGTCTCATCCTGCGGCAGCGGCAGCACGGCCGTGACGCTCTCGCCCTCCTGCAACTGCAGCACCTGCCGCAGCGAGCGGCCTTTGCCGTTGGTGCCGCCCTCGGGCAGTTGCCAGACCTTCTCGCGGAAGGCGATGCCGCGGCTGGTGAAGAACAGCACCCATTGATGCGTGTGGCCGACGAAGCTGCGCACGACCACGTCATCGGCGCGGGTCGAGGCGGCGCTGCGGCCACGGCCCCCGCGATGCTGCGCGCGAAACACGTCGAGCGGCGTGCGCTTCACATAGCCATCGCGCGTCAGCGTCACGATCATCGAAGCGGGCGCGATCAGGCTCTCATCGTCGATATCGGCCGCGTAATCGGCGATGCGCGTCAGGCGCGGCTGGTGCAGCGTGCCGCGGATGGCCAGCAGCTCATCCGTCATCACTTCCATGCGGCGCGGACGGCTGGAGAGGATCTCCAGCAGCTCGACGATGCGGCCGCCCACTTCCTTCAGCTCGGCGTCGATCTTCTCGCGCTCGAGCCCCGTGAGGCGCTGCAGGCGCAGCTCCAGGATGCCGCGGGCCTGCGCCTCGGTCAGACGCATGGTGCCGGCGGGCGAAAGCTCATTGCCCTCGTCCTGCACCAGGTCCACCAGCGGCGCCACATCGGCCGCCGGCCAGTCGCGCGCCATCAACGCCACGCGGGCGGCCGCGGCGTCCGGGCTCTCGCGGATCAGGCGGATCACCTCGTCGATATTGGCCACCGCGATGGCCAGGCCGATGAGGTTGTGCGCCCGCTCCCGCGCCTTCATCAGGCGATGGCGCGAGCGGCGGAGGATGACCTCCTCGCGGAAGGCGATGAAGGCCTGCAGCGCGTCGCGGATGCCCATCTGCTGCGGGCGGCCGCCATTCAGCGCGAGGAAGTTCACGGGGAAGCTGATCTGCAGCGACGTCATGCGGTAGAGCTGGTTCAGCACCACCTCGGCCACCGCCTCGCGCTTCAGCTCGATCACGATGCGCAGGCCCGAGCGGTCGCTCTCGTCGCGCAAATCGCTGATGCCCTCGATGAGCTTGGAGCGCACGAGTTCCGCGATGCGCTCGATCAGCACCGACTTGTTCACCTGGTAGGGGATCTCGTTGACGATGATGGCCTGGCGCTGGCCCTTCATATCCTCGATCACGCAATCCGCGCGCAGCGGAATCGAGCCGCGCCCCGTCTCGAAGGCCGAGCGGATGCCAGAGCGGCCGAGGATGATGCCGCCCGTCGGGAAATCCGGGCCGGGGATGATCTCCATGAGTTCGGCCAGCGTCGTCTCCGGCTCGGCGATGAGCTTGAGCGTCGCGTTGATCACTTCGGTCGGGTTGTGCGGCGGGATGTTGGTCGCCATGCCGACGGCGATGCCGCCCGCGCCATTCACCAGCAGGTTCGGGAAGGCGGCGGGCAGGACGCGCGGTTCCTCGGCGCTTTCATCGTAGTTCGGGATGAAATCGACCGTGTCCTCGTCAATGCCCTCCAGCAGGGCGGCGGCCGACTTGGCGAGGCGCACCTCGGTGTAGCGCATGGCCGCCGGGGGGTCGCCGTCCATCGAGCCGAAATTGCCCTGGCCATCCACCAGCGGCACGCGCATCGAGAAGCCCTGCGCCATGCGGACCATGGCGTCATAGATCGCAGAGTCGCCATGCGGGTGATACTTGCCCATCACGTCGCCGACGACGCGGGCCGATTTGCGGTGCGGCTTGTCGAAGGTGTAGCCGGCCTCATGCATGGCGAAGAGGATGCGGCGATGCACCGGCTTCAGGCCGTCGCGCACATCGGGCAGCGCACGGCTGACGATGACGGACATCGCATAGTCGAGGTAGGAGCGGCGCATCTCCTCTTCGAGGGCGATGGGGGCCACGTCCTGGGGCTTGGGGATCTCGTCGCTCAAAGATTCTTGGTCCTGGGTTTAAGGCCAGGGGCTCTGCCCCTGGACCCCGGCAGGAAACTCAGTTTCCTGCACCTTCGATAAATTGGGGTGCAGGGGACTTGTTCCCTGCTGGGGGGCGCGGGGGGCAAAGCCCCTCGCATCCCTCAAAAGGGAATGTCATCATCCATATCCGGCTTCTTGCCGGCATCCCAGCCCCCGGCGCGCGGCGCGCCACCCCGGGCCGGCGCCGCGCTGCGCTCGCCGCCACCGCCGGAATAGCTCCGCTCCTCGCCCATGTCGCCGCCGCCCGAGGCGCGGCCGCCGACGAGCGACAACTCACCGCGATACTGCCGCAGCACGATCTCCGTCGTGTACTTGTCGGCGCCCGAGGCATCCTGCCACTTCCGGGTTTCCAGCTGGCCCTCGATATAGACCTCGCTGCCCTTCTTCAGGTAGCGCTCGGCGATCTCGCCCAGCTTCTCGTTGAAGATGGCGACGGCATGCCACTCCGTCCGCTCCTGCTGGTTGCCCTCGCGGTCCTTGTAGCGCTCGCTGGTCGCAAGCCGCAGGTTCACCACGCGGCCGCCATTCTGGAAGTTGCGGATCTCCGGATCGCGGCCGAGCCGCCCCACCAGGATCACCTTGTTGACGCCAGCCATCGCAACATCCCCTCACTGCGGGGTGCAACTTAGCCGTCCCCGCCGGTCTCGCAAAATCCGTTGAAGCACTACCTATAGGGCTTCGCATCATCTAGAACAAGACGCGAACGCCGTCCCGACTCCGCGGGGCGGCGCCCCTACGGCCCACCCAGACCGATCGGTGACCTCATGAGCGGATTGATCCGCGTCCGCGGCGCGCGGGAGCATAACCTCAAGAACATCGACATCGACATCCCGCGGGACACGCTGACGGTGGTCACGGGGCTGTCGGGGTCGGGCAAGTCGTCGCTGGCCTTCGACACCATCTATGCCGAGGGCCAGCGCCGCTATGTCGAGAGCCTGAGCGCCTATGCCCGGCAGTTCCTCCAACTCATGCAGAAGCCGGATGTGGACAGCATCGAGGGCCTGAGCCCCGCCATCTCCATCGAGCAAAAGACCACCAGCCACAACCCGCGCTCCACCGTCGGCACGGTGACCGAGATCCACGACTACATGCGCCTGCTCTGGGCGCGGGTCGGCGTGCCCTATTCGCCCGCCACGGGATTGCCGATCGAGGCGCAGACCGTCTCCCAGATGGTGGACCG
>JAIYCD010000229.1 GCA_027488195.1 Acetobacteraceae bacterium | reverse complement strand
CTTCGGCATCAACCGGATGAGCAAGGCGACGGTGCAGGCCCTGTTCTGGACCTTCTGCGGCGTGATGGGCGCCAGCATGGCGAACATCTTCGTGATCTACACGGGGGCGTCGATCGCCAGCACGTTCTTCATCACCTCGGCCACCTTCGCCTCGATGAGCCTCATCGGCTACACGACGAAGCGGGACCTGACGAAGATGGGCAGCTTCATGCTGATGGGCCTGATCGGCATCATCCTCGCGTCGCTCGTCAATATCTTCCTGGCTTCGCCGGCGCTGGCCTTCGCCATCTCGATCCTCGGCGTGATCATCTTCTGCGGTCTCACCGCCTATGACACGCAGCGGATCAAGAACGACTACATCGAGTATTCCTACGCCGAGGGCACCGATGAAGCCGGCAAGCGCAGCGTGATGGACGCGCTGGGCCTCTACCTGAACTTCATCAACCTGTTCCAGCTGCTGCTGTCCTTCATGGGCAACCGCAACCAGGGCTGAAGCTGGGCCTCAGGGGTCAGGACAAACGAAACCCGGCGGAGCAATCCGCCGGGTTTTTGCATGGGCTGGCCCTGTCAGTCCCGCGCGCAGGGCAGGACTTTGTAGCCCGCCTCCTCAATGGCACGGACGGCGCCAGCGCGGTCGAGCGCCGTCTCGGCGCTGACCAGCCCTTCGGCCAGGTCCACCTTCACCCGCGCATGCGGGTCGCGCGCCTGGATCGCCTTGGTCACGCTCCGCACGCAATGGTCACAGGTCATCCCGCTGACCTTCATCTCAAGCACTGGCATCGGCCTTCCCCTCCATGTGATCCAGGATCGGACATTCCGGCCGGGCATTGCCCTGGCAGGATTGCGCGAGATGCCGGAGCGAGTTCGCGACCGCCTTGAGAGAGCGCGCCTTCTCCTCCAGCGCATCCACATGGCCGAGGGCGATACGCCGCACCTCGGCCGATTGCCGCCCGTCATTCTGCCAGAGCGCCAATAGGCGCTTCACCTCCGAAAGGGGGAAGGCCAGGTCCCGCGCATGGCGGATGAAGCGCAGCACGGCCACATTCTGCTCGGTATAGGCGCGGTAGTTATTGGCGCGCCGGAGTGGCGTGATCAGACCCAGCGTCTCGTAATGCCGGATCATCTTGGCACTGACGCCGCTCGCCGCGGCCGCTTCGCCGATGTTCATCTGCTTTTACTCCCTCACTTTTCACTTGGGCGCCACCGCGCCAGCAACAGCGCATTGCCAAGCACCGAGACGGAGGAGGCCGCCATGGCCGCCCCCGCCACGGCCGGTGACAATCCGCCCAGCGCCGCCAAGGGCAGGCCCGCGGCGTTGTAGGCAAAGGCCCAGAACAGATTCTGCCGGATTTTGCTGCGCGTGCGCCGCATGAGGTCCAGCGCCTGCGGCACCAGCGCCGGGTCGCCGCGCAGGAGCGTGACGCCGGCCGCGGCCATCGCCGCATCCGTGCCCGTTCCCATGGCAATCCCGAGATCCGCGGCGGCCAATGCGGGCGCGTCATTCACGCCATCCCCCACCATCGCCACCCGCTCGCCCGCCGCGCGCCATTCGGCGATCCGGGCGGATTTATCGGCTGGCAGCAGCCCGGCCTCGACCCCGCCCAGGCCGAGCCGGGCGCCGAGCGCGCCCGCCGCCGCCGGGCTGTCGCCCGAGAGCACCGTGACGCCAAGGCCCATCGCCTTGAGCGCGGACACAGCCCGGGCTGAGTGCGGCTTCACCGCATCCTCGAAGGCGAGCAGCGCCAGCACGCGCCCATCCTCCAGCAGCCAGGCGAGCGTCCGCCCTTGCGCAGATTCCGCCTCGGCCGCGGCGGCCAGCTTCGCGTCGGGCATGGCGCTCGCCTCCCGCAGCATCCTGGGCGAGCCGAGGCTGAGCCGCCTTCCCTCCACCTCGCCCTGGACGCCGCGCCCCGGCAGGGCGCGGAATCCCGTGACCGGCGGCGGCGGCGCGCCATGGGCCGCAAGCACCGCCCGCGCCAGCGGGTGCTCGCTGCCCGCCTGAAGGCTGGCGGCGAGGCGCAACATGCCCGGCTCCATTTCATAGAGTCCGGCCATGACGGGCCGGCCCTCGGTCAGCGTGCCGGTCTTGTCGAAGGCGACGCGGGTGATACCCGCCGCGCGCTCGATCGCCTCGGCGTCGCGCACGAGGATGCCGGCGCGGGCCGCGGCGCCGGTGCCCGCCATGATGGCGGCCGGTGTGGCGAGGCCCAGCGCGCAGGGGCAGGCAATGACCAGCACCGCCACCGCATGCATGAGCGCCGCCTCCACCCCCGCGCCCGCCAGCAACCAGCCGCCGAAGGCCAGCAGCGCGATACCGATCACCACGGGCACGAAGACGGCCGAGATGCGGTCCACCAGCTTCTGGATCGGCGCGCGGCTGGCCTGGGCCGCCGAGACCAATGCGGCCACGCGGGCCAGCACCGTCTCCTCGCCGATGGCGGTGACGCGCATGACCAGGCGCCCATCCAGCACCACGGTGCCGGTGGAAAGTCCCGCACCAGGGGCCTTGGCGACCGCCTGGCTCTCGCCGGTCAGCGCGCTTTCATCGAGCCCGGCCTCGCCCTGCGTCACCACGCCATCCGCCGGCACGCGCTCGCCCGGACGGATGACGACGAGGTCGCCCAGCTTCAGCAGCGCTGCCGGCACCTCGCGTTCCTGGCCGCCATCGAGCCGCATGGCGGTGCGCGGCTTGAGATCGAGCAGGGCCCGGATGGCGCCGGCCGTGGCCTGCTTGGCGCGCGATTCCAAATGCTTGCCGAGCAGCACGAAGAAAATGATGAGGGCGGAGCCCTCGAAATAAAGATGATGATGGCCGGCCAGCAATTGCCAGACGGAGAGCGCATAGGCGGCGCTGGTGCCGAGTGCGACCAGCAGGTCCATATTGCCGGTGCCGGCCCGCAGAGCGCCCAAGGCGCCCCGATAGAAGCGCGCCCCCAGCAAGAATTGCAGCGGCGTGGCAAGGGCCAGCTGCCACCAGCCGCCCGGCATCCAATCCTGCCCGAGGGCCATGCCCAGCATGCCGATCAGGAAAGGTGCTGCCAGCAGTGCGGCCAGCGCCAGCTCGAGCAAGGCGCGCGGGAAGCGCGCCGCGGTGGTCTCGGCCGCGATGCCATAGCCCGCCCGTTCCAGCGCGACCTCCAGCGCATCGAGGCTTGTGCCGGCCAGCGCCTGGAGTGTCGCGCGCTCGCTGGCCAGGTTCACGGCCACCGCCAGCACGCCCGGCACCCCTTGCAAGGCGCGCTCCACCCGGGCCACGCAGGAGGCGCAGCTCATCCCCTTTACCTGCAGCTCGATCACCTGCTCCCGCAGCGCATAGCCCGTGCCATGCAGCGCCGCGTCCAGCGCGGGGAGTGCCGCCGTCCCCAGGACCTCGGCCGTTTCGGAGGCGAGGTTCACCTGCACCCCGGCGACACCGGGCACCGCCTCCAGCGCACGCGCGACGCGGCCAGAGCAGGAGGCGCAACTCATGCCCGAGATGGGCAAGGTGAGGCGCGGAAGGGCGGTGTGACGGTCCATCATGACTCCGAGGTGGCGGTTGCCATCGTGGCAGGGTCAAGGGGGTAAGACCTTGCGCTGGCGCAAACTGGTAGGCACATGCGCGGGGCATGCGCACCGCCATCATCTCCCTCGCATCCTTCCTGGCCCTTGCGGCCCTGGCCCCCTCGCCGCCGGCCCGTGCCCAGAACGCGGCCGAACCCGCGGGGTTCCGCGTCGTCAACCGGACCGGCACCGATGCTACGGCGCTTTATGCCGTCCGCAGCCCGCGCGGCGGCCAGGGCGACTGGGGCGGCAATTTTTTGCGCCCGGATCGTCCACTGACCGATGGCGGGGGCTTCCGGGTCACGCCCAATGCCGATGCCGGCTGCCGATTCGACCTCCGCCTTATCCTCGGCGATGGGCGCGAGGCGGTGCTGCGGGACCATGATATCTGCGTGAACCGCACCGTCGATCTCGCCAACGCCGCCCGGCCCGTGGCGCCGGCGGCGCCGCGCCCCCTGCCCATGGCAGCACCGGCGAGCCGGGAGACTCCCCTCGCGCAGCCCAACCAGCAGGCGCGCCAGGTCTCGACTGGCACAGGCTTTCTTGTGGCGAATGAGCGTGTGATGACGAACCACCACGTCATCGACAACTGCAACCGCGTGTTGCTGCGCACCCCCTCCGGCCACTGGCTCGCGGCGAACCCGCCTGCGCGGATGGACGCGCAGCTGGACTTGGCCCTGGTGAACGTTCCGGGTCTCGTGGGCCCTGCCCTGGCCTTCCGCAGCGGCCCCGCCGTGCGGCGCGGCGAGGGTGTCGTGGCCTATGGCTTCCCGCTGGCCGGCCTGTTGAGCTCCGACCCAAAGCTCACCCGCGGGGAGGTGAACGGGCTGCGCGGCATCGGCGACAATCCGAATCAGTATCAGATCAGCGCCGAGGTGCAGCCGGGCAATTCCGGTGGGCCGCTGGTGGACATGCAGGGCCATGTCGTGGGCGTCGTCGTCTCCAAGCTGAACGCGCAGGCCGTCAGCCGCCGCACCGGCGACATCGCGCAGAACGTGAACTTCGCCGTGCAGGGCCAGGCAGCTCTCGCCTTCGCCCGCCGGGCCGGCGTGGAACCGCGCCTCGCCGAGAGCACCGGCGCGGAGCGCAACACCGCCGATGTGGGCGAGATCGCGCATCGCAGCACGCTCTTCATCCGCTGCGAGAAGTAAGCCCCCTCGCGGAGTTGCGCGGGCTTGGCTAGTCTGCCCGCAACCCGGAGGGAGATTTCCGCATGCATCGCCGTGTCCTGCTCGCAGCGCCTGCCCTTGCCGCGCCGCTGTTCCCGGTTCAGGCCCAGGCGCAAGCGCCGCGCATCATCACCGAGGAGTTCATGGTGCCGGCCAGCGACGCCGGGATCGAGATCTTCGTGCGCAACAAGCGGCTGGAAAGCATGACGAGCTTCTCGCCGGGCCGGACCATCATCATGGTGCATGGCGCGACCTATCCCGCGCATACGGCCTTCGACCTGCCGCTCGGCGGCCTCTCCTGGATGGACTACATCGCGGGCCGAGGCTTCGACGTCTGGTGCATGGACATCCGCGGCTATGGCCGCAGCACCCGGCCGGCCGAAATGTCCCAGCCGCCCGAGGCCAATCCGCCGCTGGTGCGCGGCGAGACGGCGGTGGGCGACATCCTCAGCGTCTCCAACTTCGTACGGGGCCGCCGCAACCTGCAGAAATGCGTGCATCTCGGCTATTCCTGGGGCACCGCGCTGATGGGCCGCTTCGCCGCCGACAACCCGGCCGTGGTGGAGCGCCTGGTACAATACGCGCCGGTCTGGCTCCGCCAGGGGGCCTCTCTCGCTGACCCCGGCGGTACGCTCGGCGCCTATCGCTTCGTCACGCAGGAAGCCGCCCGCGCCCGCCGTGGCGCCGGCGTGCCGGAGGCGGCGCGCGCGGGCCTGGTGCCGCCCGGCTGGTTCGAGCACTGGGCCGGCGTGACCTGGGCGACCGACCCCGAGGGGCTGCGCCGCAACCCGCCGGCGCTGCGTGCGCCCAACGGAAGCGTGGCCGACGGGCGCGAATACTGGGCGGCCGGCCGCCCCTTCTATGACCCCGCGAAGATCACCGCCCCCACCCTGCTGGTACTGGGCGAATGGGACCAGGACACGCCGCCCTACATGGCGCAGACGCTGTTCCCGCTGATGACCGCATCCCCCGGCAAGCGCCTCGTCATCCTGGGCGAGGGCACGCATGGCATGTGGATGGAACGCAACCGTGGCGCGCTGTTCCAGGCCGTCCAAGTCTTTCTCGAGGAGGCCGCAGCGTGAGCCAGTTCCCCGCCAAGCCCACCATCTGCTTCGCCCATGTGGCCTATCAGGTGGGCGCGCGCTTCGAGGCGCGCGGCGCGCCCCTGCCCTATTTCGAGGTGCGCAGCCTGGACGAGCTCCAGGCCCGCATCCCCGAGGCCGATGTGCTGGTGGTCAGCGGCTTCTGGCGCAACACCCTGCCCGCGCTCACCAAGCGGCTGAAATTCGTGCAGTCCCTCTCGGCCGGCACGGACCAGTATGACCGGCCGACCTTCAAGGAACACGGCATCGCGCTGGCCTCCGCCGCCGGCGGCAATGCGGCCGCGGTGAGCGAGCACGCGGTGAGCCTCATGCTCGGCATCACGCGCAAGCTCTTCATCGCGCGGGATGACCAGCACAGGAAGTTCTGGTCCGGCATGAAGGGCGATTTCACCCAGCGCGAGGATGAGCTGAACGGCAAGACGGCGATCGTCGTCGGCATGGGCGCCATCGGCAAGCGGGTGATCCGCGTGCTGAAGGCGCTGGAGATGACGGTGATCGGCGTGCGCGCCAACCCGGCCTCGGGCGCGGAGGGCGCGGATGAGGTGCATGGCACCTCGGCGCTCCCGCAGATCCTGCCGCGCGCTGATTTCGTGGTCCTGGTCTGCCCGCTGACGGCGGAGACCACCGGTCTCATCGACGGCGCCGCACTCGCCGCCATGAAGCCCACCGCCTATCTGATCAACTGCGCGCGCGGGAAGGTGGCCGATGAAGCGGCGCTGATCGAGGCTTTGCAGAAGGGCACCATCCGCGGCGCCGGCCTCGACGTGATGGCGACCGAGCCGCTGCCACCCGAAAGCCCGCTCTGGACGCTGCCCAACGCCTTCCTCACGCCGCATACGGCAGGCGAGACCTGCGCCTATGAGGACAATGTGCTGGACCTCATGATGGAGAACATCAAGCGCCTCCAGGCCGGCCGCAGCGACCTCGTGAACCGGGTCGTCTGAATGATCGTCCTCTCCCCCCGCTGGCTCTGGTGCGCCGAGACCGGATTGCGGGAGGGGGCGCATCTGATCATCGAGGGTGACCGCAT
>JAIYCD010000308.1 GCA_027488195.1 Acetobacteraceae bacterium | reverse complement strand
GCACGAAGAAGATGTCGAAGTCGGACCCCTCCGACCAGTCGCGCATCAACCTGACCGATGACCATGACGCGATCGCGCTGAAGATCCGCCGCGCCAAGACCGACCCCGAGCCGCTGCCCGACCACGCCTCGGGCCTCGAGGCGCGGCCCGAGGCGCGCAACCTGGTCGGCATCCTCGCCGCCATCACCGGCACGATGCCGGAGAACGTGCTGCGCGAGCATGAGGGCCAGGGCTTCGGCAGCTTCAAGGAAGTGCTGACCGAGGCGCTGGTGGCGCATCTCAGCCCGATCCGCGCCGAGATGCTGCGCCTGCTGGAGGACACGTCCTCGCTCGATGCCGCGCTGCGGCGGGGCGCGGAGAAGGCGGAGGCCATCGCCAACCCGATCCTCGCCGAGGTGAAGCAGGCGATGGGCTTCCTGCCGCGGCGCTGACGCATGGCGCTGCTTCTCCCGGGCGATCCTGTCCCCGGCTGGGTCGCGCCTTCGGATGCCAATCCGCGCTACAGCCTGCACGCGACGGGTGGGCGCTGGATGCTGCTCGGCGTGCTGGGGAGTGCGGCCGGGGCCGCGGCAGCGCTGCGGGATTTCGCGGCGGGCGCGCTGGGCGCCCTCGATGGCGACCAGCGCGCGGCACTGCTCATCAGCGCCGATCCCGAGGACCGCGCGGCCGCGCGCATCCCGCAGCATCTGCCGCATTACCGCGCCATCTGGGACGAGACGGGCGCGGTGACGGTGGCGATGGGCGGCCCCGGCTGGCTGCTGCTGGACCCCACGCAGCGCCTCTTCGCGCGCTGGCCGCTGGCCGAGACCGCCTCCATGCTGGCGCTGCTGCCCCGCCTGCCGCCGCCCGCGCTGCATGCAGGGCTGCCCATGCCCGCGCCCGCGCTGATCGTGCCGCGCATCTTCGAGCCCGAGCTGTGCCGCACACTCATCGCCCGCTACCGCGCGGCGGGCGGCGAGGTCTCGGGCTTCATGCGGGAGGTGGATGGGCGGACCGTCGGCGCGCATGATCCGGGCTTCAAGGTCCGGCGGGACCACCTGATCGAGGATCAGGACCTTCAGGCCGCCCTGCGCGCCCGCCTCTCGCGCCGGCTGGTGCCCGAGATCGCCAAGGCCTTCCAGTTCCGCGTGACACGCCTCGAGCGCTACCTCGTCGCCTGCTACCGCGCGGAGGAGGGCGGGCATTTCTCCGCGCATCGGGACAACACGACCAAGGGCACCGCGCATCGCCGCTTCGCCGTGACCATCAACCTCAACGCCGAGGAGTTCGAGGGCGGCGACCTGCTCTTTCCGGAATTCGGCCGCACCGCCTATCGTGCGCCCACGGGCGGGGCGGTGGTCTTCTCCTGCTCATTGCTGCACCAGGCGCTGCCGGTGACCAAGGGCGAGCGCTTCGCCTTCCTGCCCTTCCTCTATGACGATGCGGCGGCGAAGATCCGCGAGGAGAATTTGAAGTTCGTCGAGACGTCAGGCGGCTGATTCCCCGCTGAGCCAGGCGCCGGCGACGGTGCCGGCGAAGCGCGCGTGGCAGGCCTCGCCCGCGAAGCGCAGCCGGCCTTCGCCCAGCGGTGCCGCAAGGGCGGCGCGGGAAGCGTGGTGCCCGGGACGCGCATGGGTGTAGCTGCCGCGAAACAGCGGGTTCTCCCCCCAGTTGGTGACCAGGCATTCGCCCAGTGCCGCCTCCGCGCGCGCGCCGAACATGGCGGCGAGGTCGGCGCGGGCTGCGGCTTCCGTGGCGGCGGGACCCAGGCGGGAGAGCTCCCAGGCGCGGGCGCCGCCGACAAAGCCGAAGACGTGATCCGCGCCGAAGGGCCAGAAGACCCAGCTCATCGGCGGCTCTGCGCCCGGCGTGACCGCGCGGCGCGCGCTGTGGAAGGGCGCGATGCCCAGGCGATCCGCGCCACGCGCGCGGAAGGCGATCTTGGTCAGCAGGCCCATGGGCAGGCCCGCGATGGCGGCGCGCGTGGCCTCCGGCAGTTCCGGCGTGAAGGCGATGGAACCCGCGGCCAGCACGCCGTTGGAGACGGTGACGATGGCGCGCCCGGCGCGAAGCCCGCCCCAATCGCCGCGCGCCACCACCCCGGGGCCGGTCCAGTCGAGATGCGTGACCGCGTGGTTCAGCCGGATGGGCAGGCCTTCCGCGAGCCGCGCGACCAGGCCACCCACGCCCTCGCGCGGGAGCAGGTTGGGGCCGTCGAGATCGGTCCTGACATAGTCTTCCAGCGAGATGCCGGTCAGTTCCGCCGCGTTGATCTGCGAGCCCAGCCAATGCGCGATGGTGGCATCCCAGGGGCCGGCCTGGGGGGCCGCTTCCATCACGCTCCGGTCGGGCACGAGGGGGGCGGCTTCCAGCGCCGCCTCGAAGGCGCCATGGGCGCGCCAGTAATCGGCGAATTCGGCGCCTGTGGCGAAGCGTTCGCCCAGATGGAGGTGGCGCTCGCGCACCGTGTCGTGGTCCAGGTGCTCGCCCACGAAAGCGGTGAGCGGGTTGTCATCCGCCTGGTGCAGCCAGGTGGCGCCGAGGTCGAGCGCCGCGCCGAAGCGGGTGGTGTCGGCGCGGCCACCGATGCGGCCGCCCGCCTCCAGCACGACGCAGCTCTGGCCCCGTTCCCGCAGCGCCCGGGCGGCGGCGATGCCCGCGCAGCCGGCGCCGATGATGAGGACGTCTGGATCAGGACCGTGCATGGCGTCATCATAGGGCAAAGCCGCGCGTGCGGCTGCCTGAAGGAACGCGCCCATGCTGCAAGCCCCACCCGCCGAACCCGGCATGCGCGAAGACGAGGTGGACACGCCCGCTTTGCTCATCGACCTCGATGCCTTCGAGCACAATCTCGACACCATGGCGGGGTTCCTGGCGCCGACGGGGGCGAAGCTCAGGGCGCATGCGAAGACGCATAAATCGCCGGTGATCGCGAAGCTGCAGATGGCGCGCGGCGCCATCGGGCAGTGTGTGCAGAAGGTTGGGGAAGCCGAAATCCTCGCCTGGGGCGGCATCCCCGACATCATGGTGACGAACCAGGTGGTCGGCGCGCGCAAGCTGGCGCGACTGGTGGCGCTGGCGCGCATCGCGCAGGTCTCGGTCTGCGTGGATGATCCGGCGCAGGTCGCCGCCATCGAGGAGGCCGCGGCGGCGGCCGGCGTGCGGATCCCGGTGCTGGTCGAGATCGATGTGGGGGCGGCGCGCTGCGGCGTGCAGGCCGGCCCGCCGGCCGTGGCGCTGGCCGAGATCATCGCGGCGTCCAGCCATCTCAGCTTCGGCGGGATCCAGGCCTATCACGGCAGCGCGCAGCATATCCGCGAGCCGGAGCGCCGCGCCGCGGCCATCGCCGGCGCCGTCGAGGCCTCGCGCCGCACGGTCGAGCAATTGCGCCAGCGGGGCCTTGGCTGCCCGGTGGTCGGCGGCGCCGGCAGCGGCAGCTTCCAGCATGAGGTGGCGAGCAGCGTCTATACCGAGATCCAGGCCGGCTCCTACGCCTTCATGGATGCCGATTACGCCCGCAACCAGGAGGCGCCGCCCTTCCAGCACGCGCTCTTCGTGCTGGCGACGGTGATGAGTGCGGCGACGCCGCACATCGCCGTGGTGGATGCCGGCCACAAGGCGGTGCCGACCGATAGCGGCTATCCGCTCGTCGCCGGGCGGCCGGGCGTGAGTTACGTCGGCGCTTCGGATGAGCATGGGAAGCTGACGGTGGAAGACCCCGCGCTGCGGCCGCGCCTCGGCGAGAAGCTGCGCCTGATCCCCGGCCATTGCGACCCGACGGTGGATCGCTACGACTGGTATGTCGGCGTGCGGCGCGGCCGGGTGGAATGCCTCTGGCCGGTCGCGGCGCGGGGTGCGATGGCCTGATGTCTCCATCCCACCTGGCACCTCCCCCTTTCGGTGTCGGCCGCGCGGCGCCACAGGACCGGATGGACCACTGGATCGCCGCCGTGGCGCCGGGCCGGACCTTCCTGGACCTTGGCGGCATTCGCGAGCGCAGCGGCAATGAGCGCGCAAGCTGGGCGCAGCGCTGCGGCGCCACCGATGTGGCGATGGCCGACCTGCTGCCGCTGGATCATGAGCTCTGGGGCCATTTCCGGGACCAGGTCCGGGCCCATGGCGTCCGTGACATCGATTTCCGGCCGGAGATGGATGTGGACTCACCAAGCTTCGCGGAGAAGCTCGGCCGCTATGACATCGTGAGCGCGCCCCTGCTGCTCTATCACGCGCCCAACCCGGTCCATACGCTGCTGAGCCTGCGGCGCGTGGTGGGGGAATACCTGATCGCGGGGACCGTCACCGTGCCGGATGTGGTGGAGAATGCGGAGGGGCGCGTGGCCTTCCCCGCCTCCTCCGCGCTGTTCCTGCCGGCCTTGCGCGGGCGGGAGCGGGCGGTGATGCGGCGCTACTACCTCGATCGCTTCGCGCTCGACCTCGACACGCATGCGCCGGCAAGCGATGGCGCGACCATGCCCTATGTGACCGATGGCGCGCCGAGCCCCTGGCCCTATTGGTGGTTCTTCACGAAATCCGCCTTCGAGCGCGCGCTGGAATTGCTGGAGATGCGCATCCTGGACCGCAACACCTGGCAGGACCACGCGCATTTCGTCTTGCTCCGGCGCAGATAGCGATGCGGATGCGCCGCTGGCTGCGGCCGCTGGCGCTGGCGGCGGCGCTGCCGCTGGTCTTGCTGGAGGCGACGCTCTGGGCCTGGCTTTCGGCGCTGGGGCGCGTGCTGGCGCGGCTACCGGTCTTCGCCTGGCTGGAGCGGCTGGTGGCGCGGCTGAGTCCGAATGCGGTGATCGCGGTCTTCGTGCTGCCCTTCGTGCCGATGATCCCGCTGCTCAAGCTGAGTGAGCTGTGGCTCCTGCGCGAGGGCCATTTCATCTGGGCGGCGGTGCTGATCCTGGGCGCCAAGGTGGTGGGGGCGGCGTTTTCCACGCGGGTCTTTGCCATCGCCAAGCCGAAGATGATGCAGGTGGCTTGGTTCGCGCGGGCCTATGAGGCGGTGCAGCGGCTGGTGGCGCTGGGGCATGCCGCGCTGGACGCCCTGCCGGGCTATCGCGCGGCGCGGGAGGCGATGCATGCGTGGATGGCGAGGGCGCGCCTGTGGGTGACCCGGGCGCGCGGGCCGCTCGGGCGCTGGGTGGCGGCGGCGCGGCGCTGGTGGCGGGGGAAGTGGCGGTAGGGCGGCCCAGCATCCGAGCACCCCTGCAAGACCATCCGGCCGCAAAGCGGCCGGCGCCGCCCAACCAGACGCATGCCCCGGCGCAACAGTGGCGCGGCGAAGCCAAGCGCGCGGAGCGCGCGCCCGGCGTTTGAGGGCGTGAAAACTTAGCCAAGCGCGCGGAGCGCGCGCCCGGCGTTTGAGGGCGTTAAATCAAGCCAGCGCCACGCGCTGCGCGCGCCGCATCTCCTGCCAAAGGGCGCTGGCGACCGCGAGGCCGAGGCAGGAGGCGGCGGCGATGAAGACGAAATCCGGCTGCCCGTGATCCAGCAGCCAGCCGCAGGCGATGGGGCCCACCATGCCGCCGATGTTGAAGCCCGTGCTGACCACGCCGAAGACGGCACCCGCCTGGCCGGGCGGGGCGGCGGCGCGCACCAGCATGTCGCGCGAGGGCATGATCATGCCGGAGAGGAAGCCCGAAAGCCCCATCACCAGCGCGAGCTGCACCGGCCCCCAGGCGACGAGGCCAGCCACCAGGAACAGCAGTGCCGCGCAGCCAAGGCCGGTGGCGGCGACCAGGCCGTGGCGCTTCGTGCGGTCCGCCACATGGCCGCCGACGAGCACGCCGATGGCGCTCATCGCGAGCCAGGCGGTCAGCGCGATGTTGCCGGCGGTGAGCGAGGTGCCATGCGCCGCATTCCAGGCCGAGACGGCGAAGCCCTGGGTGCTGGAATTATAGAGGGCGATCAGCAGGAAGAAGGCCAGCAGCGTCATCACGGCGGGGCTGAGCACGCGGGGTGCCCCGGCCGCGGGCCTGGGACGGGCGGGCTGGATGCGCTCGGCCATCGCCTCGCGCAGCAAGGGCAGGGCGGCGAGCGGGCCGAGCAGGCCCGCCACGATCAGCGCGAAGCCGACACCGCCGAGGCTGGCGGCCCCCAGCATGAGGGCCGGTGCGACGGCGCTGCCGGCATAGCCCGCGAAGGTGTGGAAGGAGAAGGCGCGGCCCACATGCGCCTCCTGGATGGAGGAGCCGAGGATCGCGTAGTCGGCCGGGTGATAGACGGCGTTGGCGAGGCCGGCCAGCGCGCTCGCCACCAGCAGCCAGGCATAGGTGCCGCCGATGCCGGCCAGCGCGAAGGCGGCGCCGCCGAGCAGGAGGCCGGCGACGAGGGCGCGGCGCGGCCCCACGCGGTCCACCAGGAAGCCCATCGGCGCCTGGGTGAGGGCGGAGACGATGTTGAACAGCGTCAGCGCGAAGCCGAGCTCGAGGAAGGAGATGCCCATGCCGTCGCGCAGCAGCGGAAACAGCGGCGGCAGGGCCAGGATATGGACATGGCTGACGAAATGCGCGCCGGAGACGGAGGCGAGGATGCGGCGTTCCTCGGGGACGAAGGCGGTGGTCATGTCAGCTCCGATCGCGCGCGGCGAACATCTTCAATGCGCTTCCGCCCAGGACGTCCCGTGGCCGACTTCCACCAGCAGCGGCACGCGCAGTTCGGCCACACCTTCCATCACGCGGCGCAGGATGGCGCCGGCGGCCTCGACCTCGGCCTCCGGGACTTCGAGGACGAGTTCGTCATGCACCTGCAGCAGCATGCGGGATTTCAGGCCGGCCTCGCGCAGCGCCATGGGCACGCGGACCATGGCGCGCTTGATGATCTCGGCGGCACCGCCCTGGAAGGGGGCGTTGATGGCCTGGCGCTCGGCGCCCGCGCGCAGCATCGCGTCCTTCGCCTTGATGTTCTGGATCCAGAGGCGGCGGCCGAAGGGCGATAGGACGTAGCCGTTGGTGCGGGCTTCTTCCTTCAGGCGCTCCATCTCGGCGCGGATGCCGGGGTATTGCGCGAAATAGGCGTCGATGATGCCGCGCGCCTCGCCCGCGGGAATGCCGAGGCGGCCGCCGAGGCCGAAGGCGCTCATGCCGTAGATGATGCCGAAATTGATGGTCTTGGCGCGGCGGCGGGCTTCCTTGTCCACATTCTCCGGGGCCAGGTGAAAAATTTCCGCCGCCGTGCGGCTGTGGATGTCCTCGCCCTTGGCGAAGGCCTCGCGCAGCGTCGGCACTTCGGCGAGGTGGGCGAGGAGGCGGAGCTCGATCTGGCTGTAGTCGGCGCTCATCAGCACATGGCCCGGCTCGGCCACGAAGGCGCGGCGGATGCGCATGCCCTCCTCGGTGCGGATGGGGATGTTCTGGAGATTGGGCTCGGTGGAGGAAAGGCGGCCGGTGCTGGTGACGGCCATGGCGTAGTCGGTGTGGACGCGGCCATCGGGCGCGATCTGGGCCGCGAGCCCCTCGACATAGGTGGATTTCAGCTTGGCGAGCTGGCGCCATTCCAGCACCACGCGCGGCAGTTCGGCGCCTTGCGCGGCCAGGTCCTCCAGCACGGCGGCGTCGGTGGAATAGGCGCCGGTCTTGCCCTTCTTGCCGCCCTTCAGGCCCATCTCGTCGAAGAGGATTTCGCCCAGCTGCTTCGGGCTGCCGACATTGAAGGCGCGGCCGGCGAGGCGGTGGCACTCGGCCTCCAGCACCACCAGCCGCTCTGCGAAATCCTGGCCGATGCGGGCGAGTTCCGCGCCATCCACGCGCACGCCGGCCTGCTCCATCTGGGCGAGCACGGTGATCATCCGGCGCTCCACCTGCTCATACATCGCGAGCGCGCGTTCGGGGCGCAGGCGGGGGCGGAGCGCGTGCCAGAGGCGCAGCGTCACATCCGCATCCTCGGCCGCGTAGGCGGTGGCGCGGTCGAGCGGCACATGGGCGAAGCTGATGCGCGCCTTGCCGGTACCGGTCACGCTATCGAAGGAGATGGGCTTGTGGCCGAGATGGAGCTGCGACAGCTCATCCATGCCATGGCCATGGGCACCCGCTTCCAGCGCGCAGGAGATCAGCATGGTGTCGTCCACCGGCGTCACCGCGAGGCCGCCATTCTGCGGCTGCGCCAGCACTTCCAGATCGTATTTCGCGTTGTGCAGCAGCTTGAGCACGCTGGGGTCTTCCAGCAGCGGGCGGAGCGCGGCGATCGCGTCGTCGAAGGGGATCTGCGGCGGCGTCTCGGTCAGCATGTCCGCACCCGCATGGCGGAGCGGCACGTAGCAGGCGCGGCCGGGGGCCACGGCCAGGCAGACACCGACCAGGCGCGCGGCGAGTGCGTCGAGGCTGTCCGTCTCGGTGTCCAGTGCCACCACGCCCGCCTCGCGCGCCAGCGCCACCCAGCGTTGCAGCGCCTCCAGATCCGTCACGCAGTCATAGGGGCCGAAGGGCGCGGCATCGGCCTCGATGGCCGCGCTGCTTTCCACCGGCCGCGCGCGTTGCGGCGCGCCACCATCGCCGAGGCCCAGGCGGGCCGCGAGGCTGCGAAAATTATTCTCGGCCAGGAAGGCGCCGAGGCGCGCTGGCTCGGGCGCGCGGGCGCGCATGTGGTCGATGGGGCAGGGGAGCGGCGCGTTGTCGTCCAGCGTGACCAGGCGGAGCGAGATGCGGGCCATCTCCGCATGGGTCTGCAGCAATTCGCGGCGCTTGGGCTGCTTGATTTCGCCCGCGCGGGCCAGCAGGGTTTCGAGGTCGCCATACTCGGTCAGCAGGCTCGCCGCCGTCTTCACGCCGATGCCGGGCACGCCGGGGACGTTGTCGGTGGCATCGCCGGCCAGCGCCTGGACCTCGGCCACCTTGTTGGGGGCCACGCCGAATTTCTCGAGCACTTCGGGCTCACGAATGGGCTTCTGCTTGATCGGGTCCAGCATGATCACGCGCTCGCGGATCAGCTGCATCAAATCCTTGTCGGAGGAGACAATGGTGACGCGGCCACCCTGCGCCTCGAAGGCCTTCGCATAGGCGGCGATCAGGTCATCGGCCTCGAAGCCCGGCAGCTCCACGCGGCAGACGCCGAAGGCCTCCGTCGCCTCGCGGATCAGGGCGAATTGCGGGATGAGTTCTTCCGGCGGCTCGGGCCGGTGCGCCTTGTAGGCGGGGAAAATCTCATTGCGGAAGGTGGTGCGCGCCGTGTCGAAGATGACGGCGATATGCGTGGACACATTCTGGCTGAGGAAGCGCTCCAGGATCTGCGCGAAGCCGAAGACGGCGTTGACCGGCGTGCCATCCGGGCGCGTCATCGGCGGCAGCGCGTGGAAGGCGCGGAAGATGTAGCCGCTGCCGTCGATCAGGATCAGGTGGGGGTCGGAACCCCCGCCCACCTCAGTGGTGTCCGTCATCGCCGGCACCATCCTTCAGGCGATAGGTGCGCGAGCAATAGGGGCAGGTGACCTGGTGCTCCTCGATCCGCATCCAGATCATGGGATGGCCGAGCGGACCCGCCCCGCCATCGCAACTCACGGCGCGGCTTTCCACGAGGGTCACGTCTTCGGGCGTCACGCCCTCGACGGGGTGGGGGCCGTAGCCGGTCATCTGCGGGTCGCGCATCAGCGTGTTCATCCTTGGCCGCGTGGTGACTGTCATCATAAACCCCTGGCCAGGGATGGGCCAGCGGGCCATATCCGGGGGGCATGAAATTGCTGGCCGCCCTGTTCCTCGCGCTGCTTTCGCTCGCCGGTTGCTCGCCTGTGGTGGTCCCCGCCGGGCCGCCGGTACGCGAGGCGGGGATCGAGCCCTTCATCGCCCCGCCGCTGCCCTGGATGCCAGTGCCCGCCTGGGCCTTCGCCCCCTCGCCCCCACCGCCCGAGCCTTCGGGCCCGCGGCCGGAATCCATGCTGGTGATGCCCGATGGCGCGCGGTTGCCGCTGCGCGTCTGGCGCCCGGAAGGGCCGCCGCGCTTCGTCATCCTCGCCATTCATGGCCTGGGCGATCATGGCGGCAACATGCTGGTGGAGGGCGGGCCGATGCTCGCCGCCGGCGGCGCGCTGGTCTACGCCTTCGACCAGCGCGGCTTCGGCTGGACCAGCCCGCGCGGCTATTGGGCCGGGGCCGAGACCATGGTGAATGACGCGAACACCGCCCTCGCCCTCATCCGCGCGCGTCACCCGGGCGTGCCGGTCTTCCTGCTGGGCGAGAGCATGGGCGGCGCGGTGGTGCTGGCCATGGGGCGCACCGATGTGGCGGGGATCATCCTCTCCTCGCCGGCGCTCTGGGGGCGGGCCTATATGCCGGGCTTCCTGCGCGGGATGCTCTGGACGGCGGGGCATGTGCTGGGCCCGGTGGCGCTGCCACCGAGTGCCCCCAACATCACCGCCAGCGACAACCGGGAGGCGCTGCTGCGCTTCGGGCGGGACCCGCTGACCCTGCGCGACATCCGCTTCGACATGGTGAAGGGCCTGGTGGATCTGATGGACCAGGCCATCGCCGCCCTGCCCACCTGCTGCCGCGCGGTGCCGACGCTGGTGATGCTGGGCGGCAATGACCAGGTGGTGCCCACACCCATCGCCCGCCGCGCCCTGCGCGACGCCCGCGTGCCGCGCGTGGCGCTGTATCGGGAGGGCTGGCACCTGCTGCTGCGCGACGGCGTGCGCGAAGAGGTGGCGCGGGACATCCTGGCCTTCCTGAACCACCCGGACCAGCCGACGCCGCGGGAGGCGGATGGGGCGGCTTGGATCGCGCGGACGCCGGAATAAGAGGGCCTCCGGCGGCTGGGGCCTCAGGCCCCAGACCCCATTCCTTACGTCTCCGCGCCGCCATTCACCGCCAGCATCTGCCCATTGATGAAGGCGCCCTCATCGGACGCCAGCAGCCGCACCATCGCCGCCACCTCCGAGGGCTGGCCCAGGCGGCCCACCGGCACGCGCACCACCATTTCCTGCCGGTGCGCGTCGGGCGCCACATCCTCGTCATCGGACGCGATGGGGCCGGGGGAGATGGCGTTCACGGTGACGCCCTTCGGGCCGAATTCCTTGGCCAGCGACTTGGTCAGGCCCCAGACGCCGTGCTTGGCGATGGAGACCGGCGCGCGGCCGGCATAGCCATGGATGGCGTTCATCCCCGCGAAATTCACGATGCGGCCCCAGCCGCCCTCCAGCATGCCGGGCAGGCAGGCCTGGGCGAGCCAGATGGCGGCTTCGAGGTCCACCGCGATCACGCGGCGGTAGTCTTCCTCGGTGAGGGTCAGGAACTTGTTGCTGGGGCGGAGTGCGGCGTTGTTCACCAGCACATCCACGCGGCCAAAGGCGCTGGTCGCGGCGGCGGCGATGGCCTGGCAGGTCGCGCGGCTGCCGACATCGCCCATGGCGACCAGCGCCTGCACGCCGCGCGCGCGGGCTTCGGCCGCGACGCGCTCAGCGGCTTCGCGGTCGGAGGAGCCGTTGATGACGACGTTCATGCCTTGCCCGGCCAGGGCAAGCGCGACCGCGCGGCCAATGTTGCGGCCGGCGCCGGTGATGAGGGCGGTGCGTGTCATGGGCGTTTTCCTTCGGGTGGGGCTGTCGCGAGCGCCGGATTCTCCGGCCAGTCATGCTTGGGGTAGCGGCCGCGCATATCCTTGCGCGCATCCGCCCAGCCGCCCTGCCAGAAGCTGGCGAGATCGGCCGTGATGGCGATGGGGCGGCCGGCGGGCGAGAGCAGCGCCACCTGCAAGGGCACGCGCCCGCCCGCCAGCTTCGGCATGGCGCCCATGCCATAGAGGTGCTGCGCGCGGGCCTCCAGCGTCGGGATTTCGGCGGTGTAGTCGAGGGCGGCGCTGCGGCCTTGCGGGAGCGGGATGCGCGGCGGCAAGGCGGCGTCGAGCTGGCGGCGGAGGTCGTGCGGCAGCAGCATGGCGCCGATGTCGAGCGATTTGAGTTCCGTCAGCTTCGTCATGCCGTTGCAGTAAGGCGCGAGCCATTCCTTGGCGGTGGCGGCGAGTGCGGCATCGCTCACATCGGGCCAGGGCGCGCCGTCCAGCGCGTGCAGGCGCGCGATCCGGGCGCGGAGCTGCTTCGCGCTCTCGCTCCAGTCGAGGTCGCGGAAGCCTCGCTCGGCGGCGGCTTCGGCCAGGGCTTCCGCCATGGCGGCGGGGTCGGCGCCGGCCAGTGGCGATTCCTCCAGGATGAGCGGGCCGAACATCAGGCGGCGGCGGGCCAGCACCGCGCCGGCGCGGGCGTCGAAGCTCGCCCCTTCCACGGTGACGAAGCGTTCGGGGAAGCGGGCTTCCAGCACGGCGCGGCTGATGGGGGCCGCCATGCGGATGCGCGCCTCGGTGCCTTTCAGTTCCAGGTCGGCGACCGCGAGCAGCGTCTGCTTGGCCAGCGGATCGGCGCTGGAAAGCCTGGCGCCCTGGCCGGAGGCGAGGCGGAAGGCGCCATCCATCGTGCCGCGCTTCAGCGCGATGCGATCGGGGAAGCCGGCCGCCAGCAGCGCGCCGGCATCGCCCTCCGGCGGCGTATTGCCATGCACGCCCAGCCGCCTGCGATGCATGGCGGCGGAGCGGCGGATGGCGCGGATCGCGATGCCGTCGCTCTCGGCATGGGCATGGCCGTGCAGGACGTCGAGGCGCAGCGTGATGTCGGCGGGCGGCTCGCGGCCGCGCAGCGGGTCACGCTCCTCCAGCAGGGCGGCGAGATCGGCGGCCAGCGCCGCTTCGCCCTCGTTTTCCACGGCGCACATCATGCGCGCCAGGCGCGGATGCGTGCCCATGCGGGCCATGCGCTGGCCCATGGTGGTGATGCGGCCTTCAGCATCCATCGCGTCCAGGTTGCGCAGCAGCGCGCGCGCGGCGGCGACCTGGCCGGCGGGGGGCGGGTCGAGGAAGGGGAGTGCCATGGGATCGGCACCCCAGGCGGCGCAATCCAGCACGAGGGAGGAGAGCTCGGCCTCCAGCATCTCGGGCCGGTCCTGCAGCGGCATGCCGCGCTGCACCGCCTCGCTCCAGAGGCGCACGGCCACACCCGGCTCGGTGCGGCCGGCGCGGCCGGCGCGCTGCTCGGCGGCGGCGCGGCTGATGCGGAGTGTGACCAGGCGGGTGAGGCCGGTCGCGCCATCCAGGCGCGGCGCGCGGCGGAAGCCGCCATCGACCACGATGCGGACGCCGGGGACGGTCAGCGAGGTCTCCGCGATGCTCGTCGCCAGCACGACGCGGCGGCGCTCGCCCTGGTTGAGCGCGCGGTCCTGCTCGGCGGGCGAGAGTTCGCCATGCAGCGGCAGCACATCGGCATCGAGGCCGGAGAGGCGCTCGGCGGTGCGGCGGATTTCGCCCCAGCCGGGGAGGAAGGCCAGCACATCGCCCGGCTCGCGCGCCATGACGCCGCGGATGGCGGTGGCCATGGCTTCGGGCAGGTCGCGGTGGTCGGTGATGTCGCGCCGCACATGCTCGACGCGGACCGGGTGGGCGCGGCCGGCGCTTTCGATCAGCGGCGCGTTCAGCAGGCGGGTGAAGGCACCGCCGTCGAGTGTGGCGGACATCGCCAGCAGGCGGAGTTCGGGGCGCAGGCCCGCTTGCAGGTCGAGGCAGAGGGCGAGGCCGAGATCGGTGTCGAGATGGCGTTCATGCGCCTCGTCGAAGATGACGGCGGCCACGCCTTCCAGCCCCGGGTCGGATTGCAGGCGGCGGACCAACAGGCCCTCGGTGATGACCTCGATGCGGGTCGCGGCGGAGACGGCGCGGTCGAGGCGGGTCGACAGGCCGACGATGCCGCCGGGCTGCTCGCCCAGCAGGGACGCCATGCGGCGCGCGGCGGCGCGGGCGGCGACGCGGCGGGGTTCGAGGACGAGGATCTTCTGGCCGCGCGCCCAGTCCTCGTCCCGCAAGGCGAGCGGCACGAGCGTGGTCTTGCCCGCGCCGGGTGGTGCCACGAGCACCGCGTTGCTGCCCGCGCGCAGCGCCTCGCGCAGCGCGGGCAGCGCCTCCTCGACCGGGAGCGTCATGGCGGCCGGCTCCGTGCTCAACAGTGCGGGCGACGCGAGGGAGAGCCCGCGCTTGGAGGATGTGAGGCCGGCGCCCGGCGTTGGAGGGCAGGCAAAAACTTCACTCCCAGCCTTCGGCGACCGCCTTGCCGATCATGGTCCCGCTTTCCACCAGCGCATGCCCGGTGGCGAGGTTGGCGGCGTTGATGCGGCCCAGATGCCGCGTCAGCGTGTGGCGCAGCCGGCCCTGCTCGATCAGCGCGGCGACCTCGTTCAGCAGCAGGTGCTGCTTCGCGATGTCGGGCGTCTGGTAGATGGCGCGGGCGAACATCGCTTCCCAATGGAAGCTCGCGGCCTTGGATTTGAGGCGGCCGATCTCGATCGTGCTGAAATCATCAATGGCGCAGAGCGCGCCCTGCGGGGCGATGATGTCGCAGAGGGCGCGCCAATGCTTCGCGGTCTGCGTCGTCGAGAAGATCCAGGGGAAGGCGAGGCCGAGCGCGCGCGCCTGCGCGACCAGGTCGCCGCTGTGGTCCAGCACGTGATGCGCGCCGAGCGCCGTGCACCAATCGCGCGTTTCGGGGCGGGAGGCGGTGGTGACGATGGTGAGGCCGGTGAGCTGGCGGGCCAATTGCACCGCCATGGAACCGACGCCCCCCGCGCCGCCGATGATCAGCACCGCGCCGGTCGCGTCGCGCGCGATCTTCAGCCGGTCGAACAGCGCCTCATGGGCGGTGATGCTGGTGAGCGGCAGGGCGGCGGCTTCGGCGACGGAGAGGTTGTTCGGCTTGCGGCCGACGATGCGCTCATCCACCAGGTGGAATTGCGCGTTGCTGCCGGGGCGGTTCACGGCGCCGGCGTAATAGACCTCGTCGCCCTCCTGGAAGAGCTGCGCCTTGTCGCCGCGGGCGCGGACCACGCCGCAGGCATCGAAGCCGAGGATGCGCGGCTCGCCGGCGGGGTCGGCGGCGGAGCGCAGCTTGGCGTCCACCGGGTTGACCGAGACGGCGCGGATTTCGACCAGCAGGTCATGGCCGCGGGGGGCGGCGGGGTCGGGCAGGATGAGGTCCAGCAGCGCATCATCATGCGTCACCGGGTGGCAATGGGTATAGGCGACGGCCTTCATGGCGGGCATTCCTTGGGCGAATTTCCTCCCGTGTTCATACGCGAAGGGCTGACAGGGCGCGAGCGCACCGCTTAATGTGGCCTTCCCGTTACCAAGGAGCCATGTGATGCAGGATCTCGCCTTCGCGCGCCGGGCCGCTCTGCTGGGCGCCGCCGCCGCCACCACCCTGGCCGCCATCCCGCCCGCCGCCGCCGCGACCGTGCCGCCGCAGCAGGGGGCGAATCCGCCGCGTTTCCATCGTATGAAGGTGGGTGATGTGGAGGTGACCACGCTGCTGGATGGCGCCATGCAGGGCCAGGCGGCGAATATCCAGAACTTCTTCCCCGACAGCACGCCCGCCGAGATCGCGCCGCTGCGGGCGCGGGCCTTCGCCATCGAGGCCGGGCTGCACCAGCCGGTCGGCGCCTATGTGATCAACACCGGGCGCAACCTGGCCATGATCGATGTGGGCGGGCATTCCAGCTTCATCCCCACCACGGGCGGCACCATCGCCGCCTTGCGCGCCGCCGGCTACCGGCCCGAGGATGTGGACACCGTGCTGCTGACGCATATCCACCCCGAGCACGCGCTGGGGCTGAGCTATGACGGCACCACGCGCAACTTCCCCAATGCGGAAGTCGTCGTCACGCAGATCGACCATCAGTTCTGGACCGACCCCGCGATGGAAAGCCGCGTGCCGCAGGGGCAGCGCTTCATCGAGGCCGGCCGCCGCGCCATCCGCCCCTATGGCGGCCGCATCCGCACGGTGGAGATGCGGGACGGGCTTGAAGTCATCCCCGGCGTCTTCATGGTGCCCGCACCCGGCCACACGCCCGGCCATGTCAGCTTCCGCCTGACGAGCCAGAACCAGACCATGCTGATCTGGGGCGACATCGCGCACCAGATGGTGATCCAGCTGGCGCGGCCGCGCTGGCGCGTGGGCGTGGATGTGGACAGCGCGATGGGCGTGGAAAGCCGCGTCCGCACGCTGGAGATGCTGGCCGCCGAGGGGATTCTCATGGGCGGCGTGCATGTGCCCTGGCCGGGCTTCGGCCGCATCATCCGCGATGGCGAGGGCTTTCTCTACGTGCCGCGCCCGGCGCAGTTCACCTGATCGCGGCCCGGGCGGATTCACGCCATGGCCGTTCCGGCCAGGGGCGATCCGACCGGGCGCGATTTCATTTCGCTGTTGGCGCGGCGGGGGGAATGTGCGGTGATGCCCGCATCCTTCCCCCGGAGCCCATCTCATGAAGCCAGCCACCCTCGCCTTCGGTTTTCTCTGCGCCTTCCTCGGCGTGTTCTTTTTCCACCAGGCGGTGATCGGCTTCTACCACGGCATGGGCTGGGGCCCGAACCCGCCCTTCCGGCAGACGTCCATTCCGCCCTTCGGCGTGCCGCAGATCTGGAATGCCTGCTTCTGGGGCGGGATGTGGGGCATCCTCTTCGCCATCCTGGAGCCCCGAAGGCCGGCCTCGATGCCGCTCTGGCTCTTCGCCGTGCTCTTCTGCCTGGCGCTGCCGCTGGTGGTCGGCGCCTGGATGCTGGTGCCGCTGATCAAGGGCACGCCGATGTTCGCCAATGGCAACACGATGGCCATGCTGCGCAGCGCGGGCATCTACAGCGTCTGGGGGTTCGGCCTCGCGCTGTTCTGGCGCGGGTTGCCGGCGCTGTTCAGGAAGGCGTGATCAGGCCACGGGCGTCAGCACGGGCTTGCCCGCGAAATGCGCCTGGAGGTTGGCCACGACCATCGTCGCCGTCGCCAGGATCGATTCGGGCGAGCGGCCGGCGATGTGCGGCGTGATGATGAGGTTGGGCAAAGCGCGCATGGCGGCGGGCACCTCGGGCTCGCCATCCACCACGTCGATGGCCGCACCGGCGATGCGCCCCTCGCCGAGTGCCGTGATCAGCGCCGCCTGGTCCACCACGCTGCCGCGGCCGATATTCACGAGATAGCCGGCCGGGCCGAGCGCGGCCAGCACCGCCGCATCCACCAGGTGATGCGTGGCCGCACCCCCGGGGGCAGCGATGAGCAGCACATCCGCCCATTCCGCCAGCGCCGACACCGAGGGCATCCAGGTGCCGGGGCTGCCCTCGCGCGGCTTGCGGTTGTGATAGGCGATCTCCATGCCGAAGCCGCCCGCCGCGCGCGCCGCGACCATGGCGCCGATCTCGCCCATGCCGAGGATGCCCAGGCGCCTTCCGCTCACCATCGGGCGGGGCCAGCGCACGCCCATCCATTCGCCACCCTTCACCGCGGCATCGAGGCGCGGGATGTCGCGCAGCAGGGCCAGCATCAGCGCCATGGCGTGGTCGGCCACCGAGGGCGCGTTGGTGCCCGGCCCATGCGTCACCACGATGCCGCGCGCGCGGGCGGCGGCCACGTCGATATTCTCATGCCCGACCGCGATGGCGCAGATGATCGAGAGTTGCGGCAGCGCGTCCATCTCGGCCGCCGTGAAGCCGGTCGCGCCATTGGTCAGCACGCAGCGCAGCTCGGGCATCTCGGCGATGGCGCGCGCCCGCGCCTCGGGCCCGAGCGCCACATGCGGCGCGAAGCCGCCCCCGGCGATGCGGGCCAGGCGCTCGGCGTCGAGCGGGTTGAGGACGAGGAGCGGGATGGGGGCCATGCGCGATTCTCGGGCGCGCGGGCTGGCCTGTCGAGGCCTTGCATTGGATCATGGCCGCGCGCGAGGCTCTGCCCCCAGGCTCCCGCGCGGAAGGACACGCATGCGCATCGCCCTGCTCGCCGATATCCACGGCAATCTGGAAGCGCTGGAAGCCTGCCTCGCGCATGCGGCGGCGCAGGGGGCCACGCGCCTGGTCTTCCTGGGTGACCTTGTCGGCTATGGCGCCGATCCGGAGGCGGTGACGGCCCGCGTGCGGGAGCTGATGGAGGACGGCGCCGTCACCCTGCGCGGCAATCACGACGAGGCGGCGCTGCATGGGCCGCAGGGCTTCAGCACGCTGGCCGCCGAGGCGATGCGCTGGACGCAGGGGCGGCTCGACGATGCCGCCAAGCGATTCCTCGCGCGCCTGCCCTACACGCATGAGGAGGGCGATTGCCTCTACACCCATGCCGATGGCTCCAATCCGGCCGATTGGCGCTACGTGACCGAGGCGCGTGAGGCGCGGCGCAGCCTGGAGGCGACGGGCGCGCGGCTCACCTTTTGCGGCCATACCCATGTGCCCGCGCTGTTCGCGCTGACCGCCACCGGGAAGATGATGCATCACCGCCCCACGCCGGATGTGATGCTGCCGCTGCTGCGGCCGCGCCGCTGGCTCGGCGTCATCGGCGCGGTGGGCCAGCCGCGCGACGGCAATCCGGCCGCCTGCTATGGCCTGTTCGACACGGAGCGCGCCGAATGCGGCTGGATGCGCGTGCCCTACGACATCGAGGCGGCGGCCCGGAAGATCCGCCTGGCCGGGCTGCCCGAGGCGCTGGCCGTGCGCCTCTTCGAGGGGCGCTGAGCATGCCGCGCGAGGTCGGAGGCTTCACGCTGGGGCCGGTGGTGCATGAGGGCGGCATGGCCGTGCTGCGCTCGGCCACGCATCCGGAGCATGCGGGCCCCATCCTCGTGAAGCTGCCGCGCCTGGCCGAGGGGACCGACCCCGCGGCCATCGTCAGCTTCGAGATGGAGCAGATGATCCTCCCCCGCCTCGAAGGCCCGCATGTGCCGCGCTGCCTGGGGGTGGGGCATGAGCCGCTGCCCTGGATCGCGATGGAGCGCATCCCGGGCGAGACGCTGCTGCCGCTGCTGGACCGCCTGCCGCTGCCCATCGCCGAGGTGGCGGAAACGGGTGCCATGATCGCCGAGGCGCTCTGCGCGCTGCACCGCCAGGGCGTGGTGCATCTCGATGTGAAGCCGGCCAATCTGATGCAGGTGAATGGCCGCGTGGTGCTGCTGGATTTCGGCCTCTCGCACCACGCGCACCTGCCCGACCTGATGGCCGAGGAATTCCGCCTTCCCTATGGCTCGGCCCCCTATATGGCGCCGGAGCAGGTGATGGGCGTCCGCGGCGACCCGGCGTCCGATCTGTTCGCGCTGGGCGCGCTGCTCCATGCGCTCACGACCGGGCGCAATCCCTTCGGCGATCCGCAGCACATCGGCGAGATGAAGCGCCGCCTCTGGTGGGACCCGCCGCCGCCGCGCGCGCTGCGCCCCGATTGCCCGCCCTGGCTGCAGGAGATCATCCTGCGCAATCTCGAGGTGGATCCGGCACGGCGGCACCCGACGGCGGCGCAGCTGGCCTTCGATCTGCGCCACCCCGAGCAGGTGAGCGAGACGCCGCGCGCGGCGAAGCTGAAGCGCGACCCCTGGTCGGCCCGCATCCGCCGCCGCTTCCACCCGGACCACCAGCCCGAGCTTCGGCGCAACGCGGCGGCCATGGCGCAATCGGGCGCGCCCATCATCATGGTGGCGGTGGATCTGGGCGGGATGACGCCCGCTCTGGCCGCCGCCATGCAGGGCATGGTGACGCAGATCATGGCGACATTGCCCGGCGCGCGCGTGGCCTGCGTGAACGTGCTGCCGCTGCATCTGATGCGCCCCGACATGACGCTGGATGAGGAAGGCCGCAACAAGCATTTGCAGCGCCTGCTGGAACTGCGCCATTGGTCGGCGCCCCTGAAGCTGCCCGATGCGCGGCTGACGCATCACGTGCTGGAGGCGTCGGGCGCGGCCGCCCCGCTGCTGGAATATGCGCAGGTGAATCGCGTGGACCACATCATCCTCGGCGCGCGGGCGCAGAGCCTGGGCCGCCGCGTGCTGGGCAGCGTCGCCGCCGAAGTCGCGCGGGACGCGCCGTGTTCGGTGACGGTGGTGAGGCTTCGCCCGGGGTGACATCGAGGCTTCGCCCGGGGTGACATCGAGGCTTCGCCCGGGGTGAGCCAAGCTTGAGCTTCGCTGCGTGCAACCGCGCGCGATGCCTGGCGTTTCACTCCCGAATCACACAGGGGAGGACCCGAGATGCGCATGATTGCAAAACTGAGCCTGGTCCTGGCGCTGGCCTGGGTGCCGCGGCCGGGGCCGGTGTCCTGACCGGCACGAGCGTCCTGGGGGGGGGCGCGATCGGCGGTGTCGCCGGGGGGCCACCGGTGCGCTCACCTCGCCCAGCGCCGTCCGGCCGGACTGGCAAAAGCTGGCCTTCACGCTGGGCGGCGTCTTGCTGGAGCGGGCGTTGCGCGGGCGGCGCTGAGCCGCCCGAATCCGCGGCCGCAAGCGCCCCCAGTGGTTGGCCGCCGGTGGTTCGCCGCCGGTGCTTCGCCGCCGGGGGCGAGCCGATGCTACCCCGCCAATTCGCGCGAGCGCGCCGTCGCCGCCTCGATCGCTTCCAGCATCAGCGCGGGCCAGGCGTCCTCGCGCATGAGCACCGCCAGCGCCCGTTCCGTCGTGCCCTTGGGGCTCGTCACGTTGCGCCGAAGCTGCGCCGCATCCTCCGTGCTGGCGCCGAGCAGCGCGCCGGAGCCCGCGACCGTCGCCCGCGCCATGCGGCGCGCGAGATCGGCCGGCAGCCCCTGCGCGAGGGCCGCCTGCTCCATCACCTCGGCCAGCAGAAAGACATAGGCGGGCCCGCCGCCCGAGACGGCGGTCACGGGATCGATCAGGGCCTCCTGCTCCACCCAGGCGGCGTCGCCGATGGCCCCCAGCAGGCGGTCGCTCAGCGCGCGCTGCGCGAGGGTCACGCCGGGGCCCGCGCAGGCGACGGTGAAGCCCATGCGCAGCGCGGCCGGCGTGTTCGGCATGGCGCGGATGATGCGCGCGCCGCCGCCCAGCATCGCGTTCATGCCGCCGATGGTGCGGCCCGCCATGATCGAGAGGAAGACCACATCCGGCCCGGCCAGATGCGCGAGCGCGGGCAGCGCGACCGGCGCCTCCTGCGGCTTGGTGGCGAGGATGATGGCGGCCGGCGCGAAGCCCGCCGGAATCTCCGCGATGCTCGTCACATGCCGCACACGGCCGGCAAAGGCGGCAATGGCGGGCGCATGGGGCTCGACCACCACCGTCTCCGGCGGCAGGCCGAGCTCCAGCCAGCCGGCGAGCATGGCGCCACCCATCTTGCCGCAGCCGATGAGAAGCAGGGGAGGGAGGGCGGGTTCGGACATGGGCGGGTTCCTGGCGGTTTGCGCGCAGTCTAGCGGCTTGGCGGAGGGAGGCGAATCCCGCAGCCGGCCTTAACCTCGCTTTCATCCAGGGTGGCTATGCGGCATCGGTCCAAGAAAGGGCCTTCGCCATGTCACTCTCCCGCCGTCTTTCCCTCATGCTCGGCGCGCTGCTGCTCGTCTCCCTGCTGGGTGCCGGGGCCACGCATTGGCTGCTCGGCCAGGCCGGAACCAGCTTCGGGCGCAGCCAGGGGGCGTCCGATCGCCTGGCCCGCGTGCTCCAGCTCGAGATCGACCTCACCTCGGCGCGCAACCAGATCAACATCTGGCTGCAACGCGCGAATCCGGCGCAGGTGCGCGCCGCGGATGATTTCCTCGCGCGGTTGGACAGCGGCGCGACCGGGCTGGCGCAGGAGGCTGGCTTGAGCGAGGCGCAGCGCCAGCAACTGGCCGCCTTCCAGACGGCCCGCGCGGCGTATCTCAATTCCTGGCGGCAGATGCAGGAGATCGTGGCCACGCGCCTGGCGGCCGAGGCCGACATGCTCCGCGCGGGCGATGCGCTGTTCCAGGGCTTCGGCACGCTGGGCGCGGAGGATGCGGCGGCGCTGGAGCGGCCCGTGACGGCGGCGCGCGTGGCGGCGCTGCGCTACCGGCTCGACCCCCTGCCCGAGCAGCGCGAGGCGGCGCTGCGCGCCATGGAGGCGGCGAGCATGGCGCTGCGCCGCGTCGCCATTCCGCCGACCTCGCCGGTCGGCCAGAGCTTCGCGGCCTGGTCGGCCTCCACGCAGACCATCCTCAACCAGGCGCAGCGCTTCGCCGAAGTGCTGGTGGGTTTCCGGGCGCAGGGCAACGCCATGTCCGCCGCCATCGCCGAGCTGCGGCGGATCGAAGGCGCGGCCGCGACATCGGCCCAGGCCGAGGCGGCGGGCGGGCTCGCTTCCACGCGGCAGGTGGCGGATCTGGCCTCGTTGCTGGTGATCCTGGGCTGCATCATCTGCATCGTGGCGCTGATCCGCGCCATCGTGCCGCCGCTGCGCAGCATCAAGGCCGCCATGGACCAGGTGGCCGGCGGCGATCTCAACGCCCCCATCCCCCTTCTGCAGCGGCGCGATGAGCTGGGCTCCATGGCGCGCGCGCTGGCGGTGTTCCGTGACGGCCTGGCCGAGAATGCGGCGCTGCGCGCGGCGACCGAGCGCGAGCGGGCGGAGGCGGAACACGCGCGCCGCAAGGCCCTGGCCGAAATGGCCGAGCGCGTGGAGCGCGAGGCGGGGGCCGCGGTGGATGAGGTGCGCGCCCAGGCCGGCGGCATGTCCGACACGGCCGAGGCGATGGCCGGGCGCATGCGCGACGCCGCCCGCCAGAGCGAGGCGGCGACCGAGGCCGCCGGCCGTTCGCTGGAGAATGCGCAGGCCGTGGCCGCCGCGACGGACCAGCTCTCGGCCAGCGTGCGCGAGATCTCGGCCCGGCTCGCCGGCGCCAATGCGCTGACGCGCGAACTGACCGAGCGCGGCGCGGCGAGCCGCCAGGTGATCGCGGGCCTCTCGGAGGGGGTGGGCCGCATCGGCGAAGTGGTGCGGATGATCTCGGATATCGCCGGGCGCACCAATCTGCTGGCGCTGAACGCCACGATCGAATCCGCGCGCGCGGGCGAGGCGGGCAAGGGCTTCGCCGTCGTCGCGAACGAGGTGAAGGACCTGGCCGCGCAGACCGCGCGCGCGACGGAGGAGGTCGGCAAGCAGGTGCATCAGATCGGCCAGGCGACGGAGGGCGCGGTGCGCGCGGTGGCGGAGATGGCGGGTTCGGTGGGCGAGATCGACCGCATGGCGACCTCCATCGCGGCCGCCGTCGAGCAGCAGGCGACCGCCACGCGCGAGATCGCGGCGCGTGTCTCGGATGCGGCGCAGGATGTGCGGGATGTGTCGGAGAGCCTGGGCCAGCTCAGCCACACCACAGCCGAGACGGCGGCCGCGACCGAGGTGATGCAGGGCGCCGCGCGGCAGACGCGGGAATCGGTGGAAGGGTTCCGCGGCTCGCTGGTGCGGATCGTCCGCAGCGCGACGGGGTGAGGCGCCGCCGCTCAGCCTCGTGCTTGTCCGCATTGGCATCGCGGCGCTGTCGCTCTGGGCGGTGCTGGCCGTGAGCGGTGCGCGGATGCCCGCCGTGCCGAGGCTCTGGGCGGCGTTTCCGGCGCATGGGCGTGCCGCCGCTCGCGAGTGCGGCGGGGCAGGTCACGGCCTCCAGCCTCATCCTGCTGCCGCTGGCGCTGATGGTGGACCAGCCCTGGGCGCTGGCCATGCCGGGGGCGGCGAGCTGGGCGGCGATGCTGGGGCTTGGCCTGCTCTCCACCGCGCTGGCCTATGTGCTGTATTTCCGCATCCTGGCCGTGGCGGGGGCGACCAACCTGGCGCTCGTGACCTTCCTGGTGCCGGTGAGCGCCATCCTGCGCGGCGCGCTGGTGCTGGGCGAGCGGCTGGAGGCGCGGCATTTCGGCGGCATGGCGCTGATCGGCGCCGGGCTCGCGCTGATCGACGGGCGGCTGCTGCGGCGCGGCTGGATCAGGCTGCGTTCGCTCCGCCTCGCCTGGCCATGGCTGGGGGGATCATTTCGCGTTTCGGCCATTCCGCCACGGCATGGCTATGCGCCATCCCTGTTGCAAGCGGCGGATTTCCGGCCGATCGCAGCGCCCTGGCCGATGGAGGAGCCATTGGGCCAGTTGCTCCCTGTCATCCCTGCGACGTTGACGGGGCCGCGCCCCCCGCGCACGCTGGAACATAACTTGGAGATTTCTACATGCGCCGCCGAAGCCTGCTCTCCGCCGCTGCCGCGGCACCGGCCATCGGCGCCGCCATCGCGGCCCCGCTGCCGGGCAAGATCGCGCTGGAGGAGCACTTCATCACGCCCGCTTTGCTCGGTTATCTGGCCGAGACCAAATCCCCCGAGCCGGAATTCGCCCGCGCGGAACTGGTGCGCCGCATGATGGATTTCGGCGAGCAGCGCCTGGCCGCGATGGATGGCGCCGGCGTCGCGCGCGCCATCCTGTCCATCTCCGGCCCGGGCGTGCAGGCCGAGCCCGACGGCGCGCGCGCGACGCGACTCGCCGCCGAGGCCAACGACGCCTTGGCCGGCGAAATTCAGAAGCGCCCCGACCGCTATGGCGGCTTCGCCCACCTCGCCATGCAGGACCCCGCCGGTGCGGCGCGCGAGCTGGAGCGCTGCGTGCGCGACCTGAAGTTCCAGGGCGCGATGATCAACCACCATACGCTCGGTGTGTACCTGGACGATCCGCGCAACGACGTCTTCTGGGAGGCGCTGCAGGGGCTCGACGTGCCGCTTTACCTGCATCCCGCCGACAGTTTCCGCATGCCGCATGTGCTGGAGGGCGTGCCGGAGCTGCACAAGCCGGTCTGGGAATGGACCACCGAGACCTCGACCCACGCCCTGCGCCTCATCGTGACCGGCGTCTTCGACCGCTTTCCGCGGGCGCAGGTGATCCTGGGGCATATGGGCGAGACCTTGCCCTACATGCTCTCGCGGCTGGACAGCCGGTATGGGTTCACCGCCACCGACCGGCGCATCCGGCGCAAGCCGTCCGACTACCTCCGCGGCAATATCTCGGTCACCACATCCGGCCAGTTCGATGACGTCCCGCTGAAGGCGGCGCTGGCGGCGCTGGGCGAGACGCGGGTGATGTTCTCGATCGACTACCCGTATGAGGATTCCGACACGGCCGCGCGCTTCATCGAAAACGCCGCGATCGACGAGGCCACGCGGGCGCGCGTCGCCGCGGGCAACGCGCGGGCGCTGATGAAGCTGCCGGGCTGATGCGGCGGGCCTAACCGATCCGCTTGTGGAAGAAGAGCGTGTCCCGCGCGATGCCATCCGCATCCAGCGCATAGCCCGGGATGCGGCCGGATTCCTGCCAGCCGAGGCGGCGGTAGAGGGGGGCGGCCAGGTCATCCGCGCGGGTGTCGAGGGTGAGGAGGCGGCGACCCAGGCGCTGCGCGGCCTGCTCGGCGCGGCGCATCAGGGCCTCGCCCACGCCCTGGCGGCGGAAGGCGGGATCCACCAGGAGCTTGGCCACTTCGGCGCGGTGCGGCTGGTTCTCGGGGGTCGCGAGGTCGAGCTGGACGGTGCCGGCGAGCTGGCCCTCCACCCAGGCGGCCAGCAGCACGCGATGGCCCTGGGCGACATCGGTGGAGACGCGCTTCCAGGAGGCGCGGGATTTCTCGCGCCCGCGGCGGCGGCGGCGTCGAGCATTTCCACGACCAGGCCGCGGCTGGGCTTGGCGTAGCGGAATTCGAGGGATTTCGAGAGGTCATCCAGGATGCGAATGGCGCCCTGGCGGACATAGCCGGCCTTTTCGTAGAAGGCGTGCGCGGCCTCGAAGCGGGTGTCGGTCCAGAGGATCATGCGCTCGGCGCCGGCCGCGCGGGCATGCGCCTCGGCGGTGGCGAGGAGGCGCTGGGCGAGGCCGGTGCCGCGCGCCGATTTCGCCACATACATTCGGCGACGGTGCGGCTGCATTCGACGTTTCGCGACCTTACGCCATGCACCCAGGCTGCGGTTTTCTCTCCTGCACTCACGCAGCGCCACAATATTCACAAATCTAGGGCTCAAGACTTCCGGTTTATCGCCGGCTCATAAAGTAGATGTTCTTTGATATTCAAAAGTAACCATGGCATCGTCTGGTTAAAAAGGGAGGCAGCAAATATGAAGTACGGACGGTAAAGGCCCAGGAGTCGAAGTGTGAAATACAGGCAATTTACTGGCAGCCTGCTGATTCCCGGCCGTCGTTCTCGGGTTGGGCGCTCTGGCCTGGCCGCTTCGGTCGCCTTCGCAGCGACCTCCCTCCTCAGTGCCGGTCCGGCGCTGGCACAAGTCGCTTATTTCGATTTGTCCGGCGCCAACACGACCTACGGCACAATGTCTGTCTCGGGAAACAACCTGGGCGACCCCGAACTCAGCGCGCCGAACATCGCGGCCACCCTGACGCCGGGCCCGAGGACCTACAATTATATCACGACCTCGTTCGTCACGACGGCGGCCGGCGCCGTAACCTTTGGCCAGGCGAGCGGGCCGAGTGACTCGGTCGTGATCCTGTACGCCGGAGCCTTCAACCCAGCTTCCCCAAACACGAACGCCTCGATCGGCGTCGATGATTACTTTGGACCGCGGCCGGCGGGCGTGGTCGTCACGGTCTGTGGTCAACGCCCGGATCAGTGCCCCCAGGTGACCAGTGGCGTCCTTCAGGCCGGCACGACGATTACCCTGCTCCTGACAACCTGGGCGCCTGGGGACAGCCTGGGGCCATTTGTGGCGGCCAACCTGACGTTGGACGCCACAGCCGTCGCGCTCAGCGTCCTGTCGTCGACGGCCTTGGGTTCGCCACTGGTCCAGATCTACGTCGATGGCGCGGTGAACCAAAGCCCGGGTTCCCTCGTGGGCACGACGCGGAATTTAACGCTCGACACCGGCACCGTCGCCAACAACATCTTCATCGCGCCCTCCGGCGGCAGCGTGACGGCGACGGCGGCGGCCCACACCTTGTCAGGCGTTCTGTCCGGCACCGGTGCCATCACCTTCGGGGGGGGCGGCACCATCACCCTGACGGGGGCCAATACCTATACGGGCATGACGACCATCAACGCGGGCACGACGCTGCAGATCGGCAGCGGCGGAACCACGGGCGCCATCGTCGGCGATGTCACGGTCAATGGAACCTTCGCGTTCAACCGCTCCAACGCCGTGACCTATGGCGGCAGCGTCTCGGGCGCGGGCAGCCTGGTGCAACAGGGGTCCGGGGACCTCACCTTGACGGGCACCAACACCCATACGGGCGGGACCACGATCAACGCCGGCAGCAGGCTCAATGTCGGCGCCGGCGGCACCTCGGGCTCGATCTCGGGTAATGTGGTCAACAACGGTACCCTCAGCTTCAACCGCGGCGACCGCTCCACCTTCGGCGGCGTGGTCTCGGGCTCGGGCATCCTGCGGCAGGACGGCATGGGCAACCTGGTGCTGACCGGGAGCAGCACCTACACCGGCGCCACCATCGTCAGCGGCGGCACGCTCTCGGTGAATGGCTCCATCGCCAGTTCCTCGGGCGTTACGGTCGGCAGCGGCGCCACGCTGGGCGGCACCGGGACCGTCAGCGCGGTGACCGTCTCCTCGGGCGGCATGCTGGCGCCGGGCAATTCCATCGGCACCATCAGCATGTCGAGCCTGACGCTCGGGGCTGGCTCCACCACCTCGATCGAGGTGCAGGGGGCGCAGAGCGACCGTATCAATGTCATCGGCAGTGCGATGCTGAACGGCACGCTGCAACTGCTGCCGCTGGGCGGCGCCTACAACTTCAATACGCCGTACACGATCCTCCAGGCTGGCAGCGTGACCGGCAATTTCACGAGCGTCACCACCGGCAGCGGCTTCGGCGCGGGCGTCACCTCCGCGGTGACGGTGACAGGGACGCAGGTTCTGCTGAACCTGGCGGCGGGCAACCTGGTGTCCACCCCCGCGCCCACGCCGGATGTCCCGGCCGCCGCGCCCGCCGCGCCCATCGTGGTCGCGGCGCCGGGCTTGCCTGGCTTCCTGACCTCCAACCTGCGGTCCACGGCCGGCGCGCTGGACAATGCCAATCGTGCGGGCGGGAACCTCAATCCCTTCTTCAACGTGTACAACCAGTCGGCCCGGACGATCGGCCTCGCGGTCAACCAGCTCTCGGGCGAGGTCGTGACCAGCACGGGAGCGATGGGCCTCGCCTCGGGCGAGCAGTTCCTGGCGACGCTGCTCGATCCGCTGGGTTACGGGCGCGAGAGCATGATGGGCAGCCGCCTGCGCCCCTTTGGGGATGGTGATGGCGATGGCAGCGCGCCCGACGCCAAGCGCTACGCCGTCTGGGGCACGGCCACGGGCGCCTATAACCGCACGACGGGCGACAGCTCGGATGGCACGGCCAGCCGCACGGCGCGCACGGCGGGCTTCGCGCTCGGCTTGGATCATCGGATCGGCGTGGCCAGCATGGCGGGTGTGGCGGTCGCGGTGGGCGAGAGCAGCGCCTCGCTGGCGAGCGGCCAGGGGAGTGGCACGGCCAATTTCGGCCAGATCGGCGCCTATGGCACGACGCGGCTGGGCAGCTTCACCTTCTCCGGCGCGGGCGCCTTCACCTTCATGGATGTGGACACCAAGCGGACGCTCTACTTCCTGAACAATGACCAGCAGCGCGCGGGCTTCGGCGCGCAGGTCTACTCGCTGCGCGCCGAGGCGCGTCAGGATGGCGTGGCAGTTGGCGGCGGCTTCCGGGTGCTGCCGATCGCGGCCTTGCAATGGCAGCAGGTGAACAACCAGGGCTACACGGAGAGCAGCTATGCCACGGGCACGACGAATGGCGTGACGGTGGGCGGGCAGAGCCAGGCCTCGCTGCGGAGCGAATTGGGCGCGCAGGTGGAGGGCGTTGTGCAACTCGGCGCGGTGCCGGTGCAGGGTTATGCGCGGGCGGCCTGGGCCTATTACATGACGCGGGACGCCTCGATGTCGGTGGGCTTCGCGTCGCTGCCCAATGCGGGTTTCACGGTGCGCGGCGCGCGGCCGGATGCGAATGCGGCGCTGCTCTCGGGCGGGCTCGATGTGCCGATCGCGCCGGGGCTGAGCCTGGGCGCGCGGGTGGATAGCGAGTTCTCGGGCAATGTCACGCAGGTGGCCGGCACGGCGAGGCTGCGCTACCGCTTTTGAGGCTGCGGGCCGCGCGCGGGGATTTTTGACGCGGCCGCTGCCGGGCGCGTCAGAAGCTTGCCTTGTGCAAGAAGAGCGTGTCGTGCGCCACCCCTTCGGCGTCGAACGCATAGCCAGGCACGCGGCCGCTTTCCTGCCAGCCGAGGCGGCGGTAGAGGGCCGCGGCCTGGTCATCGGCGCGGGTGTCGAGGGTGAGGAGGCGCCGACCCAGGCGCTGCGCGGCCTGTTCGGCGCGGCGCATCAGGGCCTCGCCCACGCCCTGGCGGCGGAATTCGGGGTCCACCAGGAGCTTGGCCACTTCGGCGCGGTGCGGCTGGTTCTCGGGGGTCGCCAGGTCGAGCTGGACGGTGCCGGCCAGGGCCCCTTCCACCCAGGCGGCCAGCAGCACGCGGTGGCCCTGGGCCACATCCGTGGAGACGCGCTTCCAGAAGGCGCGGGATTTGTCGCGGCTCAGCGGCGGCAGGTAGGAGACGCTGGCGCCATCGGCCACGCAGGCGATGAGGATCTCGGCCAGGCGGCGCTCGGCGCTCGCGGCGGCCGCGGCGTCGAGCATTTCCACGACCAGGCCGCGGCTGGGCTTGGCGTAGCGGAACTCCAGGGATTTCGAGAGGTCGTCCAGGATGCGGATGGCGCCCTGGCGGACATAGCCGGCCTTTTCGTAGAAGGCGTGCGCGGCTTCGAAGCGGGTGTCGGTCCAGAGGATCATGCGCTCGGCGCCCGCCGCGCGGGCATGCGCCTCGGCGGTGGCGAGGAGGCGCTGGGCGAGGCCGGTGCCGCGCGCCGACTTCGCCACATACATGCGGCCGATTTCCCAGGCCTGGTCCTCGCGCAGGGGGCGGGTGGCGATCATCCCGCGCCCATCCTCGGCCAGCCAGAGCGCGCCATCCAGGGTGGCGAAATGGGTGGCGAGGCCGCGGAGTTCCGGCAGCTCGCCATCCACGTCGAAGATGACGCCGGGGAATTCGGCCCAGGCGTCGCCGATCAGGCGGATATAGGCTTCCGCGTCGTCGTCGCGGCCTTCACGCAGCATCAGGAAAGCCCGCGGCAGAACTCCTGGATGCGGGCGCAGGCTTCGCGCAGGCTCGCCTGGTCGGTCGCGTAGCTGATGCGGATATAGGGGGACATGCCATAGGCCGCGCCCTGCACGACGGCGACATGCGCCTCGCTCAGCAGGGCCATGGCGAAGTCGGTGTCGGTCTCGATCCTGGCCCCGCCCTTGCTGGTCTTGCCGAGGCAGCCGGCGACGTTGGGGAAGACGTAGAAGGCGCCCTCGGGGCGGTGGCAGGCGATGCCGGGGGCCTCGTTCAGCATGTCCACGACGAGGTTGCGGCGCAGGCGGTATTCGGCGGCGCGTTCCCTCACGATGTCCTGCGGGCCATCCAGCGCGGCGGCGGCGGCGGCCTGGCCGATGGAGGAGACGCCCGAGGTCGCCTGGCCCTGCATGTTGAACATGGCGGCGATGAGCTCCTTGGGCCCGCCGCAGAAGCCGATGCGCCAGCCGGTCATCGCGTAGGTCTTCGACGCGCCGTTGACCGTGAGGGTGCGGGGCTTCAGGCGGGGCTCGACCTCGGCGATCGTGCAGAATTCGAAGCCGTCATAGACGAGGTGCTCATACATGTCGTCCGTCAT
>JAIYCD010000171.1 GCA_027488195.1 Acetobacteraceae bacterium | reverse complement strand
CTACCGTGGCGTGTTGATCGGGACGGCAGCGCCGACCCGTCTGATGCGTCACCTGGGCAGCCTGTCCTGAAGGGGCATCGTCGCCAGCACCTGCCGGTAGCCGGAAAGGTCCACGGCCGTCGCCCCGTGGTCGATCCAGGTTGTGACGTCGCCGCCATCCGCCCAACCCAGGTGAGTGTAGCGGCGAAGCTCACCGTCCGCGCGCTGCGCCAGAACAACGCCGCCCGCGCTGCCAAACACGTCCCGAAAATCGGCCCAGCCTGCGCCAACCATCTTGGGTTCGGGGATCGGCGCTAGCGGGCGCGCCGCGTCCCAGAAGCGCCGGAAGGAGGGGTCGCGTGTCCACCACAAGGTTCCGTCTTTTGCCACGCCATACAACGTGCCCTCGCCGACCGAGAATACGCGGGAGAAGCGGTCCCATCCGTTCCCAAAGGTGTCGACGGTCCAGGTGTTCACGCCGCCGCTATCCAGCAACCCGCTGTGCCGGTAGCGGAGCAGCACTCCGTCATCGCGACGGACGGCATAGAGGACAGCCTCACTACCCGGCACGAGGTGCAGGAAATCCCCCCAGCCGACGCCCACCTTCACGGGTCCCTCAGCGCCGCCTTGACCCGTGAACCATCCCTTGTGCGAGAACCAATGCAGCTCGCCGCTCGGGTGGAGCCCGTAGAAATAGCCCGAATCGAAGCCAGCGCCCGCTGACAGCATCCGAACGTAGACAGCCCACGGGAGAGGAAGGCCGCGCGCGACCGTCCAGGACTTCGGCTCCTGCCCCGGCGCGGCGCCTTCCTGACGAAACCAATCGACCGTGCCGTCCGGGCGGACAGCGTAGAGCGTGACCCGTGGGGGCACCGCCGCCGAGCCATTGGCGAAGAAGCCGATGGGTGGCGCGTCGCCGGCGAAGCGCGAGGGAATCACCACATATCCGGTGCCGATCTGATAGGAGAGCACGTCGCCCAGGAAATCCAGCGCCTCCCCGCCCACCCCATCCTCGAACGCCGTCTCCGCATCTGCGAGCCAGTTGTCGGGCGGGTTCGGGCAGAACGCCCTCGGATTGACGTCATCGGCTGCCAGGTTGAGGTGATCCCGGTAAAGCAGGCCGGGAATGCTGTTGACCGTCCGGACCGAGCCGACATACCGGCACCAGCGCCCGTCCGCGGCGCCCCGGGGGCCGAAGACCGGCCCGTGATCGGCCGGGGAGAGTTCACGGATGATCGTGGAGCGCACACGCTCCGCCAGGCTCGCAGCGCCGTCGCGAACCTTGTCCCATCCATCGCGGCAACGGCAGGCATCCATATGCCGCTGCATCACCGCGAGGTGCCGGACCCGCAGGTCGGCCGGGTTGCCCTGGGTATCGAGCAGGACCGCGGTCGAGAGCAGCTTGAGGGCGCGCACATAGAGCGGCAGCGTCAGGGCCGTGTAGAACGGGAAGGTCGCTGGGTCGAAATCGTAGTCGCGCTCGGCGACGACCGTGCCATCCGCGGCACGCCGGGGCAGCGGCTCGCCCCATTGGTCCAGCTTGAGCCGTCCCTTCACATACATCCAGGCCCAGAGGTCCAGCGAGGGGTCGAGAAACCGATCGGCGATCTGCCCGGCCTCGAAGGCGGCCACCGCGCGGTCATTGGGGGTGACGGTCTCGAGCGAGAGCCGAAACGCCAGAAGGTCCATCCTCTGCGCCAAGCCGCGCAGTTTCTCGACCAGCGCTTCGTTGTGCAGCTTAACGACATCCCTGGACAGGGCGTTGACCCTGTCCCGCAGGGCGTCGATCGCCACCCGCAATTCGGCGATTTCCGCGCGGATCTGCGCGATGGCCGTTGCCAGTGGATCGGCGCTGGTGAGGCTCATGACCCAGTCGATGAGCTTCATGGCCTTGAGCACACCGAGCACGACCTTGCTGGTCGGCTCGGGGGCGGCGACCAGCGCTGCGTCGATGACGATCTCCATTTCGTCGTAGGGGATTTTCGAACCGCCCATCGTCTATCTCTCCATTTTCGACTTGGCGCGGAGCAGAATAGGAGGCGCTGAGTCGTGCGGTCGGTGTCAAAGGTCACCGCGCGGAACGCGTTACCGCAAAGGCGCCCGCTTCACGCAGGCGCGGTGGCTGGAGGAGGTCTGGCCGTAGCCCATTCAGGTTGGGTCGACCGCGCGGCCGAGCTGGGCGCGACATTGCACGTGGCGCAGCATGTCAACGGCCGCTGCTCGGCGATCGACGGCCGCACCGCGCGGCACCTCGGCGACACGGTCTGCCGAGGCATCCGCAAGCGGATCAAGGAGGTGTTTGGCTGGGGCTAGGAGGTGGCGGGGCTGTTGCGGATGCAACTGCGCGGCTAGGCCAAGGCCGACTCGGCCTTCAACCCGAGCGCCGTGGCCTCCTGACTGATCCACCCGCCAAGGCTACTCGGCGCCACGGCTTGACCAGACGCCCAAAGTGCGTCCGGCAGCGGCAGTGTTCATGGGAAAGCCGCCATATATCGGCGGATCGAGGACATTCCACCTTTTGGCGACAAATTTCCGCGGCCTGCCAAGGTTCTTGCTGGGGGGGGGTGAGGGGCAAAACCCCTCAAGGTGTCTTCAAGGTCAGCCCGCCATCCACAACAATCTCGGCGCCCGTCACATATTTCGCCTCATCCGAAGCGAGATACAGCGCCGCATAGGCCACATCCCAGGCATCGCCCATCCGCCCCATCGGCGGCTGCGCGTTGCGCCGGGCCACGATCGCAGCCACATCCCCGCCGCTGCGCTGATTGGCCAGGCGCGCCTCCACCAGCGGCGTGTGCATCAGGCCCGGGATCACCACATTGCAGCGGATGCCCTGGGGCGCGTAGCGCACCGCGATCATCTTGGAGAGCGCGATCACGCCGGATTTCGACGCCGCATAGGCCATGAGATCCGGCCCGATCTGCCGCAGCGCCGCCACGGAAGCGAGGTTCACGATGGCCCCGCCGCCCTGCGCCATCATGATGGGCAGCACGGCCCGCGTGCTCAAATGCACGTAATGCAGGTTGTGATGGAACTGCTTGTGCCAGATTTCGGGCGACATCTCCTCGGGCCCGCCCGGCACGGAACCGCCCACATTGTTCACCAGGATGTCAATGCGCCCGAAAGCCGCGATGGTGCTGGCCACGATGCGCTCGATCTCGCTCTCCTGCGTCACATCGGCGGAAAGCGCCACGGCCTGCCCGCCTTCGGCGGCGATCAGCGCCGTGGTCTCTTCGGCGGCGGCGAGGTTGAGGTCCACGCAGGCCACCTGCGCACCCTCTCGCGCGAAAAGGATCGCCATGGCGCGGCCATTGCCGATCCCCTCGCCCACCGAGCCCGCGCCCAGCAGTAGAACGCGCTTGCCCGCCAGGCGCGGCGCCCCGCGCGGCGGGAGGTCCTGGACCGAGGCGACGCTCATCGCTGCGCCCAGGGCGTGCTCTGCCACAAGGCGCGATAGCGCCGCTCATCCGCGCGCAGGCGGGTGAACCAGGCCTCGCCCGATTCATGCCGCACCAGCAGCGAGCGCGCCTCGATGGCGCGGATGAATTCGGGGTCCTTCGCGATATCGTCGGTGGCCTCGCGGAAGCGCGAGACGATATGCGCGGGCGTGCCGACCGGCATCACCAGCCCGCGTTCCGAGGCCATGGTGACGTCAATGCCCAGTTCCCTCGTCGTCGGCAGGTCAGGCGCGAAGCGGCTGCGCTCATTCGCGGCCACGGCGAGCAGGCGCATGCCGTCCAGGTTGCTCAGCACATAGCCGAGATTGAGGCCGGTGGTGACGATCTGCTTGCCAAGGATGGCGGTGCGGATCTGCGGGTCACCCTGGAAGGCCACGTGGTTGAAGCTGACGCCCGTCGCCTGTTGCATCAGCACCATCAGCAGATGGTCATCCGTGCCGATGCCGGGCGAGCCGAAGGTGATGCCGCCCGGATCACGCCGCGCCGCGGCCAGCAGGTCAGCGAGGCTGCGATAGGGGCTGTCGGCGGCCACCGAGATGGCCGAGGGGTCGCCCACCAGATTGCCGATGGGCGTGAAGTCATCGAGCTTGAACTGCGCGGTCCGCTCGATGGGGATGGTGAGCAGCCCGGGCATGTTGGTGGTGCCGATCACCGTGCCATCGGTGCGCCCGCGGGCGATGGCGGCCAGCGCCACCTCGCCCCCCGCGCCGGGGCGGTTCACCACCACGACATTGCCGCCGATGCGCGGCTCCAGGAAGCGCGCATAGAGCCGTGCGTCCACATCGGTGGCGCCGCCGGCGACGAAGCCCACGATGATCTCGATGGGCCGGTCCGGGCGCCAGGAACCTCCCCCCCCTTGGGCCAGCGCCGGCGTGGCCAGAGCGGTGGCGAGAAGCGTGCGACGAAGCATCATGCGTTTCCTTCCTTCAGCCATTTGATGAGGCGTGTGAGCCCCTCGCGCATCTCCACCTCGGGCTTCCACCCTATGGTCGAGAAGGCCTTCTCATGCGCGATGCGGAAAGCCCCCCCCGAGGTCAGCCGGACCTTGCCCGCCGTCTCGCCCACGAAGCGCGGGGCGGGGCCGCCCCCGGCCAGTTCCGTCACCAGTTGCACCAGTTCCAGCGTGGTCACGGGCGCGGGACCGGAGGTGTTGACGGCGACATTGCTCGCCGCGCTCTCGAAGGCCATGCGGTTGGCGCGCGCGAGGTCACCGACATAGACGAAATGCTTGGTCTCGCTGCCATCGCCGAAGATTTCCGGCGGCTCGCCGCGCGCGAGCTTGTCCAGCGTCTCGATGATGTAGAGCGCATTGGCCGCGCGGTGGTGCTGCCGCTCGCCATAGACGGTGGAATAGCGCAGCACGATATGCGGCAGCCCGCGCTTGGCCGTGTAGGTGCGGCAGAGCTGCTCGCCGATGATCTTGGTCGCGCCATAGATGATGGCCGCCGGCGGCGCGCCTTCGCTGTAGAAGGGCGTGCCCTCCACCAGGTCGCCCTTGATGCCGGGGCCATAGCCATAGACCGCGTTGGAGGAGGCGAAGACCACCTTCTTCACGCCACGCGCGACGGAGGCTTCCAGCGCGTTCTGCACGCCGCGGATGTTCACATCGAGCCCGCCCCAGGGATCGCGATCCATGTTGAGGGTCATGTAGGCGGCCAGCAGCAGCGCGCCATCCACGCCCTCCAGCGCGGCCAACAGGTCGCTCATGCGCATCACGTCGCCGCGGATGATCTTGAGGCGCGGATGGTCCTTCAGGTGGGCCACGGCACTTTCGGCCCCCATGGAGAAGTTGTCGAAAAGCCGCACCTCGGCGGCGCCCGCATCCAACAGCTCCCCCGCCGTGGCCGAGCCGACCAGGCTGCCGCCGCCGATGATGACAAAACGCGATCCGGCGATGGGGACGGACGCCATGCTTTCCTCCAGGAAGATTTCTTGGGGGGCAGCATGCGGCGGGCCTCGGCCCAGGACAACCCGTCAGCGGCGCGGCGTGCCGGGCCATTCAACGGGTGGCACCATGCCCAGCGGGATGCGCGCCATGGTGATGCGGCGGTTCCGCAATTCGAGCGGCAATTCCACCCGCGGCGGCCCGCCCTCCGGCGGTACGCGGGCGCTGAGGATCAGGCCCGCCCGCAGCGCCCCCAGCATGGAAGGCGCGATGAGGCCCGCATTCGCCATGGCGCCCAGCCCCTCCTGCACGCCCACCAGCGTCAGCGTGCCGCGCCCCTCGGGCTGGAGCTGCGCATCGAGGGTGAGGGTGGCACGGAGCTGGGCCACCGCCTCGCCCATCCGCGCCTCGGCATGGCCGATGCTGAGGGCGCCACCGGCCGCGCGCCATGCGGCAGCGCTGAGGCCGGGCGGCTGGTTGAGCTTGCCCGTCAGCTGGAAGCTGTCGATCCGCGGCAGCCGGGCCGGCGCAAGCCCGGCCGCGCGGATGTCGAAATCCGTGCCGAAGAGGCTCAGCGCCAGGCTTTGCACCGCCAGCTCCTCGCCCACGCGCAGCCCGTCGCCTTCCAGCGTGCCGCCCTGGCCGTCCAGGCGCAGCCGGGCCACGAGGTTGCTGCTTTGCACCGGCATCACGCCGCGCGGGAGGACGAGCTGCTGCGCGCCGGTCAGCTCCAGCCGCAATTGCCGGTGGTCATGCGCGAAGAGGCCGAGCGTGGCGCCAGCCGATTGCCAGCCCACGCCATTGGGCGCACGCACCGCGAGGTCGGCGATGTTCAGCACGGCGCCCAGGGGAAAGCCGGCGCGTTGGGGCAGGCCATGGTTCACCTGCCAGCCCTCGGCGCGGCGCGCCTCGCTCCATCGGGCAAGCTCCGCCTCCAGGCGGCTCGTCGCCTCCTGCCAGGTCCAGTACAGGCCGCCCGCGGCGAGGATCAGGGCGAGGAAAAGAAACGCCCACCATTTTCTTGCCATGTGCGCAGGGTTAAACATCCAGGCCGGTTTCGCAAAGGTCGCGCGGGGTGCAGGGTCTTCCTCTCGATGCTGATGGGCATCTCTATGTCTTCGCCTACGGCTCGCTGATCTGGCGGCCGGGCTTCCCGCATCTGGGACATGAGCCGGCGACGCTGCGCGGCTATCATCGCCGTTTCTGCCTCTGGTCCCGGCACTATCGCGGCACGCCCGAGGTGCCGGGGCTGGTGCTCGGCCTGGATCGCGGCGGCGCCTGCCGGGGTGTCGCCTTCCGCGTGGCGCGCGAGGCGGCGCCCGACGTGCTGGATTATCTGGAATCGCGCGAGAACCCGAATGGCGAGAATGTCTATCACCGCCGCCTTTTGAAGCTGCGCCTGGCCTCGGGGCGCGAGGTGCGCGGGATCAGCTACGTGGCGGACCGCAGCCACCCCGCCTATTGCCGCCCCTGCGAGCAGAGCACGGCGGCCACCATCGCGCGCGGCGCGGGCAAGACCGGGACAAATCGCGAATATCTGGAAAACACCGCGCGACAGCTCGCCGCGCTCGGCCTCCCAGACCCACGGCTGGAACGGCTGGTCCGGCTGGTGATGGCAAGGCCCGATTAAGCATTGCCGGTTGATGCTCCCCCAAACGGAGGATCTCCCGATGACGAGCGAGTTGCAGGATGACATCCGCGAGGCCCGCCTGCGCTGCGCGCGACACCTGGCCGACCTGCACCGGCTGCACCTGACCTTCCTGGCCGAGGGCCGCGCGCTCAAGCGCTTCACCGCCGCCGGCCGGCCCAGCGCCGAGATCGAGATCACCGCCGAATTGCTGGAACAATATCTCTCGGCCAGCGACGCCTTCCTGGAGAATATGCGCGGCCGGATGGAGGCGCGTCTCGGCCTGCTGCGGCGGGGCGAGCCGCAGGTGAACGGCAAGCCAGAGGATGCGCCCGGCCATGGCGGCTTCTGGCTCAGCTTCTCCCGGCTTTGCGCCGTGCTGCGGCGGGTTTCCAGGCGCGCGGAGATGTAGCGCTTGCGGCCCTCCCCCGGGACGCCGTAACCCTGGCGCAAGGCACAGGGGAGACGACGACATGCCGCATGGCCCGATGCAGACCGGCCTTGTCACCGTGCGCGAGGCGACGCTGGCGCTGATGCGCGAACTTGGCATGACCACGGTGTTCGGCAATCCGGGCTCGACGGAACTGCCCTTCCTCGATCGCTGGCCCGATGACTTCACCTATGTGCTGGGGCTGCAGGAATCCGTCGTGGTCGGCATGGCGGATGGCTATGCGCGGGCCACGGGCCGCGCGGCCTTCTGCAACCTGCACTCCGCGGTGGGGGTAGGGCATGCGGCGGGCAACATCTTCACCGCCTTCCGCAACCAGGCGCCGCTGGTCATCACCGTGGGCCAGCAGGCGCGCTCGCTGCTGCCGGGCAACCCCTTCCTGGGCGCCACCGAGGCCGCGAACTTCCCGCGCCCCTACGTCAAATGGAGCATCGAGCCGGCGCGCGCCGAGGATGTGCCCGCCGCCATCGCCCATGCCCACCGCATCGCCATGCAGCGCCCCTGGGGGCCGACGCTGGTGAGCATCCCGATGGATGACTGGGGCGTCCTCACCCGTCCCGTGCCGGCGCGCGTGGTCAGCGTGGACGTGGCGCCCGACCCCGCCTTGCTGGATCGTCTCGCCGAAGCGTTGACCCGCGCGGCAAGGCCCGTCTTCGTCGTCGGCCCCGAGGTGGACCAGGAAGGCGCCGGCCCTGCCCTTCTGGCGCTCGCCGAGCAGGCCCGCGCGCCCATCCTGACCAGCCCCTTCGCCAGCCGCATGGCCTGTCTGGAGGATCATCCGCTCTTCCAGGGTTTTCTCGCGGCCGCGCCCAATGCCGTGGCGGCGGGGCTTGCAGGCTTCGACCTCGTCGTGGTGATCGGCGCGCCGGCCTTCACCTTCCATGTCGCCGGCGAGTGCGCGGTCTTCCATGACGGCACGCCGATCTTCCAGCTGACCTCAGATGGCGAAGCGGCGGCGGCGGCCACCGCCGGCACCGCCATCATCGGCAGCATGCGCCTTGGCCTGCCTGCGCTGCTGGCGCGCCTGCCGGCGACCAACCGCGCCGCCCCCGCGCCGCGTCCGGCAGCACCCGCGCCCGAGCCGGCACTGCCGCTGCCGGCCGAATACCTCTTTGCCGCGCTGCGCGCCGCCATGCCGAAGGACGCGATCCTGGTCGAGGAAGCGCCCTCGCACCGGCCGGCGCTGCAACGGCATCTGCCCATCACCCGCTGGGGCGGCTTCTACACCATGGCCTCGGGCGGCCTCGGCTATTCGCTGCCCGGTGCGGTGGGCGTCGCCATGGCCAAGCCCGGCACGCGGGTGGTGGCCGTGATCGGCGACGGCTCCATGATGTATTCCATCCAGGCGATCTGGAGTGCCGTGCAGGCCCGCCTGCCGCTGACCATCATCGTCGTGAACAATGCCGGCTACGGCGCGATGCGCAGCTTCTCCCGCGTGCTGGGCGTGGAGGGCGCGCCGGGGATCGAGCTGCCGGGGCTGGATTTCGTGGGCCTCGCCGTTGGCCAGGGCTGCCCGGGCCGGCGCGTCGAGACGGCCGAGGCGCTGCGGGACGCCCTCGCCGCAGCCTTCGCGATCGACGGTCCGATGCTGATCGACGTGATCGTGGACCACGCCATCCCCCACCTCTACCACAAGGCCAAGTAGATGATGGACCGCCGCTCGCTTCTCGCCTTTCCCGCGCTGCTGCCGGTGGGCGCGATGGCGCAGCCCGCCTGGCCCAGCCGGCCCATGCGCATCATCGTCCCCTTCCCGCCGGGCGGGCTGGCGGACCTGCTGGCGCGGCCGCTGGCTGCGCGACTGCAGACGGCGCTGGGCCAGCCCGTGGTGGTGGAGAACCGGCCGGGTGCGGGCGGGAATATCGGCGCGGATCTCGTCGCGAAGGCGGCGCCCGATGGCTATACGTGGCTGCTGGGCTCGATCGGGCCCCTGGCGGCCAACCAGTTCCTCTTCGCCAGCATGCCCTACGACACGCGCACCGCCTTCGCGCCGACCGCGCTGCTGGTGAACACGCCCAAGGTGATCGTCGTGGCGCGCGGCCGGCCTTGGCAGGATCTCGGGCAGATGCTGGCGGCGGCAAGGGCGCAGCCCGATGGGGTGCGGGCAGGCTCGGCCGGCAATGGCTCCTCGCTGCATATCGCGCTGGAACTGCTCAAGCAGCGGGGCGGCGTGCGGATCCTGCACATCCCCTATCGCGGCGCGGCGCCCGCGGTGACGGACCTCGTCTCCGGCCAGATCGACCTGATGGTGGACAACCTGCCCAACATCCTGCCGCAGATCCGCGAAGGCACGGTGCGGGCGCTGGCCGTCGCGACACCCGCCCGGCTGCCGCAGCTGCCCGACGTGCCGACCACGGCGGAGGCCGGGCTTCCCGGCCTTGTCTTCGGCACATGGTTCGGCCTGGCCGCCCCCGCGCGGACGCCGCCCGAGATCGTCGCGCGGATGGCGGCGGCGGTGGATGCGGCGCTGCGCGAGCCCGAGATCGGCGGCCGCCTGGCCGAGCAGGGCGCGGTGCTGGGCGGCGGCACGCCCGAGGCCTTCGCGAGCTTCATCGCCGCGCAGACCGCAGCGCTTGAGGCCGTCATCCGAAGCGCGAACATCCGGGCGGAGTAGCCCAGGGCAGACCCCGCAAACCCGCGACTGCCCTTCCAGAATCCGGCCGCAACTGCGGCCGGCGGATCGCTTCAGCGATCCGAAGCCAAGGCGGCGGAGCCGCCGCCCGGCGTCTGAGGGCCTCAAATATGCAATGCCCGTCCGTCCACGGCGAGGGCGGCTTCCTTCACCGCCTCGCTCAGCGTCGGATGCGCGTGGCAGGTGCGCGCCACATCCTCGGCACTCGCGCCAAATTCGATGGCCATGGCGATCTCGGCGATCAGCG
>JAIYCD010000226.1 GCA_027488195.1 Acetobacteraceae bacterium | reverse complement strand
GATCAGGCGCGTCAGCTCCTCGGCGACCGAGTGCCGCGTGCCCGGATAGGTCGCGGCCTTCAGCGCCTCGATATCCTCGCCGACGGAGAGGGCCAGGCCCGCCACCTCGGCGACGAAATTCTGGAAGCTCTCATTGCGCGCGACGAAATCCGTCTCGGCATTCACTTCCACCATCGCGGCGACGTGCGGGCCGGAGGCAACGCCCACCAGGCCCTCGGCGGCCACGCGGCCGGACTTCTTCGCCGCGGCGGAGAGGCCCTTCTTGCGCAGCCAGTCGATCGCGGCCTCGATGTCGCCACCGGTTTCCACCAGCGCCTTCTTGCAATCCATCATGCCGGCACCCGTCGCATCGCGCAGGTCCCGAACCATGGAAGCCGTGACTTCAGCCATCGTCTTGCTCCTTCTGTCTCAGGCTCAGGCTTGCGCCGCGGGTGCTTCTTCAGCGGCGGCGACCTCGATCACCGCATCCTCGGCGACCGGCTCGGCCATCGCGCCAACATCGCGGCCTGAGGCCACCATCTCGGCCGAGATACCGTCGAAGACGGCCGCCGCGATCAGGTCGCAATAGAGGTTGATGGCGCGGATCGCGTCGTCATTGCCCGGGATCGGGAAGGTGACGCCGGTGGGGTCGCAGTTGCTGTCCACCACGGCCACGACGGGGATGCCGAGCGTATTGGCTTCCTCGATGGCGAGCTTCTCCTTCACAACGTCGATCACGAAGATCATGTCGGGCAGGCCGCCCATCTCGCGGATGCCGCCGAGCGCGCGGTCGAGCTTGTCGCGCTCCCGGTTCAGCATCAAGATTTCCTTCTTGGTCAGGCCCTCGATGCTGCCCTGGAGACGGGCATCCATCTCCTTCAGGCGCTTGATCGAGCCCGTGATGGTCTTCCAGTTGGTCAGCATGCCGCCGAGCCAGCGATGGTTGACGTAATACTGGCCGCAGCGCGTGGCCGCTTCCGCCACATACTCGGCCGCCGCCTTCTTGGTGCCGACAAACAGGATGCGGCCGCCGCCGGCCACCGTGTCACGCACGGTGCGGAGCGCGCGCTCCAGCATCGGGACGGTCTGCTGCAGGTCCAGGATATGGACCTGGTTGCGCACGCCGAAGATGTAGGGCGCCATGCGCGGATTCCAGCGCCGCGTGTGGTGGCCAAAATGCACGCCCGCTTCGAGCAGCTGGCGCAGGGAAACTTCTGGCATAGCCATTGCAAAACTTCCTTCCGAATCAGTCCGGTTGAGCCTCCGCGGTGCAAACCTCGACCAAAGCCGAGACCGGACCCTTGCCGTGAGGAAGGGAGCACCGCGTGTGGATTCCGCGGGGCCCATGCCCTGCGGTGGCTGGCCTATGGCGGAAAAGCGCCATGAATGCAAGAAGCTGCCGCCGATTCCAGCGCAGCGCGCAGCCGCGCGGCACCCTCGGCCACGGTGCCGTCATTCATCACCCGCGTGACGGGCAGCCCGGGCGGCAGGGGCATTTCCCGGGCCAGCCGCGCCGCGATGCTGGAGGCATCCTCGCGCCCGCGCCGGGCCAGTCGCTCGGCCAGCAGGGCAGGGGGGGCCGTCACCTCGATCACCCGCAGCGGGCGCAGGCGGGCCGCCAGCGGCAGCACGGCGCGGGACAGGCTGAGGATCACCACGCGGTCAGCCGGCGCCTGCCCGTGGCGGATGCCGTAGCCCAGGCCATGGGCGCGCCAATGCAGCAGGAATTCGCCCGCCGCCAGTGCCGCCTCATAAGCCTCGGGCGAGAGCGTTTCATGCGCCTCGCCCCCCGGCGTCTCTGGCCGCGTCACGCTGCGGCGGGCGAAATGGAAGCGGACATCGCCCGCCAGGGACGCATGGGCCGCGTGCAGCAGCGTGTCCTTGCCCGCGCCCGAGGGGCCGGCCACCGCCACCCAGGGGAAAGCCCCGCCCGGTTGACCGAAGCCCGCATCTTCGCCCAGATCAGCCCGCATCCGAAAAGGCCACCCTCATGTTCACCACCCGCCCCGAAATCGCCGGCACCTTCGGCGTGGTCGCCACCACGCATTGGCTGGCGAGCCAGGTGGGCATGGCCGTGCTGGAGCGCGGCGGCAATGCCTTCGACGCCGCGGCCGCCGCCGGCTTCACCTTGCAGATCGTCGAGCCCCATCTGAACGGCCCGGCTGGTGATTGCCCCATCATCCTGCATGATGCCAAGCAGGGTCGCGAAATTGTCATCTGCGGCCAGGGCCCGGCGCCCTCGGGCCTCAATGTGGACCTCATCACCAACAAGCTCGGCCTCGACATGATGCCGGGCACGGGGTTCCTGCCCGCCCCCATCCCCGGCGCCTTCGATGCCTGGGCCACGATGCTGCAAAACCACGGCACCTGGCGCCTCCGCGACGTGCTGGCCTATGCCATCGGCTATGCCCGCAACGGCGCGCATATGGTGGCCCGCATCTGCCAGACCATCGCGACGGTCCGGCCGCTGTTTGAGAGCGAATGGACCAGCTCGGCGGCACTCTGGCTCCGCAACGGCGGCCCGCAGCCCGGCCAGCTCTACGCCAATCCGGTCCTGGCCGACACCTATGAGCGCGTGCTGCGCGAGGCCGAGGCGCCCGGCCGCTCGCGCGAGGCCGAGATCGAGGCCGCGCGCCGCGCCTGGTATGGCGGCTTCGTGGCCGAGGCCATCGAGCGCTTCGCCCGCCAGCCCGCCATGGACACCTCCGGCCAGCGCCATGCCGGCGTGATCACGGCGCATGACATGTCGCAATGGCGGGCCGGCATCGAGGCGCCGGTCACGCTCGACTACCAGGGAACCACGGTCCTGAAATGCGGTGCCTGGAGCCAGGGGCCGGCCATGCTGCAAACCTTGGCCCTGCTGGCTGGCTATGACCTGCCTGCCATGGATCCGGTGGGCGAGGATTACGTGCACCATGTGACGGAAGCCATGAAGCTCGCCTTCGCCGACCGCGAGGCCTTCTATGGCGACCCGAACTTCGTGGACGTCCCGCTGGCGACGCTGCTTTCGCCGGAATATGCCGCGCTGCGCCGCAAGCTCATCGGCCATGACGCCTCGCTTGAATTCCGCCCGGGCAATCCAGACGGGCTGCCGGTGCGCGGCGTGGACTATGCCGCCGCCGTCCGACGCGCCGAGGAGATGGCCATGGCAGCCGGCACGGGCGAGCCCACCGTCTCGCGCCTCGGCGCCGCGGGCGGCGACACCTGCCATATCGATATCATCGACCGCGACGGGAATTTCGTGAGCGCGACACCTTCCGCCGGCTGGCTGCAATCCTCGCCCGCCATTCCCGAGCTCGGCTTCTGCCTCGGCACGCGCTGCCAGATGTTCTGGCTGGACCCCACGCTGCCCAACGGCCTGATGCCGGGCAAGCGCCCGCGCACCACGCTCTCCCCCTCCATGGTGCTGCGCGAGGGCAAGCCCTGGATGAGCTTCGGCACACCAGGCGGCGAGCAGCAGGACCAGTGGCAGCCCATCATGCTGAGCCGCATGCTGGCGCACGGCTTCAACATCCAGGAAGCGATCGACCTGCCGAGCTTCCACTCGGAGCATTGGGTCAGCAGCTTCTGGCCGCGCGGCGCCAAGCCGGGGAAGCTGGTGCTGGAAGGCCGCTTCGCGCCGGAGGTCCTCTCGGCGCTGCGCGCGCGCGGGCACCGGGCCGAGATGGGCGGGGATTGGAGCGAAGGGCGACTGACCGGCGCGCGGCGGGAGAAGGATGGGCAGATCTTCGCGGGGGCCAATCCGCGGGGGATGCAGGGGTATGCGGTTGGGCGATAAGTAAACAGGCCTCCGGCGGCCGGGGCCGGGAGGCCCCGGACCCCATGACTACAGGACGAAATTCCCCGTGCGGTCCAGGAAGTCGTGGGTGTGGACAAGGACACCTTCCTCGCTCACACGGACCAGCGCATAGGCCGGCGGCTCGTGGCTGCCGGGCGCGGTCGGGCGCTCGGTGAGATCCAAACCCACCTGATGCGAGGTGCCGCGCAGCGAGGAGAAGGGAATCCCGCGCCAGGAACCCGCCAGCGGCCGGTGCAGATGGCCGTGGAACAAATGCCGGATGCGCGACGCATGCGGCGCCAGCACCTGCCAGAGCGCATCGGCATCGAGCAGCGGAATCAGATCCATCCGCGCAATGCCCACACGATGCGGCGGGTGATGCAGGAACAGCAGCACATCGCCCTCGCTCTCCGCGAGGCGGGCGGCCAGCCATTCCAACCGCGAGGCGCAAAGCCGGCCCGCATGCGTGCCCGGCTCATTCGTATCGAGCATCAGGAAAAGCCCGGCCGGCGTCGGCAGCGCCTGCTGGACGAAGCCGCCCGCATCGCGCGGCGCGGCCGGGAAAGCCGCGCCGAAGGCCGCGCGATCATCGTGATTGCCGAGCAGCAGGTGCACCGGCATCGGCAGCGGCGCCAGCAGGCTCTCCAGCCGATCATAGGCTGCGGGCTCGCCATGATGCGTGAGATCGCCCGTCACGATCAGGAACGCGGCCGGCGTGGTCGAACCCGGCCCATGCCGGGCCGCGATGTCGGCCACGGCCGCGGCCAGGCGCTCACCCGGGTCGAGACCATAGAGGGGCGGCGCGCCCTCCGGCGTCACATGCAGATCGGTGATGTGCAGGAAGGTGAAGGGCGCGCCCATGGATCAGCTCCGCCGCGGCAGCAGGTTCTGCACATCGGCCGCCATGCGGGTCAGCGCCGCATCGGGCTCGGCGCGGCGGGCCACCACGCTTTGCAGATGGTCATTGATCACATCGGTGATGCGCAGCGCGTTCTGGCCGGGGAAGGCGTACCAGCCGGTGATGGAATCCGCCTGGCGGAAGGTCGTCAGGTGGTTCGGATTCTCGCGGTAGAAGCGGGCCAGCATGTCCTCGCGCTCGGCGGGGATGGTGCTGGCCGGCATATAGCCGGTGTCGTTCACCATCATCGTGGCGCCGATCGGGCCGGTGGCGAATTTGATGAACTTCCAGGCGGCCGCCTGGCGCTGCGCATCGCGCGTGAAGATCATGCCGACATTGCCGCCGGCGGGGATGCGCGCATTCGGGCCCGGCAGCGGATAGCGGCCGGTCAGCAGCGGGAAGCGCCCGCCGATCTCGCGGTTGTAGCGGCCGAGCTGCGCCGTGCTCTGCATGGAGATGCCCAAGCGCCCGGCGAACATGTCGGTGAACATGGTGGCGGGGCGGATATCGGGCATGCGGCCCTCATCCACGAAGCTGCGCAGCGTGCGCATGGCGCGCTGGCCATTCGCATCGCCGAAGGCCACCTGGGTCTCCTCGGCGTTCAGCATCCGGCTGCCATGGCTGAAGACGAGGCCCTGCCAGGACCAGTTGCCCGTGATGGTCCAGTCGAAGAACATGCCGGTGATGTTCTCGCCGCTGCCATGGATGGCGCGGGCCAGTTCATTCACCTCGGCCCAGCTGGTGGGCGGACGCTCGGGATTGCCGCCGGCGCGGCGCATCAGATCCACATTGTAGTAGAGGATGGGCGTGGAGAGCGCGAAGCCGATGCCGGTCTGCGCCTGGCCGACCTGGCCGAGCGAGAGCAGCGTCTCGGAATAGCCAAGGCTCGCCGTCTCGGCATCGGCCGCCATCAGCGGCTTGAGGTCCACCGGGATGTTCCGCTCGGCCAGCGTGCGCTGGCGGTTCAGGCCGTGGAAGGCGACATCCGGCAGGGTGCGCGTGATGCTGTCGCGCAGGTGGCGCTGCAGGATTTCCTCATAGCCCTGCTCGGGCGCGCGCCAGTTGATGCGGATGCCGGGATTCTCGCGCATGAAGGCGGTGGAGACATCCTCCATCAGCCCGCGGAACAGCTCGGGGATGGAGTATTGCGCGGTGAGCTCGATGGTCTGGGATTGCGCGCGGGCGTAGAGCGGAGCGGCGAGTGCCGCGGCGCCCGCACCCAG
>JAIYCD010000341.1 GCA_027488195.1 Acetobacteraceae bacterium | reverse complement strand
CCTCGGAGATGCGGATGATGTCATCGATCTCGCGCGCCAACCGCCGCCGGATCTCGATGGGCGTCCCGGCCGGCGCCGCATAGCCCAGCCAAGCATTGGCCTCATAACCTGCGATGCCCGCCTCCTGCAGCGTCGGCACATCAGGCAGCAGCGAGAAGCGGCGCGTGCCGCCGACGGCCAGCGGACGCAGCGTGCCCGCGCGGAAATCCTCCAGGAACGAGGGCGCCTGCTCGATCACCAGCTGGATGCGGCCGGCCAGCAGATCGGTCCGCGCCGGCGCGCCGCCCCGATACTGCACCATCTCCATCTCGACATTCCCCGCCAGCGCGCGAAACATCTCGACCGTGAGGCGCGACGCCATGCCCGAGGTCGCGAAATTGATCGAGCCCGGCCGCGAGCGCGCCAATGCCAGGAACTCCGCGACATTGCGCACGCCGAGCGAGGCCGGCACCACCATCACATAGGGGATCAGCGCAACCATCGAGACACCGACGAGATCGCGCGCCGGATCATAGGGCAGCGTGCGGTAGACGAAGGGATTCACCGCCATCGGCCCCGGGCTGCCGGCGAGCAGCGTGTAGCCATCGGGTGCGGCCTTCGCCACCGCATCGGCGCCCAATATGCCGAAGGCGCCGGCGCGATTCTCGACCGCCACCTGCTGCCCCAGCGGCCGCGCCAGGTTCTCGGCGATGAGCCGGGCGATCAGATCCGTGGCGCCCCCCGGCGCGAAGGGGACCACCACGCGCAACGGGCGCGCGGGCCAGGCTTGGGCCTGCGCAAGCGAGGGCGTGGCAAGGGCGGCGAGCGTCGCGCGGCGGGTGAGGCTCATTCCGCGGCCCGCCGCACGAAGAAGCGATTCTCGGGCCGCTCCAAACCGAGATTCTCGCGCAGCGTCCGTCCCTCATATTCCGTGCGGAACAGACCCCGCCTCTGCAATTCCGGCACGACCAGCCTGATGAAACGCTCCAACCCCGTCGGCACCACGGGGGCCGCGATCATGAAGCCGTCGCAGGCCTTCTCGATGAACCAGCGCTCCATCAGGTCGGCCACCTGCGCAGCGCTCCCCTTGAAGAAATTGCCGGCCATCTGCGGCAGGATGGCGCGATAGGTCTCGCGCACCGTCAGCCCCTGCTCCAGCGCCTTGGCCACGATCGCCTTGCCGATGCCGGTCGGCCCGATATGCTCGAAATCCAGCGCCGGAAACGGCCCGTCCAGCGGATAGGCGGACATCTTCACGCCGACCATCTTCGAGAGGTAGTCGAGGCCCACGGCGGGCGGCACGAGGTCGTCCAGCTCGCCCGCCAACTGGTCCGCTTCCTCTGCCGTCTCGGCGGCGATGATGGTCACACCGCTCAGGATCTTCAGGCTGTCCGCGCTGCGGCCGTATTTCGGCAGGCGGCCCTTGAGGTCGGCATAGAGCTTCTGCGCGCGCTCGATGGTGCCCTCGATCGCGAAGACGCAGTCCGCGGTCGCGGCGGACAATTCCTTGCCCGTCTCCGACTGCCCGGCCGAGAAGATCACCGGATGCCCCTGCGGCGGCCGCGGCGCGTTCAGCGGCCCCGCCACCTGGAAATGCTTGCCCTTGAAGTTCAGCGCATGAACCTTGGCAGGTTCCAGGAAGCGGCCACTCGCCTTGTCCTGCGGGAAGGCGTCATCCGCCCAGGAATCCCACAGCCCCTTCACGATCTCGGCGAATTCGCCGGCACGCTCATAGCGGTCATCGCGCGGCACATGCTCCTCATGGGAGAAGTTCAGCGCATCGCCGGGGTTGGAAGTGGTCACGAGGTTCCACCCCGCCCGCCCCTTGCTGATGTGATCGAGCGAGGCAAAGCGCCGCGCCACCGAAAAGGGCTCGTCATAAGTCGTCGTCGTCGTTGCCACGAGGCCGACATGCTGCGTCACCATGGCCAGCGCCGAGAGCAGCGTCACCGGCTCGAACACGCCCGGCCGGTCCGATGGGCTGGTCGCGGCAAACAGATCCGGCTTGTCCAGGTTCCGCACGCCATTCCCATCGGCCAGGAACAGCAGGTCGAACTTGCCCCCCTCGGCGATGCGCGCGAGGCGGATGGCGTTCTCGAGGTTGCTGGCCGGCTTGTCCCAGGCGGTCGGGTGCCGCCACTCCCCCACATGGGAGCCCTGGGCATTGGCATTGGCGGCCAAGATCATGTGATGGGGCATCGGCGCACTCCTGCTGCGCAAGCTTCGCGCCGGAGGCTCTTGACGCGCAAGGCCCGCGCGACGCGCAATGCGCGCATGAACCGTCGCACCCTTCTCGCTGCCCTCGCCCTTCCCTTCGCCCCCTTGGCCGCGCCCGCCCTCGCGCAAGGCTTCCCGAGCCGCCCCATCCGCATCCTGGTGGGCTTCGCCGCCGGCGGCTCGACCGACGTCTTCGCCCGCAGCATGGCGCCCCGCCTGCAAACCCTGCTGGGCCAGCCCGTGGTGGTCGAGAACCGCCCCGGCGCCGGCGGCAACATCGCCACCGAAGCGACGGCCCGCAGCGCGCCCGATGGCTACACGCTGCTGCTGGGCACCATCGGCCCGCTGGCGATCAACCCGACCCTCTACGGCAACCTCACCTTCGACCCGCTGACCGACCTCACCGCCATCACCCTGGTGGGCGAGGTGCCGAATGTGCTGGCGGTCCCGGCCGACCGCCCCTTCCGCAGCGTGGCCGACATCATCGCCGCCGCCCGCGCGCGGCCGGGCACGCTGAATTTCGGCTCCTCGGGCATCGGCTCTGCCGGGCATGTGGCGGGCGAGCAGCTGAACCTCATGGCCAATATCCAGACCGTCCACGTGCCCTTCCGCGGCGGCGGGGCGCTGATGCCCGAGCTTCTCGCCGGCCGCGTGGATTTCGCCTTCACCACGGCGCTGAATGCCATGCCCCAGGCCGAGGCCGGCCGCCTTCGCGTGCTGGCCGTGCCCAACGCCACGCGCGTCTCGCTCATCCCCGAGGTGCCGACGGTCGCCGAAAGCGGCCTGCCCGGCTTCGATGGCATGGACTGGGCCGCGCTGATGGGCCCGCGCAACCTGCCGGCACCCATTCTGGCGCAGCTCAACCAGGCCGCCACCACCGTGCTGCGCGATCCCGAGCTCGTGCAGAACATGACCGGCCGCCGCCTCGTGCTCATGCCCGGCACGCCGGAGGAAGCGACCGCCTTCCTGCGCGCCGAGACCGCGCGCTGGGCGCCCGTGATCCGCGCTTCCGGCGCGCGGCCGGATTGAGGCGATGCGCGTCTACCTCAGCCACGGCACGCTCTCCTTCCCCGGCTATTTCGGCGAGCGCGCGCTGGCGGCGCTGACCCAGCACGCCGAAATCGTCCGCAACATGACCGAGGCGGAGCCACGCGACGAAGCCCTGGCCGAGGCGGCGCGGGGCTGCGACGCCATCATCGCCTATCGCGGCAGCCCGGGCACGGAGGCCACCTTCGCGAACAGCCCCCAGCTCAAGGCCTTCCTGCGCTGCGCGGTGGATATCAGCACCATCGATGTCGCCGCCGCCTCGCGCCACGGCATCCTCGTCACGCAGGCTACGCCCGGCTTCGTGGATGCGGTGGCGGAGCTGGGCCTCGGCTTCATGGTGGATCTGGCGCGCGGCGTCAGCCGCTCGGTGCAGGATTACCGGGCGGGCCGAATCCCGGAGGTCCGGCCCGGCCTGCAATTGCGCGGCGCCACCCTCGGCATCGTCGGGCTTGGGCGCATCGCGCGGCGGCTTGCGGAACTCGCCCGCGCGATCGGCATGAACGTGCTGGCCTATGACCCGCAAAACGGCACGCATACGCTGGATGAGGTACTCTCGAAGCCCGATATCGTGGTCTGCCTCGCGCTCTCGACGCCCGAGACGCGGCACATGATGAACGCCGCCGCCTTCGCGGCCATGCGGCGGGGCGCCTTCTTCATCAACCTCTCGCGCGGCGAATTGGTGGATGAGGCGGCGCTCGAGGCGGCCCTTGATTCAGGCCACCTCGCGGGTGCCGCGATGGATGTCGGCAGCTTCCCCGACCAGATGCCCAATCCGCGCTTGGCCGCCCGCCCCGACGTGATCGCGACGCCCCATGTCGCAGGCCTGACGCCGGCGGCCGCCGAGCACCAGGCGATGGACACGGTGCGACAGATCGCGGCCCTGGCCGCCGGACGCCTGCCCGAGGGCGCGGTGAATGCGGCACACGCGACACGGCTGAAACTGAGCGGTTAGCCCCGCTTGCGGCGATGCCGCCACCAATCCTGCACCGGCCCCAGCACCAGCAGCGGCGACGCTGCCAGTGTCATCAGCGCGAGCACCGCGGCCCAACCCCGCGCGCCCGAGGCAAAGGCCGCGACGGTGGCGCCGGCCAGCCCGCCCACCACCAGCCCGGCCAGCGCAAAGAGCCCCAGGATCAGCCGATGCCGGCTTGAGAGCCATTCGGGCGGGGGCACCTCCGGCGCCAGCGGCTTGCCGTCGCGCCCCACATCGGTGACGCGCGCCGGGTCCAGCCCGAAGGGCCGCTCTTCCGCCATGGCGGCCTACTTGCCGCCCTTGAGCAGCCCGCCCCAGCCGAGCTTCAGCATCTCCTCCACCAGCCCCGAGATCTCGGCCTGGAAACCGGCGAATCCGGGGGCACGTTCCACCCGTGCCTCATCCATGTAGAGGCTGCGCGCCATCTCGATCTGGATGGCGTGGATGTTCTCGCGCGGGCGGCCGTAATGGCGGGTGATGTAGCCGCCGGCATAGGGATCGTTGCGCTGCACCCGGCGCCCGCGCGCCTGCATCAGCGCCTCGATCGCGCGGGTCGCGCGCGGCGCACAGGCCGAGCCATGCGCGTCGCCCAGCACGAATTCCGGCGCCTCGCCGCTGGGTGCCACCCCGCTCGGCATGGAATGGCAATCCACCAGCAGGCACACGCCGAAGCGCTCGCGCGTCTCCGCGACCAGGGCGGCGAGCGAAGCATGGAACGGCTCCCAGGAGAGCCGCACCCGCCGCTCCGCCTCCTGGAAGGAGAGCCGCCGCCGGTAGATCGCCTCGCCATTCGCCACCACGCGCGCGATGGTGCCGAGGCCGGCGCCCACGCGGGGGCTCGCGGAGTTCACCCAATCCGGCAGCGGCTCATCGAACATGCCGGGATCGAGCTCCCACGCCTCGCGATTCGCATCGCACCAGGCGCGCGGGAAGCGCGCCGCCAGCAGCGGCGCGCCGAGCGCGGGGGCGGCGGCGAACAGCTCCTCCACGAAGGCGTCCTCGCTTTTGCGCAGCGCCGTCGCGTCGAGCCGGGCGGCCGCCAGGAACTCCTCGGGATAGTCGCGGCCCGAATGCGCCGAGACGAAGACGAGCGGCGCCACATGGTGCAGGGGCCGTGTCAGATCAAAGGCGGGCGGGCGCAGTTCCGTGGACGCGATCAGCTCATGGGCCATGGGCAGCGCGCGTCATCCGCGCGGCGCGTCGGGACGGTGGCCGAGGCCGCCCTCGTACTTCTCCTGCGCCTCCGGCGGGAGATAGGCCTGTTCCAGCGCGCGAATCTCATCGAAGCCCGAGAATTTATGCAGGTTGCCCAGGCGGTGGTTGGACAGCCGCTCGGTCATCCGCGCCTCCGCCATCGGCCCCTCGCGCCGCAGCTCGGCCGCGAGGTCGCCCATCGCCATGATCGAATGCCGCAGAAGCGCGCCCGGCAGGATGCAGGTCGCGATGCCCAATGCGCCCATGCGCTCCGCGCTCAGGCGCGGCGAAATGCCGGTCATGTTGTAGAAGACCGGCCCCTTCACCTCGCGCGTGATGCGCTCCACCTCCGCCTCGCTTGCCGGGCCTTCGACGAAGGCCTGGTCGGCGCCGGCATCGAGGAAGGCATTGGCGCGCCAGATCGCCTCCTCCAGCGAGCCGCCATGCGCGCCGCGGCTGTCGGTCCGCGCGATGATCAGGAAGCTCGGATCCAGCGCGTTGCGCGTATCGCTCGCCGCCCGGACCTTCGCCACCGCCTCCGCACGCCCGATCACCTCGCGCCCCGCCACATGGCCGCAGCGCTTGGGCGCCACCTGGTCCTCCAGATGGATGCCGGCGACACCCGCGCGAATGAACTCCTCCACGCAGCGCACCACGTTGATCGCATTGCCATGCCCCGTATCGCCATCGGCGATCACCGGCACGCGCACCGCGGCCGCGATCAGCTTCGCGTTCAGCGCCATCTCGGTCAGCGTGGCCAGCCCCGCATCCGGCAGCCCGAGCAAACTCAGCGACGTGCCGTAGCCGGACATGTAGACCGCCTCGAACCCCGCCTCCTCCAGGATCAGCGCCGAGAGCGCGTTGTAGCAGCCCGGCACCACCAACGGCTTGTGCGTGGCCAGCAAGGCCCGAAGGCGCTCCCCCGGACGACCCTTTTCCGCCTGACCCAAGCGCATCCCACTCTCCAGTCTTCCGCCGGGCGAGACCCCGTGCAACGCTTCCAACAATAACAGGAGAAAGCCGCCATGCCAGATGGAACCACCGAAGGCCCGCAAGCTATGAAAGAGCTGGGGGCCGCCTCGCTCGCCGAACTCTCCAATGCCCTTTCCGACCTGCTCCGCCTGCGCACCCTGCCGATCGGCATGAAGCTCTTCCGCGACGCCGAGAGCATGCAGCAGGTCCAGGGCCTGCGCCGGCCCACGCCGGGCAAGCGCTTCTCCACCTGCCAGCTCGTGACGCAGGCGCGCCTCGCCGGCTTCACGCTGGGTATCACGCATGAAAACGTGCCCGAATTCAGCAATTGCGGCGGCGTGATCGGGCTCAACACGCCCTCCGATCTCTACCTCTCCGGCCGCAAGATGGAGGGCGTCTGGTTCGAGAACCT
>JAIYCD010000044.1 GCA_027488195.1 Acetobacteraceae bacterium | reverse complement strand
CCTCATCATCGAGCAATCGGATGACGGGCCGCTCGACAACACGCCGGAATTCCGCGTGCCCGACGGGCATGTCTTCGCCATGGGCGACAATCGCGACAACAGCCTGGACAGCCGCGTGCCGAGTGCGGTGGGCTTCATCCCCATCGAGAACCTGGTGGGCCGGGCGGAGTTCATCTTCTTCTCGGTGGATGGCAGCGCGCGCTGGTGGGAGGTCTGGGGCTGGCCCTTCGCCATCCGCTACACGCGACTGCTGAGCGCGGTCCGATAGAAGTCCGCCGATGACGGGCGGGCTGCAGGAGCGCCTGGGCCACCGCTTCCGCGATCCTGGCCTGCTGGACCATGCGCTGACGCATCGCTCGGCCGCCGATCCGCGCCGGCGGATGCTCGATTCCAACGAGCGGCTGGAATTCCTGGGCGACCGCGTGCTGGGCCTGTGCATCGCCGAATGGCTGGCCGAGCGCTTCCCGCAGGAGCGCGAGGGCGATCTCGGCAAGCGGCTCGCCACGCTCTGCTCGCAGGATGTGATCGCGCCGATCGCGGAGGGGATGGGCCTCGCTGCCGCACTCCGCGTGCCGCCCTCCGAGGGGCGGACGGGGTTGCGCGCGCGGGCCACCGTGCTGGCCGATGCGCTGGAGGCGGTGCTGGGGGCGGTCTATCTGGATGGCGGGCTGGAGGCGGCGCGGGCGGTGGTGCGGCGCGAATGGGCCGGGGCCATGGCGGTGGATGCGAAGCCGCCGGTCAGCGCCAAGAACCGCCTGCAGGAATGGACGCTGGGGCGTGGCCTCGGCCTGCCGGAATATACCGCGGTCTCGACCAGCGGGCCCTCGCATGCGCCGGTCTTCGTGGTGCGGGTGACGGCGGCCGGGCGCTCGGCCGAGGGGATGGGCGAGAACAAGCGCGCCGCTGAACAAGCCGCGGCGGAAGCCTGGCTTTTGGGAATACCGACATGAATGATTCCACCGCCCAACGCTGCGGCTTCGTCGCCATCCTGGGGGCGCCCAATGCGGGCAAGTCCACGCTGGTGAACGCGATGGCGGGCACCAAGGTCACCATCGTCTCGCCCAAGCCGCAGACGACGCGCTTCCGGGTGCGCGCCGTGCTGATCGAGGGTGACGCGCAGATCGTGCTGGTGGACACGCCCGGCATCTTCGCGCCGCGCCGGCGGCTTGACCGCGCGATGGTCTCGGCCGCCTGGGGCGGGGCCAAGGATGCCGATTTCGCGCTGCTGCTGGTGGATGCCAAGAGCGGCATCACCGAGACGGTGCGCGGCATCATCGAGCGGCTGGCCGAGCAGAAGCGGCCGGTCTGGCTGGCGCTGAACAAGGTGGACCTGATCGACCGCGAGACGCTGCTGCCGCTGGCGGCGCAACTGCATGAGATGCTGCCCTTCGCCGAGACCTTCATGATCTCGGCCGAGAAGAACAAGGGGCTGGACCGGCTGCGCGCCAAGCTGGCGGAGGCGATGCAGCCCGGCCCCTGGATGTTCCCCGAGGATGAGCTGAGCGACCTGCCCAACCGCATGCTGGCCGCCGAGGTGGTGCGCGAACAGATCCTGCGCCAGACGCATGAGGAAGTGCCGCACCACGCGAGCGTGGAGACCGAGCAATGGACCGAGCGGCCGGATGGCAGCGCGCGGGTGGATTGCACCATCTACATCGCGCGGGCGACGCAGAAGGCGATCCTGATCGGGGAGGGTGGGGCGCGGATCAAGGAGATCGGGCGGCGGGCGCGGCTGGAGCTGACGGCGCTGCTGGAGCGGCCGATCCATCTGTTCCTGAACGTGAAGGAACGGCCGGGCTGGGATGAGGAAGGGGGGCGGATCAGGGCGTTAGGGTTGGAAGATGAGGGGTAGGGCGTGGGTGCGTTGATTTGGTGGATATGCGCCCATCTCGGTCTTACAAATTGCCTTAGCGTTGGCTCGAAAGCTGCCGTTGCGGAGGACAGAGGCGCTCGTGATATGTGTTGTCAGGTTGACTTATGCGTTCCGGAAATCGGGCTGGATTGGGCTTAAGTCATCAGCTACGCTGCTTGTACTGATTGTTGATTGTTGAAAGGGAAGCGCGACATTGCGCAGCGTTGACGCCAAAGCATGCGCGCGAGCGCTTTGATGTCCGCTTCACCATTTTCGGCGGCCGCCCAAGGTTTAGGCTATTTTTTCCAGTATCGTTTCTCTCTCCTAAGGGCACTCGAACTTCCCGACGGCGGCAAATTATTTCTAGAACGCAACGATGACATTGAACATGTTGCTGCGGACGGATCTATTGAGGCGTCATCGCTCAAGCATAAAGCGGAAGGAGAAAGGTTAACCGATCTGGCGACGGACTTTTGGAAGTCGGTCCGGATCTGGCTCGCTCTTTACATCAAGGCGGACCACGGAGCCGGACCCGATGTTCGCTTCATCCTGGTAACGACTGCGAGCGTTTCGCAGGAATCGTTCCTCGGTCTTTTCCTCGGGCAGGGACAGGACGACATGCTTCGTTGGGAGAAGGCTAGTGAGACCCTCGCGAGTAGCAAGTCCGAGACGATTGCGAAGATTGCCACTGAACTGAAAGGATTGCCGCAAGAACGGCAGCGCGACTTCTTCGGCCGCATCTCAATCGTACAGGAGTCCGCCCGCATCGATCAGCTTCCCGGAATGATCGAGCAACGACTGCGTGCCGTCGACCGCCGCAACCGCCAAGCCGTCTTTGAACGTCTGGAAGGGTGGTGGGTGAATATCGTGACAAACCATCTTGTGGGCGGGGCGCGCGATCCGATCAGCATTAGCGAGGTCTCGGATAAGCTAAGCGCTATTAACGACGCCTACAAGTCGGATAGCCTCCCCATTGATTTTCTAGGAAAGAACCCGGAGACCGTAGACGCTGCTTCGGATACGCGCACGTTTGTAGAGCAGCTTCGTGTTCTTGGTCTATCGGACGAGCGGATTCGCCGCGCTATCATTGATTACTACCGTGCCTTCCAGCAGCGATCGAGTTGGGCTCGCGAGAATCTCCTCGTCTCCAATGAGATCGAGGACTACGAGGATCGTCTCGTGGAAGAGTGGGGCAGATTTCGCGAGATCGCGTGTGAGCTTCTCACGGACGAGAGCGCCGAGGAGTTGTGTCGGAAGGCGGGGCGCGACCTCTACGATTGGGCACAGTTGAAGACGGGTGGCTTGCGGATCAGAGAGCGCGTCACCGAACCCTACGTCGTCAGGGGGACGTTTCAAATGCTCGCCAACGTCGCCCCGAGACCCCGAGTGCATTGGCACCCCCGGTTCCTAGAGCGCGTCGCCAAGATGTTGGAGGTGGCGATTTGAGACCCTGGAACGAGCGTCCGGTCGAGATTCGTAACCTCTTCAACCCCGCCTTTTGCGGGGTAGTGCTGTCGCGGGCCGTGACCGCCTTCCAGGAGGTCGATCGAAAGGGGATGCCTTTCTCGCTGTCGCTCCTCGTCCTCCCTCTCTGCCTCCATCAGCAAACTCGAAGCGTTCTGCGAACGAAGAAGAAAAGCTATTTCCTCAAGATCGTCGCCGAGCATCCCGAGTTGCAGGTGGGCTTGGCTAGACGTTGCACCGACATTCTTCCGTTCACGTTCGAGGGCTTCGGCCTCCTCATGCAGTCCGGCGTGCTGACCATCGACGCTAGTGGTCGCCTACGGATCGGTCTCGGCATCCGCAAGATGCTGTCGGGCACACAGGAATCGATCGACTGCCAGCGGGTTGCAGCCTTCCTCGGCAAGGAGTTCGCTCGCATTGCCGACCGGAGTACCGTCTACGCAACCCTGGGAGTACGCCCTTGAGGATCAAATCGGTCCATCTTTACAGCGGTGATGGCCGCCGTCGCGACTTAGTGTTTCACGATGGCTTGAACATCATCACGGGGCGATCGTCGACGGGCAAATCGGCGCTGTCCGAGATCATCGAGTACTGCATGGGGCGTTCGACATTTCTTGTCCCCGAAGGTGCGATCCAAGATCGCGTTGCCTGGTACGCCGTTATCTATCGCTTTGCGGGCGAGGAGATTCTGGTCGCCAAACCCGCGCCTCGACCCGGGTTGGCTAGTTGCAGTACCGCGATGGTCCGGCGAGGGGCCGTTGTTGAGGCGCCGAATCCTGGCGAGTTGGTCGTGAACGACAACGACGAGGGCGTAGTTACGCTGCTCTCAAGGCTCGTGGGCATACCCGAAAATGTCACGGAGGTACCTATCGACCAAAGCCGTGTGAGCTTCGAAGCGACAATTCAGCATACCGTTTACTATCTCTTCCAGAAGCAGGACTTCGTCACGAGCAAGACCCAGCTATTTTATCGTCAGAACGAAGACCATCAACCACAGACAATCCGGGATACTATGCCCATTGTCCTCGGCGTATCCGGTAGGGACAAATTTCAGATTGATGCGCAGCTACGCGCCGCCAATCGTGAACTCCGCCTCAACGCTAAGCTCGTCCAGCAAGCGAGAGACACGGCTGCGGGATCTGAGGCAAAGGCCCTCAGCCTTTTGTCGGAGGCGCGAGGCGTTGGCATTCTGGCGTCTGCGGAGATTGCAGACAGCGACGCGATTTCCCCGCTACGTCAGGCTCTATCATGGCGGCCAACGCCCGTCCCCGAGGACGATGGAAGGCGCGTGTCCGCGATCGAGCAGGAGATCGCCGAACTGCGGGACCAGCGTCGCGAGGCGGAGGGCCGTATCAAGGCCGCGCAGCAATTCGCCGGGCAATCGAGGGGCTTTGAGGCCGAGGTTTCGGAGCAGCAGGACCGTCTCGCGTCCATCAAGGCATTGCCTCGAAACGTAGAGACTGGCGAATGGCAGTGGCCATTCGCCGAGAAGGATCTCGGTATGGCAAGTCCCGTCGCAAACGCCCTTCTGAGCGAACTTCGTTCATTGGACCGAGAACTCACAGCCGTCACGGGTGAGCGGCCGGTTCTTGATTCCTACCTCGCAAAGCAGATCGAGGAGTCTGCGGGGATCACAAGTCGTATTGCGGAGAAGGAGGCAGAACTAGCGGCGGCGATCGCTGCGAGCGAAATTCTTGCGCAAATGGGAAGCCGCAACAATGCGGCCGCACGAGTTGTGGGGCGCATCAGCCTATTTCTTGAGGATCTGGTGCCTGACGAGGAGCTAACTAGACTACTAAATGAGGAGCGCCGCTTGCGACGGCGCGTAGCGGAGCTGGAGGAGCGTCTCGGTGCCGATGACTCCGAGACTCGCTTCCAGGCTGCCCTGAACAATATCGCCGAACACATGTCGAGCTACATCCGCGAACTAGGTGGTGAATTCGGTGAGTTCCCGGCGAGGTTGGACCTCAGGGCGCTCACCGTTGTGATCGACCGTCCCGGGCGCCCAGTCTACATGTACAAGAGCGGGGGGGGGGCTAACCATCTTGCCTATCATCTCGCAGCGATGCTCGCGTTCCACCGCTTTACGTCCAGATACAACCTGCCCATTCCGCGATTCATGCTTATTGACCAACCGACGCAGGTCTATTTCCCGACCGAGGCGAGCTACAAGAGCGTCGGCGGAACCGTCGATGAGACTGAGCAGGGAGATGTTGATCTTGAGACAGTCCGCAGGCTTTTCGCTCTCTTGTCGCGCTTTACAATAGAAGACGCTACCGGATTCCAGTTGATTGTATCTGAACACGCCAACTTGCGTGACGATTGGTTTCAAGCCGCTCTTGTGGAGGATCCCTGGACGAAGCCTCCCGCGCTGGTCCCAGATGATTGGCCAGATCTTTTCAATAATTAGGTAGATGAGGTCAATTTGTGCGAGTATATCTGGGCGTATCGGATTCGTTGTTTACTGTATTGCAAAATTCCCTATGAAAAACATCGCTTCAGAGTACTAGGTGATGATACGTCTATCGTCGAGTAGTGTTCGCGGACGGTAGCTTCGCGGCTCACGCGCTCGAAAGCGGAGTAGCTGCAATGGGCCACCCGTGCCGGAAATTTTTGTCGCAGCCTACTCCCGGCCGAGGAGGATAAAGGCGATGGTGCACTCCCAGCTTGACCCGGCGGCCCGTGAGCGTCGCGCTTGAGTCGGTAGCTTCCAACTAGGGTGTGGAAAATAGACGTCCGCTTCAGCGCGCCGGTCGGTCAGCAACGGTCCGGCAGCTTTCGGCCAGCCCACGACTTAATCCCCAATCCCCGCTAATCCATCCCCATGACCACCGAATGGGCCGCCCCCGCCATAGTCCTCGCCACCCGCCCGCATGGCGAGGGCGGCGCGGTGGTGACGGTTCTGACCGAGGCGCAGGGGCGCCACGCCGGCCTCGCCAAGGGCGGCGCCAGCCGCAGCCAAGCCGCCCTCTGGCAGCCCGGCAACCTCATCGAGGCCCGCTGGGTCGCCCGCCTCGCCGACCAACTCGGCAGCCTCACGGGCGAAATGGTGCATGCCAGCGCCTCGCTCGCGCTGGATGACGCGCTGGCGCTTTCCGTCCTCACCTCGGCCTGCGCCGTGGCCGAGGGCGCGCTGCCGGAGCGCCAGGCCCATCCCGGCAGCTTTCACGGCCTGGTCGGCGTCATCGCCGCCCTCGCCCGTGGGCCGGAGCACGCCCTGCCGCGCCTGGTCCATTGGGAAGCAACCCTGCTGACCGAGCTGGGCTACGGCCTCGACCTCACCACCTGCGCCGCCACCGGCACCACGGAAAACCTCATCTTCGTCTCGCCCAAATCCGGCCGCGCCGTCAGTGCCGAGGCGGCCGCACCCTATGCCGACCGCCTGCTCCCCCTGCCCCCCTTCCTCCGCGACGCCACGCAGCCCTCCGATGTGCAGGAATGGCTTGCGGGACTCCGCGTGACAGGCTTTTTCCTCTCTCGCGATGCCTTCGGCCTGCAGCACCGCCCGCTCCCCCCCGCGCGGGAGGCCCTGCAGGACCGGTTGACCTTGATGACGGGACCAAGCGATGGCCGATGATGTGAAGGAAGGCGGGGAAATCCGCGAGGCGCGGCTCGGCGAGGCGCTGAGCGAGCGCTACCTCGCCTATGCCATGTCCACCATCATGGCGCGCTCCCTGCCGGATGTGCGCGATGGGCTGAAGCCCGTGCACCGCCGCCTGCTCTGGGCCATGCACCAGCTCAAGCTCGACCCCGACAGCGGCTTCAAGAAATGCGCGCGCATCGTGGGCGATGTGATGGGCAAGTATCACCCGCATGGCGATGCCTCGATCTATGACGCGCTGGTGCGCCAGGCGCAGGAATTCGCGGCGCGCTACACGCTGGTCGAAGGCCAGGGGAATTTCGGCAATATCGACGGCGATAACGCGGCCGCCATGCGCTACACCGAGGCGCGGCTGACCGAGGTGGCGCAGGCCCTCCTCCAGGGCATCGACGAGGACACGGTGGATTTCCGCGCCACCTATGATGGCGAGGACCGCGAGCCGGTGGTGCTGCCGGCGGCCTTCCCGAACCTGCTGGCGAATGGCGCGACCGGCATCGCCGTCGGCATGGCCACCAGCATCCCGCCGCACAATGCGGGCGAGTTGTGCAGCGCGGCGCTCGCGCTGATCGCCAACCGTGACATCAGCCACGCGGAATTGCTGACGCATGTGCCCGGCCCTGATTTCCCGACCGGCGGCGTGCTGGTGGAAAGCGCGGAAAGCATCGCCGAAGCCTATGCCACGGGCCGCGGCGGCTTCCGCCTGCGCGCCAAGTGGGAGGTGGAACGCGCCAAGGGCGGCGCCTGGACCATCCTGATCACCGAGATCCCGTATCAGGTACAGAAGTCCAAGCTGATCGAGCAGATCGCGCTGCTGCTGGAGGAGAAGAAGCTCCCGCTGCTGGCCGATGTGCGCGACGAAAGCACGGACCAGGTGCGCCTGGTGCTGGAGCCGCGCAACCGCACGGTGGAACCCGCGGTCCTGATGGAAACGCTGTTCCGCGCGACGCAGTTGGAAAGCCGCTTCAGCCTGAACATGAACGTCCTGGACGCCGACCGCACGCCGCGCGTGATGTCGCTGCGCGAGGCGCTGCGTGCCTGGCTCGACCACCGCCATGTCGTGCTGCTGCGCCGCACCAACCATCGCCTCGCCGCCATCGCGCGGCGGCTGGAGGTGCTGGACGGCTACCTCATCGCCTATCTCAACCTCGATGAGGTGATCCGCATCATCCGCACCGAGGATGAGCCGCGCCCCAAGCTGATGGCGGCCTTTGGCCTCACCGAAGTGCAGGCGGAAGCCATCCTCAACATGCGGCTGCGCGCGCTGCGCCGGCTGGAGGAAATGGAGATCAAGCGCGAGCACGAGAAGCTCTCGCGCGAACAGAAGGGCCTCCAGGCGCTGCTCGCCAGCCCGGCGAAGCAATGGGCGGCGATCGGCAAGGAGATCGAGGAGACGCGGAAGAAGTTTGGTGACGGCCCGCTCGGTGCCCGCCGCACCGCCATCGGCTCCGGCCTGCCCGCCGTGGTGGTGGATGAGAGCGCCTTCATCGAGCGCGAGCCGCTGACCGTGGTGCTCTCCGAGAAGGGCTGGATCCGCGCGCTGAAGGGCCACCTGGCCGAGGATGCGGAGCTGCGCTTCAAGGAGGGCGATCAGCTCGCCTTCCGGCTGCACGCGCAAAGCACCGACCGACTCATCATCTTCGCCAGCAACGGCAAGGCCTATACGCTGCGCGCCGATACCCTGCCGCGCGGCCGGGGCGACGGCCAGCCGCTGCGCCTGATGATCGACCTGCCCAATGAGGATGGCGTGCTGGCGATGTTCCTGCCGGCCGAAAGCGCGCGCTTCCTGGTGGCGGCCAGTGACGGCAAGGGCTTCCTGGTGGAGGGTGCCGAGCTGGTGGCCGAAAAGCGCACCGGCAAGCAGGTGCTGGTGCTGGAGGGGACGACGCGCGCCGCCCTCTGCGTGCCGGCCGAGGGCGACCACGTGGCCGTGCTGGGCGAGAACCGCAAGCTCCTGGTCTTCCCGCTGGAGCAATTACCGGTGATGACGCGCGGGCGCGGCGTGCAGCTGCAATCCTACAAGGATGGCGGCCTGGCCGACGCCAAGGTCTTCACCCGCGCCGAGGGGTTGAGCTGGCGCCTGGGTGAGCGCATGCGTGTCGAGACCGATCTCACCACCTGGCGCGGCAACCGTGCCGGCGCGGGCAAGGCCCCGCCCAACGGATTCCCGCGCGGCAACCGCTTCGGAAGTTGAATGATGCGATTTTTTCTTCTCGCCGGCCTGTTGCTCACCCTTGCGGCCCCCGCAGGCGCGCAGCAGCGCACCAGCCCGCATGACGGGACCTATGAGGGCACGCGGTTGCAGGAATGCCAGGCGACCGGCCGCTCGGGCCAGACGCGCGTGACGGCCAGGCTGCGCGGCAGCCGCTTCGAGATCGACGCGCTCCCGGGAGATCCGCCGCTGGAGGCGACCGTCGGCGCCAATGGCGCGGTGACGCTGCCGCCCTTTGGCCTGTTCGGCGCGGGCACCGGGCAGATCTTCGAGGGGCCCAACAATGCGCGCCGCTTCACCGGGAGCCATCCCGGGCGGCGCTGCCAGATGGTCTATGACCTGCGGCGCGTGTCCACGCGGATTCGTTGACGCCCTCAGACGCCGGGCGCGGCCTCGGGCCGCTTGGCTTCGCCGCGCCATGGGTGCGCTGGGCCAGCAGGTCACTTGGGCGGCGCCGGCCGCGTTGCGGCCGGATGGGATTGGGAGCCGGCCTCAGCCCGCGGTGACGCTCTCGCCCGCCACGGGCGCATCCTCGCCGAGCGGGGTCCATTGCCCCTGCACCAGCACCTCGGCCGGGCGGTAGCCGGCCTTGTAGGCCATCTTCCGGCTCTCAGCGACCCAGTAGCCGAGATAGACATAGGGCTGGCCGCCGCGCACCGCCTCGGCCAGCAGCCACATGACGGCGAAGGCGCCGAGGCTGCGGCGATCCTCCTCGGGCGCGAAGAAGCTGTAGACGGCGGAAAGCCCGTCCGAGAGCCAGTCGGTCAGGCAGGCGCCGAGCAGCCGGCCCGTGCTGTCGCGGAACTCGACCAGGCCCGTGGTGATGGGCGTGTCCTCCACCATGGCGCGGTAGTCGTAGAAGCCCATCGCCGCCATGTCGCCGCCCGCGTGCCGGCTTTGCTGGTAGTGCTGGAACAGCGCGAATTGCTCGGCCGTGGCGCGGGCGGGGACGGGGCGCACGTCGAGGTCGGCGTTGCGGGCCAGGATCTTACGCTGGGTGCGGCTGGGCTGGAAATCGGCGGCGCGGACGCGGATGGGCACGCAGGCGCGGCAGCCCGGGCAGACCGGCGAATAGGCGATGTTGTGGCTGCGGCGGAATCCGGCGCGGGAGAGGCGGTCATGCAGCGCCTCGGCATCCGGGCCGGTCAATTCGGTCACGATCTTCCGCTCCGTCCGGCCCGGGAGGTAGGGGCAGGGGAGGGGGGTGGTCGTGTAGAAGAATTGGGGGCGTCGGGTTCTGCTTTGCAAGCCGTGAGTTTCGGGTCTCACGCCCGGTTTTTCAATCCCCCGGCCGGATGCCCGACTCCCGGACGATCACCTCGAACTTCGCCAGTTCCGCCTGCCAGAAGGCGTAGAATGCGGCCGGGTCGCGAAACACCACGGGGGTGTCGAGCCGCCGGAAGCCCTCGATCACCGGGGGGCGCTGCAAGCCGTATTCGCAGGCGGCCTGCAGGCGGTCCAGCACCGGAATGGGCGTGCCGGCGGGCGCGAAAAGCCCCGCCCAGATGGAATGCACGAGGTCGAAGCCCTGTTCCCTGAGGGTCGGCACCTCCGGGAATTCGGCGGTGCGCTCCGCGGCCATCACGCCCACGGGATGCAGGTTGTTGGCCCGCAGCGGCCCCGGGAGGTCGGAATAGACCATCACATCCCCCCGCAGCAGGGAGATCACGGCCTCGGCACTGCCGCGGAAGGGGACATGGGTCATTTCCACATTGGCCCGCCGGGCCATTTCGACCATCACGATATGCGGGATCGAGCCCTGGCCGGCCGAGCCATAGGTGAAGCCACCGCGCGCCGCCCGCGCCTGCGCCACGAGCGAGGCGGCGTCACGCACCGGGCCGGTGGGTGCCGCCATCATCATCACCGGCGCATCGGCGATCTGGCAGAGGGGCACGAAATCCGCCATTCGATAGGGCAGATCGCTGCGGATATGCGGCTGGATCGCCATGGGGCCGGTGGTGGAGAGCAGCAGCGTCGTGCCATCCGGCCGCGCGCGCGCCACCTCGGCCGCGCCGATGACCCCCGCCGCCCCCGTGGTGTTCTTCACGATGACCGGGGTGCTGAGAAGCTCGCTCATGACCGGCGCCAGGAGGCGGGCCATACGGTCGGCCGAGCCGCCGGCGCCGAAATTCACCACGATGGTGGTGGAGGGCTGTGCGCGGGCATCGCCAGACGCCGCGAAGGGCAGGGCGAGAGCGGTGAGGAACAGCAGCGCAAGACGCATCGAAGGGCTCCCAAATCTGAGATAAAAGACATCTCGCGAACCGGGGCGGCCTGAATAGGCCCCACCGCATTACAATTTCGCCCTTTTGTGGCGATCCGCCTCAGTTCGGGCGCAAGCGTGCCCGTGTTTCAGCCATCAGGCACAGGATCTCGAACATCATGGTCGCGCCCACCATCGCCGTATTGCCCGAGGGGTCGTAGGGCGGCGACACCTCGACCAGGTCGGCGCCCACGATGTCGAGGCCACGCAGCCCGCGCAGGATGCGCATGGCCTCGCGGGGCGTGAAGCCGCCCACCTCGGGCGTGCCGGTGCCCGGCGCGAAGGCGGGGTCGATGCTGTCGATGTCGAAGGTGAGGTAGGCGGGGCCGCCGCCCGCCACGCGCTGGGCTTCGGCCGCCACGGCATCGGGGCCGAGATCCACGCATTCCTCGATGGTCATGATGCGGATGCCGACGGAGCGCGCCCAGTCCATGTCATCCGCCGCGTAGAGCGAGCCGCGGATGCCGATCTGCACGACACGCGTGGGCTCGATCAGCCCCTCCTCGATGGCGCGGCGGAAGGGCGTGCCATGGGTGTAGCGGGTGCCGCCGAAATAGGTGTCGTTGGTGTCGGAATGGCTGTCGAAATGCACCATGCCGAGCGGGCCGAGGCCGGGCTCGCCTTGCGCGATGCCGCGAAGCAGGGGCAGGGAGAGCAGGTGGTCGCCGCCGGCCGCCAGCGCCCAGGCGCCGGCGGCGCGGATCTTCGCCACCGCCGCGGTCACGAGGTCGAGCGTCTGCATCAGGTCGGTCGGATTGGTCGCGAGGTCACCGAGGTCGGCCACGCGGCAGAGGGTGTAGGGCTCGGTCAGGCTGATCGGGTGGACGCGGCGCATGAGGCCGGACGCCTCGCGCAGCTGGCGCGGGCCGTGGCGCGTGCCGGGGCGGTTGGTGGTGCCGCCATCGAAGGGGATGCCGATCAGCGCGATGTCGAGGCCCGACGCATCCTCGCGCACCGGCAGGCGCATGAAGGTGCTGGGGCCGGCGAAGCGGGGGACGGAGACGCCATCCACCGGGCGGGGCCAATCGGACATGCGGGCAAGCTCCTTCTCTGCGCGGGAGGGAGCCTAGCCTTGGTCAGTCGCCGGGGCGAATCCCGGCGGCCTGGACGATGCCGCGGAACTTCTCGAGTTCGGCGTTCCAGAAGGCGGCGAAGTCGCGCTGGTTGCGGAAGATGATGGGTGTCGCGAGCCGCTGGAAGCCCTCGATCACGGCGGGTGCGCGCAGCGCGCGCTCGCAGGCGGCCTCGGCGCGGGCCAGGAATTCGGGCGGCGTGCCGGCCGGCGCGAAAAGGCCCGACCAGATCGAATAGACCAGGTCCAGCCCCTGCTCGCGCGCCGTCGCCGTGTTTGGGAATTCCGGGGTGCGGCGCTCGGCCAGGAGCGCCACGGCCTGGAGGTTGTTGGCGCGCAGCGTGCCGGGCTGATCGGCGAAGATGCTGACATCGCCGCGCAGCAGGGCTGTCACCGCCTCGGCATTGCCGCGATAGGGGATGTGCGTCATCGGCACGCCGGCCGCCCGCGCCAGGGCCACGGTGGCGATATGCGGCAGCGAGCCCGGGCCTGTCGAGCCGAAATTGAAGCCGCCATTGGCCTCCCGCGCGCGGGAGATGACTTCGGCCAGGCCCCGCAGCGGGCTGCCGGGGGCGGCCATGACCACCACGGGCGTATCGGCCACCTGGCAGATCGGCGCGAAATCGGCGGGCTTGTAGGGCAGGTCGGCGCGGAAATGCGGCTGGATCGCCATGGCGCCGATGGGCGAGAGCAGCAGCGTCGTTCCATCCGACCGGGCGCGCGCCACCTCGGCCGCGCCGATGCCGCCGGCCGCCCCGGCGCTGTTCTTGATCACCACTTGGGTGCCGAGTGCGGCCGAAAGCTCAGGCGCCAGCAGCCGCCCCATGAGGTCCGACGGGCCGCCGGCCACGAAATTCACGACGATGGTGATGGGCGCCTGGGCAAATGCCGTGGCGGGCAGGGCCAGGATGGCGAGCGCGGAGAGCCGCGCGAGGAGGCTTCGCATGGTCGTTTCTTCCCTCTTCGGCGGCCCTCTGCGGGGCCGCTCTGCCATGAGCCTAGATCACGCTTGGCCCGCGAGGGAACCTCCCCCGGCGGGCGGGGCGTGCTGCTATGCTTCGGCCATGTCCCTCCTCCTCACCGGGCGGCCCGGCAAGGGCTACCGCGAGACCGCCTTCTTCCAGCCGCGCTCGGTCTGGCTCCGCGCCGACCCGGGCCTGCCGGAGAGCGCCATCCTCGCGCGCAACCTGGCGGCGGGCGGCTTCAACGGCGCCCTGATGGGCGATGGCTTCTCGGCACTCGAGGGGGCGCCGGACCTTGCCATCCTTTGCGTGCGGCCCGAGGCGCAGGCGGCGGAACTGGCGCGCATCGCGGCGCGGGGCTGCTTCGCGGTGGTGGTGCCGACGGCCGCCCCGGGCCTTGGCGCCATGGCGGCCACGGCCGGGGTGCATGCGCTGGGCGAGCGCAGCTTCGGCCTGGCCCTGCCCGCCATCGGGCTGAACGCGACACTCTCGCACCTGCCGCTGCGGCCGGGGAGACTGGCGCTGATGGCGCAATCCTCCGCCATCGCGCGCGCGGTGATCGACTGGGCCACGGCCGAGGGGCTGGGCTTCAGCCACATCATCGGCGTGGGTGCCAATGACGGCATGGGCTTCGCCGCCGGGCTCGACTGGCTGGCGAGGGACACGGGCACGGCCTGCGTGATGCTGGACATCCGCCGCATCAAGCAAAGGCGCCTCTTCGTCTCGGCGGCGCGTGCCGTGGCGCGGACGCGGCCTGTGCTGGCGCTGCGCGCGGGCGGACGGATGGATGATCCGAGCGGCATCGCCGATGGCGTGATGGCCGCCGTGCTGCGCCGCGCCGGCGTGCTGCGCGCCGAAGGCTTCGAGGAATGGCTGGCGGCGGCCGAGACGCTGGCACGCACCAAGCCGCGCGGCGGCGCGGGCCAGGCGGACCGCATTGCCATCCTCGCCAATGGCCTGGGCGTGGCGCGGCTCGCCGCCGATGCGGCGCTGGCGCAGGGGCTGCGGCTCGCGGAATTCAGCCCGGCGACCATGGCCGCGCTGGCGCCGCTGATCCCGGAGGGGTGGCAGGTGCGCAACCCGCTCTCGCTTGGCAGCCGGGCCGGCGCGGAGCTTGCCCAGGCGGCACGGGTGCTGGCCGGCGCCGCTGAGGTGGATGTGGTGATCGCGCTGCATGCGCCCGAGCAGGAGGCCGCCCCCACCGAGGCCTTCGCCGCCGCGGCCCGCGGCAACCGCGGCGCGCCCATCCTGCTCGGCTGGACCGGCGAGGCTTCGGCGCGAGCCGAGCGCCTCGCTTTGACGGAGGCGGGCCTGCCCGTCTTCCAGACGCCCGAGGCGGTGGTGCGCGGCGCCGCGCACCTGGCGGCCGAGCGCCGCAACCGGGCCACGGCGGCCGAGCTCCCGGGCTCGGACGTGCTGGAGCTGACGCCGGACCGCGCGGCGGTGCGGGCGATCTTCGCGGCCGTCCGCGCCGATGGACGGCGCGATCTGTTCGAGGACGAGGCGCTGGCGGTGCTGGCCGCCTATGGCATCCCCGTCCTGGCACCCCGCCGGGCGGCGACGCCGACCGAGGCGGCGGTGGCGGCCGTCGCGCTCGGCCCGCCCGTGGCGTTGAAGATCCGCGCCCTGCTGCGCCACAAGAGCGAGGTGGGCGGGGTGGTGCTGAACCTGCGCCACTTCGACAGCGTGCGGGCCGCGGCCCAGCTGATGGAGGATGAGGTGCGCCGCCGCGCGCCGGAGGGCGTGCCCTCGGGCTTCCTGGTGCAGCCCATGGCGCGGCGTGGCGGCATGGAGCTGCGGCTGCGGATCGGCGAGGATACGATGTTCGGCCCCTGGATCGGCTTCGGCCAGGGCGGCACCACGGCCGATATCGCGGCCGATGAGGCGCTGGACCTGCCGCCGCTCAACCTGCCGCTGGCGCATGGGCTGATCGCGCGCACGCGGCTCTCGCGCCTGCTACCGGGCTTTCGCGACCGGCCGGCGGTGCATGAGCCCGCCATCGCCGATGCGCTGGTGCGGATCAGCCAGCTGCAGGTGGATTTTCCGGAGATCGCGGCGCTGGGCGTGAACCCGCTCTTCGCCGATGCCACGGGCGTGCTGGCGGCCGATGCCTCGCTGCGCCTCAGGCCCGCGGGCGCGAGCGCGCTGTTTGCCATCCCGCCCTATCCGGCCGAATGGGTGGCACCCTTCACGGGGCGCGATGGCAGCATCTTCGAGGTGCGGCCGATCCGCCCCGAGGATGCGGCGGCGCAGGGCGCCTTCTTCCTGGAATTGCCGCCGGAGGATGTGCGCTTCCGCTTCTTCTCCAGCATGAAGGAATTGCCGCCGGCCATGCTCGCGCGCCTCACGCAGATCGACTACGGGCGGGAGATGGCCTTTGTCGCGATCCGGGACGGGCGGAATTGCGGCACGGCGCGCATCATCCGCGAGGGGGGCGGAAATGCCGCGGAATTCGCGGTGGTGGTGAGCCCGGCGGCCAAGGGCACGGGGCTCGCCCGGCATCTGATGGAGCGCGCGATGGAATGGGCGCGGGCCGAGGGGGTGAGCGAGATCATCGGCCATGTGCTGGCCGACAACGCGCCCATGCTGGCCTTCGTGCGCAAGCTGGGCTTCGCGCTGAGCCGCAGCCTGGAGGATTCCGACCTGATGCTGGCGAAGAAGCTGCTTTGATTCGGCCTTGATTCCGGCGTGGTGCGGCCATGCGGCGGCGCTTTGATCCCGTCAGCGACAGATGCAACCCCGTCGCTTTCGGAGGCCGTCATGGCCACTCGTTTTTTCCGCCTCGCCCGCGCCCCCATTGTCCGTGCTCTGGGCGCCCTCTCCCTCCTGGTTGGCCTCACGGCCTGCGTCGGCCCGCAGCCGCGCTATTACGGCGGCGGCTATGGGCGCAGCTACGCCTACCACCAGCCCGTCTATCGCGGCGGCTACAGCGCGGGTTGGCAGGGCGGGCATCAGCGCCACTGGCGCTGATCAGCCAGGCTTGCGCCCGCGCTTGCCCTTGGCGGCAGCGATGGGCGCATGCCGCGCCAGGATGGGGGCGAGGAAGCGCCCCGTATGGCTTTCCGGATTGGCGGCGATCTCCTCCGGCGTGCCGGAGGCCACGATCCGCCCGCCGCCCTCGCCACCCTCGGGCCCGAGGTCGAGCACCCAGTCGGCGGTCTTGATGACCTCGAGATTGTGCTCGATCACCACGACCGTGTTGCCCGTGTTCACCAGCGCGTGCAGCACGTCGAGCAGCTTGCGCACATCCTCGAAATGCAGGCCCGTCGTCGGCTCGTCCAGGATGTAGAGGGTGCGGCCGGTGGCGCGGCGTGACAGCTCCTTCGCCAGCTTGATGCGCTGCGCCTCGCCGCCAGACAGCGTCGTCGCCTGTTGGCCGAGATGGATGTAGCCGAGGCCCACTTCCTCCAGCATGCGCAGCTTCTCGTGGATGCTGGGGACGGCGGAGAAGAACTCGCGCCCTTCCGTCACCGTCATGTCCAGCACATCGGCGATGGACTTGCCGCGGAACTTCACTTCGAGGGTTTCGCGATTGTAGCGCTTGCCCTTGCAGGTGTCGCAAGTCACGTAGACATCGGGCAGGAAGTGCATCTCGATCTTGATGACGCCATCGCCCTG
>JAIYCD010000102.1 GCA_027488195.1 Acetobacteraceae bacterium | reverse complement strand
GGCAAGATCGGCGCCGCGCAGGTTGAGCAGCCAGGCGACGGAATGCGCATCGGCCAGCAGCGCCGCCTGCTCGCCGGATTGGCGGAGTGCGGCCGCCACCGCCTCGCGCTTCGCCTCGGCGCTCTCGCCCGCCAGCTCCGGCCCATGCGGCAGCACGGCGGCGGCGGGCGGTGCGGGACGATCCTGCCAGATCCCATCCAGCGGGTTGGGCGTGAGCGGCACGAGGTTCAGGCCCGAGAGGCGCTTGAGAAAGCCCTCGCTGTGCAGCCAGGGGTCGTAGCCGAGCTTGAGGTCGGCGGCGTGCTCGCGCAGCCAGGCTTCGGGCGGCTCCTCGGTCAGGTGGCGGCGCTCCCAGAGCGCGCCATCCGTCTCGGCCACCACCTGGGTCGTGTAGCGTCCATCGGTAAAGACGGCTGCGCGATCGGGCAGCACGATGGCAAGGCCGGCGCTGCCGGTGAAGCCGGTCAGCCAAGCCAGCCTTTCGCCCGAGGGCGGCACGTATTCGCCCAGATGCTCATCTGAGCGCGGGATGAGGAAGCCATCCACCCCCGCTTCGGCGAGGGTGCGGCGAAGGGCGGTGAGGCGCTCGGATTTGGTTAACAGCATGAGACCCGCCATTAAGACATGTGTCCACAATATGACATGCTTCGGACGCATGTCTGGAGCTTAAGCTTCGCGTAACCTGCGTCCACAATAATCTCCTAGATCAACCGCACACCGGCGGCCAAGCCGCCCCTCAGAACAGGACCAGACATCATGACCCGCATCACCCCAGCCGAAGCCGTGCTGCTGATGCCCCGCTCCCTGCGCAATGCCGAGGCGGAGCGCATCGAAACCATCATCGCCGAGGCCCGGCAGGCGCGCGACGCCGCCATCGCAGCTCGCATCAGGGGCTTCTTCCATACGGTACGCGAAGTGTTGACCGCCATCCGCACCCGGCGCGAGACCATCGCGCAGCTCCGCGGCCTCTCCGACCGCGAGCTGTTGGATATCGGCCTGACGCGCTCCGGCATCCAGTCCGCCGCGGCTGCCGCCGCGCCGCTGCCGGCAAATGACATGGCGGAAACCCGCCAGGCAGCCTGAGCCGCAAGGCCAGGACGACGAAACAGGGCGGCGGGGCGATGCTCCGCCGCCCTTTTTCATGTGCGCTCAGCGCGTGGTGCGGCCCGCCTGATAGCCCTGCTCCCAGGCCTGCTGCTCCGCCTGGCGGGCACGGCCCACCAGATAGCCACCGGCCGCGCCGACGCCGGCGCCCGCCAGCGCCCCCCAGCCCGCATGGCCCGAGAAGGAGCCGATGATAGCGCCCGTGGCCGCGCCGATGCCGGCGCCGCCGGCCGTCAGGCGGCCCGTGTCGGACATGTTCTCACAGCCGCCGAGGCCAAGTGCGAGCACGGGAACAAGCAGGATCTTGCGCATTTCTCTCATCCTTCGGGTCACGAGGCGCGACGGGCCGGGCGGCTCGGGCAGGGATAGGCGTCGGTGGCGAAGCGCACCACGCCCTCGACCGCGGGCGTCCCGGCGAATTGCGGGTTGGCGCCCGCCCAGGTGACGAAGGCCGCGGTGATGCTGGCCACCGTGGGCCTGGGCTCCGGCAGGCAGAAGAAGGCACCCACCCGGCTGCCCCGCCGCGTCAGCTCGCCATGGAACTGGCCCACCGCCAGCAGGTAGCCGTGGCAGAAATTCACCGCCGAGACGACATTGGGATCAGACGCGCCAGCCGCGCAGAGTGCCGCGAGGTCGGAGGTCTTGCCGCCGACGAAATTGTCGGGCGTCACCTGCGCCAGCGCGGGCGTGGTCGCCAGGGACAGTGCCGCGGCCAAGGCGGCCCCGGTCCATCGGGTCATCATGCTTATCTCCTTCCCCAGCCGGCGCGGGGCGCCGGCCATGTTCGATTCACGCGGAAAACACTGCGCCACCCATCCGGCGTCGGCAACATGCTCGCCCGACACCCCCGCGCCCGGCGCATGCCCGCCCCGGCGCAACCTCCGCTTGCAGTTCACCGGGCGCTTTGGTCTGGTTTGTTCATGCAAAATGCCGCCCCTTCCGCCCGCAGCATCCTCTGGATCGCGATCATCGCGGCGGCGGCGACCTCCAGCCTCGCCATGGGCATCCGCCAGACCTTCGGGCTGCTGCTGCTGCCGCTCTCGGCCGAGCATGGCATCGCACCTTGGGCCTTCGGCCTGGCCGTGGCCCTCCACAATCTCACCTGGGGCCTGGCCCAGCCGGTCTCGGGCTCGATGGCCGACAAATACGGCTCCGGCCGCGTCATGGCCTTTGGCGGCTTCTTCTACCTGATCGGCTGCGGGCTTCCGGCGCTGATGCCCTCCAACCTCATGGTGCTGATCGGCATCGGCATCTTCTCGGGCCTCGGCGTCGCCTGTGCCGGCACGGGGCTGGCGCTGGCCGCGATCGGCCGGCTCGCCCCGCCCGAAAAGCGGGGCGAGTATATCGGCATAGCGAGCGCCGGCGGCAGCCTGGGCCAGGCGGCCATGGTCCCCATCACCTTCTCGGCCATCGGCGGCTTCGGCGCTGCGGGCGCGCTCGCCATGCTGGCGATTTCGGCCGTGCTGATCATTCCCATCGCGCGCAACATCGAGTGGCGCCCGGCCCCGCGCAGCGGGCCGCCCGCGGCCGGGCTGATGGGCCTGCCGGCGCTGGCCCGCCGCTCGCTCGCCGACCGCGACTTCGCGCTGCTGACCGGCGGCTTCTTCGCCTGCGGCTTCCAGCTGGCCTTCCTGACCACGCACCTGCCCTCCCACATCGCGCTCTGCGGCCAGCCGGCGGCGCTCGGCATGATGGTCATGATGATGATCGGGTTGTTCAACATCCCCGGATCCTGGTTCTGCGGCTGGCTTTCGACGCGCATCAAGCCGGAGACGGGGCTGGGCTGGATCTACCTGGTCCGCACCCTCGCCATCGCCGCCTTCGCCATCGCTCCGCCGACGGAATGGGGCACCATCTTCTTCGCCGCGGTGATGGGCTTCGTCTGGCTGGGCACCGTGCCGCTGACCTCGGCCGCCATCGCGCGGCGCTTCGGCGTGGGGGATCTCGGCGCGCTCTATGGCGTCTGCTTCTTCAGCCACCAGATCGGCGGCTTCCTGGGTGCCGGCTCGGGCGCGGTGCTCATGGCCTGGACCGGCAGCTACGCCGCCTTCTGGCCGGTGATGATCGTGGTCGGCCTCACCGCCAGCGTGCTGAACTGGATGGCCAAGGCGCCCGGCGCGCGGGGGACCCTTGCAACAGCGGGTTGATCCGCCCCAAATGGGGTGAAATCAACAGCCGCCGGGACTCCCTGCCGTCATGATCGACCCTTTCGGGCGTCATATCAGCTACCTCCGCGTTTCCGTGACGGATCGCTGCGACCTTCGCTGCGTCTATTGCATGGCCGAGGACATGACCTTCCTCCCGAAATCCGAGGTGCTCACGCTGGAGGAGCTGGAGCGCCTCTGCGGCACCTTCATCGAGCTCGGCGTGCGCAAGCTGCGTCTGACGGGCGGCGAGCCGCTGGTGCGCAAGAACGTCATGTCGCTCGTGCGCGGCCTGGGGTCGCGCATCGGTTCCGGTCTCGATGAGCTGACGCTGACAACCAACGGCACGCAGCTCACGAAATACGCGGATGAGCTGGCGGCGGCCGGCGTCCGGCGCATCAATGTCTCCATGGATACGCTGGACGCCGCCGCCTTCAAGGCGGCGACCCGCTGGGGCGAGCTGGACCGCGTGCTGGACGGCATCTTCGCCGCCAAGGCCGCGGGCCTGCATGTGAAGATCAACGCCGTGGCGCTGAAGGGCCTGAACGAGCACGAGTTCGACCGCATGCTCGCCTGGTGCGGCGAGCATGGCTTCGACCTCTGCCTGATCGAGACCATGCCGCTCGGCGAGATCAACGAGGACCGGACGGACCAGTTCCT
>JAIYCD010000086.1 GCA_027488195.1 Acetobacteraceae bacterium | reverse complement strand
CCGCAGCCGCTCTCGCCCACGATGGCCAGCACGCGGCCCCGCGGCACGTTGAAGGAGACACCATCCACCGCGCGCACCGCGCCGCGCGCGCGGCCCAGGCTGTCGCGGAAGGGGAAGTGTTTCACCAGGCCGTCAGCTTCGAGCAGCATGCTGCCCGGCCGATTCACGCCCTCGCTGGCGCGCGTGCGATCGGACGGGGGCGTCATGCCGCCAGCACCTGATCCAACGGCGCGCGATGGCAGGCGACGAGATGCCCCGGCGTCACCTCGGCCAGCGGTGGCGCGGCATCGCAGGCGGCGATGGCGAAGGGGCAGCGCGGCGCGAAGCGGCAACCGGGCGGCGGTGAACGGAGGTCCGGCACCGTGCCCTCGATGGAAGCGAGGCGCGCGCGGCGGGAATCGAGGCGGGGTGCCGCGCCCAGCAGGCCGATGGTGTAGGGGTGCTCGGGCCGTTCGAAGATTTGCGCGGTGGGGGCGCGTTCGGCGACGCGGCCGGCATACATCACCACCACCTCATCCGCGTGGTCGCGCACCACGCCGAGGTCATGGGTGATGAGGACGACCGCCGTGCCGGTCTCGCGCTTCAGCTCATCCAGCAGGGCCAGGATCTGTGCCTGGACGGTCACGTCCAGCGCCGTGGTCGGCTCGTCGGCGATCAGCAGCCTGGGGCGGCAGGCCAGCGCGATGGCGATCATCACGCGCTGGCGCATGCCGCCCGAAAGCTGGTGCGGATACTGCTTGGCGCGGCGCGCGGCTTCGGGGATGCGGACGCGCTCCAGCATGGCGATGGCGCGGTCCATGGCGTCGCGCGCATTCAGGCCCTCATGCAGGCGCAGCGCCTCGGCCACCTGCTCGCCCGCGGTGAAGGCGGGGTTCAGGCTGGTCATCGGCTCCTGGAAGATCATCGCCAATTCGCGCCCGCGCGCGGCGCGCTGCCCGGCCGGCGTCAGCGCCTGGCCGCCGAGGCGAAGGCTGCCCGAGACCTCGGCGTTTTCCGCCAGCAGGCCCAGGATGGCGAGTGCCGTGGCCGATTTACCGCAGCCGCTTTCGCCCACAATGGCGAGCGTCCGGCCCGGCGCCACCGAGAAGGAGAGGCGATCCACCGCGCGCAGCACGCCGCGCTCGGTGTGGAAGTCGATGCAGAGCCCGTCCACCTCCAGCGCGTTCATGCCACCCCCGCCGCCTTGAGCGCCGAGGCAATCACGTCCCGATCGAAAACGCCAGGGTGGTCGGCGCCCGGCAGGAAGCGGCGGAAATGCACGAAGCGCTGCTGCGCCACGCCATGCAGGCGGCGCAATTCGGCCAGCGGGTCGGGATGATCGTCCACGCGCAGGTCGAGATCGGGATAGGGGTCGGTCGTGGTCACCGCCAGGGCGGCGGATTGCTTGCCGCGGGCGTCGCCGCCGGCGGCCTCGCCCGCTTCCATGGCATGGATCATCCTGAGGTCGAGCGGCAGATGCTCGGCGGCGAGGAAGGCGGCCAGCGTGTCCTGGACCACGCGCGGCCCGGCCAGCATGTTGCCGGCGACGGAGACATGTTCCGCGCTCACCGCGCCGCACCAGGGCACGCAGTCGCGGCCGGTGTGCTGGGCGATGCGGCCATCGGCGCCGAGGATGTGGCATTGCCGCGCCTCGCGCCCCGCATCGGCCGCGAGCAGGGCGTCCAGCGCCGCCTCGGGCGCCGCGCCGCCGCGCAGCAGGTCCAGGCCGCGCGGTGCGTAGAGCGGGTTGATCAGGGCCTGGGTGGCCAGCGCGCCCAAACCCGCCTCGACGCGCGGGCAGAGCGCGCCCACCGCGAAGAAGCGGGTGGCGACGATCACGCCCAGGGCGCCGGTGTGGGGGTCTCGCGCGAGGAGGGACCAGGTCATGGCCCCGCAATGAAACCAGCCGCGCCGGCGCGCAAGAGGGGATCAGAGCCTTGTGCGCCCGGCGCCTTCCGGCGTTGCCTCCCAAACAGGCAGGGTGCAGGGAACAAGTTCCCTGCCGGGGAGCGCGAGGGGCGGCGCCCCTCGCCTATTCCGCCGCCGGCTTCAGCACCCCGCGTCGCACCTGATCCAGCTCGATGCTCTCGAAGAGCGCGCGGAAATTCCCCTCGCCGAAGCCCTGGTCGCCCTTGCGCTGGATGAGTTCGAAGAAGATCGGCCCGATCACCGTGTTGGTGAAGATCTGCAGCAGCCGCCCGCCGGAGGGCGAGCCATCCATCAGGATGCGGTTCTTCTGCATCCGCGCGAAATCCTCGCCCGTGTCGGGAAGGCGGCTGGGGAGGAGCTCGTAATAGGTGTCGGGCGTGTCGAGGAAGGCGACGCCCTCGCGGCGCAGGCCTTCCACGCTCGCATAGATGTCGGTCGTGCCCATGGCGATGTGCTGGATGCCCTCGCCGCCATAGGCGCGCAGGTATTCCTCGATCTGCGACTTGTCGTCGCTGCTTTCGTTGATGGGGATGCGGATCTGGCCGCAGGGCGAGGTCATGGCCTTGGACTTCAGGCCGGTCAGCTTGCCCTCGATGTCGAAGTAGCGGATCTCGCGGAAGTTGAAGAGGCGCTCATAGAAGCCGGCCCAGGCGTCCATCCGGCCGCGATGGACGTTGTGGGTGAGGTGGTCGATCACCGTGAGGTCATGGCCCTTGGGGTGCGGGTCCACGCCCGGGATGGGGATGAAATCCACGTCGTAGATCGAGCCCTTCGCGCCGTAGCGATCCACGAAATAGATCAGCGAGCCGCCGATGCCCTCGATGGCCGGGATGTTCAGCTCCATGGGGCCGACGCGGCCATGGAAGGGGCGGGCGCCGAGGCTGATGGCGCGCTCGAAGGCGGCGGCCGCATCGGCCACGCGGAAGGCCATGGCGCAGGCGGAAGGCCCATGCACGCGGCCGAAGGATTGCGCGAAGCTCGCGGGCTCGGCGTTCAGGATGAAGTTGACGTCCCCCTGGCGCCACAGCGTCACATCCTTGCTGCGATGCCGCGCCACCATGGTGAAGCCGAGGCGGGCGAAGACGTCGCGCAGATGTGCCGTGTCGGGGCCGGTGAATTCGACGAATTCGAAGCCATCCGTGCCCATCGGGTTCGCCTCGCAGATGCGGCCGGCGATGTCGGTGCGGTCGGGCGGGATGTCCATGATCGTCTCCTGGTTCGTTGCCAGGGTTTTAGCGGGTGTTTTCAGGTGAAACTCACCGATTGCGGTGCTACAGCCAGGAGTGACGATAATAATCCACTCATACGGGGCCGATTGATGGCGAAATCCACCCAGATCACGCTGGACGCGGGGGATCGCCGCATCCTGCGCGCCCTCCAGCGCGATGGCCGCCTGCCGGTGACGGCGCTCGCGGAGCAGGTGGGCCTCTCCGCCACGCCCTGCCAACGCCGCCTGAAGCGGCTGGAGGAAGCGGGCGTCATCGCCGGCTATGCCGCGCGGGTCAGCGCGGCCCGGGTCGGCCTGCCCTTGCAGGCCTTCGTGCAGGTGGCCCTCGAAAGCCATTCGGAGGAAGTGGCGGAGCGCTTCCACACGGCACTCGCCGCCCGGCCCGAGGTCATCGCCGCCTACACGATGAGCGGCGAGATGGACTACCTGCTGCATGTGCTGGCGCCCGACATGGAGGCCTTCGGCGAATTCGCCACGCGCGGATTGCTGCGCATGCCCGGCGTGAAGGAGACGCGAAGCAGCTTCGTCCTCGCCACGCTGAAGGAGGCGGGCGAGGTGCCGGTCTGACGGGCGTGGCGCCGGCCCGGTTCATGCGTTATAATATCACGTCATGACAAGGACCGCCGCATGACGCCTGACCAGATCATTCTCGTCCAGCAGAGTTTCCGCCAGGTCGAGGCGATCCAGGAAACGGCGGCGAAGCTGTTCTATCAGCGGCTTTCCGAAATCGATCCCTCCACCGCGCCACTCTTCGCGAAAAGCGACATGGCGCTGCAGGGGCACAAGCTCATGGCGGCGCTGGCGCTGGTGGTGAACGGCCTGAACCGGCCGGAGAGCGTGATCCCCGTGGCGCAGGACATGGCGCGCCGGCATGTCGGCTATGGCGTGATCCGGGCGCATTACGCGAGCGTCGGCGCGGCCCTGCTCTGGACGCTGCACCAGGGGCTGGGCGACGCCTTCACGCCCGAGGTCCATGCGGCCTGGACCGCCGCCTACGCCCTGCTCAGCGCCATCATGATCGAGGCCGCCTACACCACCCGCTGATGCGGGGCGCTGCCCCCCAGCGCCGGCCCGGTGGGGCTGGCGCGCGGCGCGGCCGGGGCGCGCCGCGCCCATTCCAGCGCCGCGGGCTGCGGCGCCGGAAACAGGCTTCGCAGCCCGCTCTCGAGATCGATGCCCGCCTCGACGCCCAGCACATGGATCGCCTCGTTCGGGTCACCCAGGACGGAGCGGCGATCCCCCGGGCGGCGCGGGCCGAACTGCATCAGCGGCACCCGCCCGGCGACGACGCCCACCAGGTCGGCCAGGCCGCGCATCGTCGTGCCGCGCCCGGTGCAGAGGTTCAGCACCAGCGACTGCGGCTCGAGCTGGAGCAGCTGCATGCCGGCGAAGAAATGCCGCACCACATCCGAGACGTGGATGAAGTCGCGCACCTGCTGGCCATCGCCATGCAGCGTGATCACCTGCCCGGCCAGGATCCGCTCGGCGAAGATCGCGACGACGTCGCGCGCGGCCCCCTCCTGCGGGGCGCGCGGGCCATAGGCGTGGAAGATCCGGAGGCCGAGATTGGGCACGCCATGCCGTGTGAAGGCCAGGGCCGCCTGCTGCTCCGAGCCCAGCTTGTCGGCGCCGACATGGCCATGCGGGCGTGGGCGCGCCGCCTCCTGGATCGCCCGCGGGCCTTGCTCGCCATAGATGGCGGCTGAGGAAGCGTAGCAGACCGGGATGCCACCGGCCTCCCGCGCGGCCTCCAGCACGGCGATGGTGCCGCCCTGGTTGACCTGGTGCGCGCGCGGCCAGGCGGCCTGGCACTGCGCCTCCGCCGTCATGCCGGCGAGGTGGAAGATGCCGGCCACGCCGGCCATCGCCGCCCGCATCAGCACGGCATCCGCCACATCGCCCTCCAGGAACTCCACGCCGGGATGGCGCGGGCGCTGGCCGGTGGAGAGGTCATCCAGCACGCGCACCTGGTGGCCGGCGCGCAGCAACGCCTCGGTCAGATGCGATCCGATGAAGCCGGCGCCTCCAGTGATGAGATAGCGGGACATGGGGGGTGCTCCGGGCGCGGGCGTTCAGGCGAGACGCTGGAACAGCGTCTTGGCGGTGCCGGCGAGTGCGGGCACGGCGGCGAAGAGCGCGATCAGGACGAAGGCCGCGACCACGCCGTATTCCAGGGCGGTCAGGTCATGGGCGGCCATGTCGCGGGCGGTCATCCCCGGGGCAGTCATCTCCGGGGCGGCCATCCCCGGGGCGGTCATGTGCGGGGCGGTCATGTGCGGGGCGCCGGCGCCCGAGGCGCGCGGAGAGGCGGGAAACCTGATCATGCTCGTCCCTCGCGGGCGGGGTTTTTCCCCGCCTGGACCGGTGGAGCTGCGCGGGGGTCGCGGCCGCTCATCCGATCGACCCAGGATTAATGTAAATTATACATCACTGCAAGCATTTTGTGTCAAAAAAGGGTCATTTGTGTCTATTTACGTGTCAGCCGCGCGTCATCCAGGCGGGCGCGGGGCATGAAAAAACCCCGGGACGCTCTCCCCCAAGGGAGGCGGCCCGGGGCCGGGAGTGCCGCCCGGAGGCGGCCCGTTTCAAGCGAGGCTCAGAGCCGGACGCGCAGCCAATTGCCGATCTCGCCCACCACGCCCCGCCGGAAGGCGAGCACGCAGAGCACGAAGATCACGCCCTGGATCACGGTGACCCAGGCGCCGAACTCGGCCAGGTAGTTCTGCATGGTGATGATCACCGCCGCACCCACCACCGGCCCGAAGATCGTCCCCAGGCCGCCCACCAGCGACATCAGCACCACCTCGCCCGACATGGTCCAGAAGACGTCGGTCAGGGT
>JAIYCD010000108.1 GCA_027488195.1 Acetobacteraceae bacterium | reverse complement strand
CACTTCCCCTTCCGCGACAGCCTGGGCCGCGCGCGCGGCGCGGTGCGCGCGGTGGATGGTGTCTCCTTCAACGTGCCGCGGGGCCGCGTGCTGGCCATCGTGGGCGAGAGCGGCTGCGGCAAATCCACGCTCGGCCGCCTGCTGCTGCGCCTGATCGAGCCCGATGCGGGCAAGCTTCGCTTCGATGGCGAGGATGTGCTGGCCCTCTCCCCCGCGGCACTCCGCGCCAAGCGGCGCGAGATGCAACTCATCTTCCAGGACCCTTTCGCCAGCCTCGACCCGCGCATGACGGTCGAGGCCGCGATCACCGAGCCCTTGATCCTGCACAAGCTGCATCGCGGCCGTGAGCGCGCGCGCGTGGCGGAATTGCTGGAGCGCGTGGGACTGCGGCCGGAACTCGCGCGCCGCTGGCCGCATGAATTCAGCGGCGGGCAGCGCCAGCGCATCGCCATCGCCCGCGCGCTGGCTTCCGAGCCGCGCATGATCATCGGCGATGAGCCCGTCTCCGCGCTGGACGTGTCCGTCCAGGCGCAGGTGGTGAACCTGCTGGGCGATCTGATCCGCGACCTCGGCCTCACCTTCGTGCTGATCAGCCATGATCTGGGCGTCGTCCGGCAGATCGCCGATGAGGTGGCGGTGATGTATCTCGGTGAGATCGTCGAGCAGGGGCCGGCCGAGGCGCTCTTCCACGCGCCGCGCCACCCCTACACGCGCGCGCTGCTCGCCGCCGTGCCCGGCCAGGGCGGCGCGCTCAAGCTGCTGGAGGGCGATGTGCCCTCGCCGGTCTCGCCGCCCTCGGGCTGCCGCTTCCACACGCGCTGCCCCTTCGTGCAGGACATCTGCCGCAAAGCAGCGCCCGTGCTGGTCGGCGAAGCGCACCGCGCCGCCTGCCACCTGCAGGGCAGCCTGCCCGCCGCCACCCCGATCCGCGAGGCCGCGGCCGATGCGCGCCTCGCCCGCCTGCAAGCCTATTTCACGGAGCAACCCGCATGATCCGCCGCCTTCTTCTGGCCGCCTGCGCCGCCATCGGCCTCTCCGCCGGCATCGCCGAAGCGCAAGCCCAAGGGGGAAACCAAAACTTCCGCATCGGGTTGCGCGAGGACCCGGACATCCTCGACCCCACGCTGGCGCGCACCTTCGTCGGCCGCATCGTCTTCGCGAGCCTTTGCGACAAGCTCTTCGACATCAATGAGCGGCTGGAAATCGTCCCCCAGCTTGCCTCCGGCTACAGCTGGGAAGACCCGCGCACCCTGCTCATCACGCTCCGCGAGGGCGTGCGCTTCCATGATGGCGAGGTGATGGACGCCCAAAGCGTCCTGTATAGCCTCAACCGCCACCTCACCATGCAGGGCAGCTTCCGCCGCAGCGAGATCAACACCATCGAGGCGATGGAGGTGGTCAGCCCGACGCAGATCCGCATCCGGCTGACCGGCCCCTCCGCCCCCTTCCTCAGCCAGCTCACCGACCGCGCCGGCATGATCGTGAGCCCCAAGGCCGCCGAGGCCGCGGGCCGCAACTTCGGCAATCGCCCCGTCTGCGCCGGCCCCTTCCGCTTCGTCGAGCGTGTCGCGCAGGACCGCATCGTGGTGGAGCGCTTCCCGGAATACTGGAATGCCGGCGCCATCCACCTGAACCGCATCACCTATCTGCCCATCCCCGACAGCACGGTGCGCCTGGCCAACCTGCAATCCGGCGCGCTGGAGATGGTGCAGACCATCGACCCCGATGACGTGCCGGCCGTGCGCCGCAACAACCGCCTGCGCCTCTCCATCAGCGATGAGCTGGGCTACCAGGGCATCACCATCAACACCGGCAATGGCGCGCGCGCCCAGACGCCGATCGGCCAGAATGCCCGCGTGCGCGAGGCCTTCGAACTCGCCATTGATCGCGATGCGGTGAACCGCGTGGTCTATGAGGGCATGTTCGCGCCGACGGCCCAGCCCGTGCCCCCCGCCAACCCCATGCATGTGCGCGACTTCCGCCCCGAGCCGCGCAATGTGGAGCGCGCCCGCGCCTTGCTGCGCGAGGCCGGCGTCACCACGCCCGTGCGCGTGGAAATGACCGTCCCCAACAACCCCGATCTCCGCCAGGTGGGCGAGGTGATCCAGGCCATGGTGCGCGAGGCCGGCTTCGAGCTGCGCCTGAACGCCACGGAATTCGCCACCTCCCTCCAGGCCGCCGCGCGTGGCGAGTTCGAGACCTATCTGGTGGCCTGGTCCGGCCGCGTGGATATCGACGGCAATTTCTGGGCCTTCACCCATTCGCGCGGCGCGCAGAATGACGGGCGCTACAGCAACCCCGAGGTGGACCGCCTGCTGGACGCCGCGCGCATCGAGCCCAATGCCGATGCGCGGCGCGCGCTCTACGCCCAGGCCTACCAGATCGCCTTCCGGCAGGACCGCCACCGCATCTACCTGTGGCACCGCAAGAACATCGTGGCGCATAGCGCGCGGCTCCAGGGCTTCGTGAACGTGGCGGATGGGCTGATCCGCCCGCAAGGGATGCGTTTGCAATAGCAATGCGCGTGATCACCGCCCTTTCTTCTGTGAGCATCGCCCGGCGCATCGCCATTGCCGTTGCTGCCCGCCCGCCACGATCGGACCGGTAACATGGCCCTCTGGCTCCTCCGCCGCCTCGGGCAGGTGATCCCGACGCTGCTCATCCTCTCGGTGCTGGTCTTCGGGCTGCAGCAGCTCATGCCCGGTGACCCCGCGCTGATCCTGGCGGGTGAGGAGCGGGGCGACCCGCAGGTGCTGGCGCAGATCCGCGCCGAATTGATGCTCGACCGGCCTTTGGTGGAGCAATACCTCCACTGGCTGGGCCGCGTGCTGCACGGGGATTTCGGCTTCTCCTGGCGCATCCGCATGCCGGTGGGCGAGTTGATCCTGACCAAGCTGCCCGTCACCTTCCAGCTGGCAGCGATGAGCTTCGTCATCGGCGTCGTGATCGGCGTGCCGGCCGGCGTGATGAGCGCCGTCTGGCGCGACCGGCCCTCCGACTGGGCGATCAACGGGATCGCCCTCTTCGGCATTTCCATGCCGAATTTCTGGCTCGGCATCATGATGATCCTGCTGTTCTCCGTGCAGCTCGGCTGGCTGCCGCCGAGTGGCTATGTGCCGCTCTGGGAAGACCCGATCATGAGCCTGGAGACGACGATCATGCCGGCCTTCGTGCTCGGCACCGGCGTCGCTTCCGTGCTGATGCGCCACACCCGTGCGGCGATGCTGGGCGCGCTCAGCCAGGATT
>JAIYCD010000204.1 GCA_027488195.1 Acetobacteraceae bacterium | reverse complement strand
GGCTCGTGGGGCGGGCGCGTCGGGAGGCGGGCAATGTTCATGACTTTGGCTCGGCGGTGGCTTCGACATAAGCGGCCCCGGTCACATAGCGCGTCAACTGCTCGACCAGTTTCACGGGCGCCTCTCCTGAGGTGGGTAGGCCGTCCTTGTAGCCGAGACTGAGGACGAAGGTGACGTCCTTCTCAGCGGCCAGTTTCAATTGCGGGTCCAGAAAGTCCCGAAGCGGCAGTGCGTCTTGCGGCACGCCCTCGAAGCCCACCACGACTGTGCTGCCTGCTGCGGTCTCGAATTCGCCTTTGATGCTTGCGCGGATGTCGGCATTCCGGATGCCACTGACAACGCCGAGGAGCCGGAAGCCGTCTGCCGGTTCAAACACGCGCACCGTCAGTCGAGCGATAGCCGAGACCTTGCGCGCCACCGCCTGCTCAAAGATACGGTTCAGCGCCTCTTTCAGCACGCCCTCGGCGTGAAGCAGTTCCTGTTCCGGTGGCGGTGGCGTCGTCGTCCCGCCTCCACCATCGCCCGGCGTCGGGGCCGCACCCCCGCCCTCGGCGGCGCCACCCCCCGTTCCCTCGGGCTGGGAGAAGGTCGTGCCGCCAGACGATCCGCCAGCTGCCCCCTCCGTGCCCGGCGGCGCCTTCTTCTCGGCGCGCGGCCAAATGTTGTGCTCCACCGCGTAGGCCATGGTGAACACCACAGCCTCTTCCTCGATAGAGATGGGCGTGTGTGGGTCGCCCTTGCCGTAGAGCAGGTCGCCCTTGCGGTAGACGAATTCGCCCCGGTCCACGCCGAGACGTATGCCGCGCACGAATACGTCGTCGCCCACCAGCATCGGCAGCGTGGCATCTTGCCGGAACTGCTCTCGCAGCGCGGTCGTGGTGATCTGGCCCTTCCGCAGGGGCGTCCGGTCGCGGACGTAAGCGGGCGCGTCTGGCTCGTCTTCGGCCGTCCGCAGTTTCCGCGCCTCGCGCAATTGCCGCACCACCTGCTGCTGTCCGGCGCCGGGCTTCTCCGACGCGCCGTGGACCTCCAGCGCCGTATGCGCCAGCGACGCGGTGCTGCTTCCGATGCGGAGGTTGGATGGGAAGAAGATGTGCCGGAAGCACTGCTGGACTGCGATTGCGACTTCAGCCTCGGACTTAGCTTCCTGCTCCCGCACGGTGGCCTGTTGATGTTCCGCCAGTTCCCCAAGGCGGGATGGAGACTTCAGCGCGCGGAGGGCGAGGCGGCGGCTCATCTTGGCCCGCATCGCGTCTACGCGCCCGTCCTCGGCCACGACAAAGAGCACATTATTCCGAAGCAGCCGGTAGGCCGTGCCGTCCGAGCCCTTGCGCTCATAGATGCGGCTAATGAGTTCCGGCACCTCCTCGACCAAGGCGCCGACAGAGACCGCGTCAGAGGACATCACCACGAGGAGTGGCTTCCCCTCGCCAACCTCATCCGGCACCTCCCAAGGTCCAGAGGGGAAGGGCACCATGTCCAAGGTCTGCCCTTTGAAGATCCCCTTGATGAGGTCGTTCAACTGTGCCCGGACGTCTCCGGGATCAACGTTCTGTTCCTCACGCCGGATGATCTGGGTGAGGTTTGCCTCCACCAAAAATCGCATCGGCACGCCGGGTCGGTCATCGAGGTAGGCCGACTGCGAGATGAATGCCTTGCGGGCCTCCTCCACGAAAGCGAGATCGAGAGCGGGGCCGACCAGCGCGTAACGCAGCCGCTCGGCTGAGATACCCTTGAGCGCCTCGTTGAAGGCCAGCGTGTGCATGAAGATTGTGCGCGCCACGTAGGTGGCGAAGGGTGGCAGACCCTTGTGGTTCTTCGCGTCGATCTCCTGACCCAATGCGAGGGTTCCGCCCTCACCCGCCACATCGGACCGGATGGCCGGGACATACATCGTCTGGCCGAGCCGTGTCGTGATCTCCATACGGATTTGCTCGAAGCCGGGGTCAATATGGTGCAAGTGGATGGCGTGAGCGTCGGCAGGCTTCTCCTGCCACAGGCGCTGCACCGTTCGCCCAAGCAGGCGAAGCATGCCGCGCACCCGATGGAAGTCGGCCAGCGTCGCGGTCTTCGCGGTAAGAGTCTCTAGCACCTCTGGGTGCAGAGGGTAACTGGCGGCGAAGTCCTCCAACGTCTTGGGCTTGGCGGCCTCGATAGCCAACGCCTCGCGATTCTTGCTCCACGCCTCCTTGTAGGCGGCCACCACCTCAGACGCGCGCGTCCGGTCCACGCGGGAAAAGAGGCGACGCAGCAGCACCTGCACCGTCTCGTCGTCCTCGGTCGGATTGAGCAGCGTGGCCTTTCGGGCAGAGACACTCATCGCTTCGGCCATGCGGTCCGCCACGAACTGGTTCTCGTCCGAGTAGGCGTCGCCCGCGCGCCCATCCTTACCCACGGCCAGCGTGTAGACGATGGCGGCACGTGGCGAGGATTCCACTGCGGTGAAGATGGCGGTGAGGAAGGCCGTCAATTGGTCCTTCGCGCCGGGCCGGTTCGCCACCTTTCGGAGGTAGATTGCCAACTCGTCCATAAGGATGAGGGCGGGTTGGCCGCCGAACAACTCGGCAAGCGTCTCCGCCCCCGGTGCCATGCCCGTCTCGTCGGAGCGGCGAACGCGCTCGTAGCCCTCGCGCCCAGCCAGCGCGTAGGCGATTTCGCCCCACGGGGTGTAGGCCAGCACGTCGGGTGCCATGCGGCGGCCATTGGCCGGGTCGGCATTCTCCCCGTCGAACGCAGCGATTCGGACTTCACCCTTCGGCAGCAGATCAGGGTCTACGAACTCCTCCGGGTGGGCCACGCCGAGCATCCCCCGCGCCGCGTGAACGAGGGCGATGAGACCGTGCGTTTTGCCGCCGCCGAAGGTGGTATCCAGCCGGAAGATGGCTGCGATAGAACCGCCACCGCCGGACAGCCGCCCGCAGACGTTCCTTAGCAAGTCCTTCAGGCCCCGCGTGGGGAAGGTGTTGGCGAAAAAGCGGGATGGCTCGGCGTATTCTTTTGGTGCGTCTTCCCCACCGCGCAGCACGCGGGCGAGGTTCGCCGCAAAATCGGCGTCCGAGGAAGTGCCCTTGGCTACGTCGTCGCGTGGCTCGCAGAGGTCGAAAATGGTTGGCGGCACGGGGCTGGTCATGCAATTGCGCTCATTGTCCGGATCCAAACAAAATGACAGAGGGGCTTCTGTGCCGCCAGTCATCTTCGACTGACTATCGCCTCCTCTTCCGGCAATCGGCCATTGTTCAGAACACACTCTAGGCGCGCTCAGTGGTCGTTGGTCCAGCGGGTCTGCTATCACACGTCTTGAATCCCACAGGGGTAGCAACCTGAGCCATAGCAGCGCGAGCCGCTGTCGAGTATCTTCACACCCGCCTTGGTAACGCGGGGCCGTCGACGCTGGTCTGGAGAGTTACGGCATGTCTTGGAGAAACGATATCGAGCAGGTCATGGTAGTGCTCGGGAGGCCCGCCACTTCATCTGAAATATATGAGGCAGTTATTGAGCGTAGGCGCCACCAAAATATGCCCATACCGAAACATGCGCGCCATCATATTCGGCGTATTCTTCTCGATCATTATAGGCAGATTGGTGATGGACGCCAAGTAAGTTGGGTTCGAGGCGACACGTAACTGAACCGAAAAAATTTTTCATTACGAGTGAAGTGGAGCCAAAAATGGAAGCGGTCGTTGGTAGTGACGTGGCGGGCGGAGACCGAGCGGTCCCGCCGGGCGAAAACACGTCGCGCCGTCTGATCGAGCAGTGGCTTCCAATAGCCGCTCTGGGCGAGGAAAGCGTCCGTGAGAGACGGTCGATGACTGCCCTTCCCCCCACCTACTACCTGCATGTCTGGTGGGCACGACGCCCACTCGTGGCCAGCCGCGCAGCAGTATTGGCTTGTGTTTTGCCCGCCGAGGCTGATCGGGCTCACTTCCTGCGCACGCTGGGCATTCACGGGGACCCGATTGCGGCTCGCCGCAAGATCGATCAAGCGCGCAGGACCGGCGTCCGTGTCGACAACCCTTATGATTGGAACCGCGCGTTTTCCTACAGCCCCAGCGTAGACGACCGGCGATGGCTAGAAGCCTCGATGGCAGTAGCAGCTCCCGTCGTGCTCGATCCTACTGCTGGTGGCGGCTCCATCCCATTTGAAAGCGGCCGCCTCGGCCTGCGCACCATAGCGAACGATCTTAACCCGGTGGCTGCTCTGATTCTCAGGGCGACAGTCGAATGGCCGATGAAGCACGCGGCTGCGCTAGTCCCCGCCTATGGGGAATTAGCAAGTAAGTTTCGGGC
>JAIYCD010000155.1 GCA_027488195.1 Acetobacteraceae bacterium | reverse complement strand
GGCTTCCGCGCCTGCGAGACGGCGGTGATGACGCATGGCGGCATGGGCTACGCGCAGGAATATCACGTCGAGCGCTACCTGCGCGAAAGCCTGATCCCGCGCATCGCCCCCGTCTCGCGCGAGCTGATCCTCTCCCACATCGCCGAGCGCGTGCTCGGCCAGCCGAAATCCTATTGAGCCTCGACCTCACAGGCCACATCCGCGCGGGCGACCATATCCTCTGGGGTCAGGTGACGGGTGAGCCGCCCTCGCTGGTGGATGCGCTGGTGGCACAGCGCGCCTCCCTCGGCGGCGTCGGTGTTTTCCTGGGAACGGGCCTCGCCCGCGTGCTGCGACCCGAACACGCGGACCACATTGCCATGCGCGGCCTGGGCGGCCTCGGCACCTTCCGGGCGCTGGCGAGCGCGGGCGTGCTGGAGGTGCTGCCCGTGCATGGCGGGCAGGTTTACCGGATGATCGCCACAGGACAGATCCGCTGCGATGTCGCGCTGCTGCTGCTGCCGCCGGCCGATGCAGCGGGCACCCACAGCATGGGCCCCTGCGTGGACTACATGGACGCGGCGGTGGCCCGTGCCCGCACCGTCATCGCCGAGGTCAGCCCGCATGTGCCCGATACGCACGGCCATGCCCGCATTCCGGCGGCGCGACTGGATGCGGTGCTGCACAGCGAGCGCACGCCCCACCTGCTGCCGCGCGCCGAACCCAATGCGGTGGAGCGCGCCATCGGCGGCCATATCGCGGCCCTCATCCCGGATGGCGCCACGATCCAGACCGGCCTGGGCGCCCTGCCCGAGGCGGTGCTGGCGGCGCTGGCCGGGCATCGCGACCTGGGCCTGCATTCGGGCATCCTGGGCGATGGCGCTATGGCGCTGATGCGATCGGGCGCGCTGACCAATGCGCGCAAGCCACTCGACCCTGGCGTCAGCGTCACCACGACGCTGGTCGGCAGCGCGGAATTGCACCGCTTCGCGCATCGCAATCCGGCGGTCGCGCTGAAGCCCTCATCCTACACGCATCATGAGGTGATGCTGGCGCGGCTCCCTCGCCTCTTCGCCATCAACGCCGCAGCCGAGGTGGACCTCACCGGCCAGGTGAATGCCGAGCGCATCGGCACGAACATCATCGGTGGCGTCGGCGGTCAGGCGGATTTCGCGCGTGCCGCCGCACGCTCCGCCGGCGGCGCCTCCATCATCGCGCTGCCCGCCACCGCCTCGGATGGATCGAGCCGCATCGTGGCGCGCCTCTCTGGCCCCGTGACGACGCCGCGTTCCGACGTGGATTTCGTCGTCACCGAGCATGGCGTGGCCGATCTGCGCGGCGCGTCCGAGCGCGAGCGCGCGCGCCGCATCATCGCCATCGCCGCCCCCGCCGCGCGCGAGAGCCTGAAGGAGAACCTCCCATGACCGATCAACCCGGACGCGGCTTCGGTGCGCTGGCCGGCCTCAAGGTGCTGGACCTCACGGCCGTGCTGATGGGCCCCTTCTGCACGCAGATTCTCGCCGATCACGGCGCCGAGGTCATCAAGGTGGAGGGCCCCGAGGGCGATACCACCCGCGAGGTGCCGGTGATGCGCGCCCCGCGCGAGGGGGCCATGTTCCTCAACCTCAACCGTGGCAAGCGCGGACTCGCGCTCGACCTGAAGAAGCCCGCCGCGCGCGCCGCGCTGCTGCGCCTGGTCGCAGGCGCAGATGTCCTTGTGCATGCCATGCGCGCGGACGCCATCGCGCGGCTCGGCCTCGGCTATGAGGCGGTGCGCGCGGCCAATCCACGCATCGTCTATGCCAATGTCTATGGCTTCTCGCGCCGCGGCCCGTATGCGCCGAATGCCGCCTATGACGACATCATCCAGGCCATCAGCGGCATGGCCGGCATCCAGCAAAGGATGCAGGGCACGCCCAGCTATTCTGGGACGCTGGTGGCGGACAAGGTCTCCGGCCTCACGGTCCTCTACGCCATCCTCATGGCGCTGCTGCACCGCGCCCGCACCGGCGAGGGGCAGGAGATCGAGGTCGGCATGTTCGAGACGATGGCGAATTTCGTGCTGACCGATCACATCAACGGCGCGCTCTTCGATCCGCCCCTGGGCCCGCCCGTCTATCCCCGCGCCGCCTCGCCCGAGCGGCGGCCCTATCGCACGCAGGATGGGTGGATCGCGGCCCTGGTCTACACCGACAAGCAGTGGCGCGCTTTCTTCGACCTGATCGGGCATCCGGAATGGTCGAAGGATCCGCGCTTCGAGACCTTCAGGGGCCGCTCGCAGAATATCGACGAGTGTTACGGACATGTGGCGGCCACACTCGCCACCCGCACCACCGCCGAATGGCTGGCGGGCTTCGCCGGCGCCGGCATTCCCGCCGCCCCCGTCAACAGCACGGAGGATGTGATGCAGGATCCGCATCTCGCCGCCACCGGCTTCTTCATCGAGCAGGAAACGCGCCACGGAACCATGCGTTTTCCCGGAATGCCGGCCTGGTTCTCGGCGACGCCGGGTCGCGTTGACGGTCCCGCCCCCGCGCATGGCGAGCATGGCCGCGCCGTGCTGGAGGAAGCGGGCTTCACACCGGAGGAGATCGCGGCGCTGGCAGCGGAAGGTGCGCTGATCCTGCCGGAATGAGTGCTTGACTTGTCCGATCCTTTATTCCCAAGATTGACTAACAATCCTGGGATGAACCGCCATTTCCATCGCCAAGCCCTCCGCTCGCCCTGAGAGCCTGCCCCACCGGCTGGCGGATTGGCTGCGCGAGGACATTCTGGATGGCCGCATCGCCCCCGGCGCCCGCCTCGTCGAGGCGGAGCTCGTCCTCCGCTCCGGCACCAGCCGCGTGACGCTGCGGGAAGCCTTCCGCATCCTGGCCCAGGAGGGCCTGCTCGACCTCTCGCCCCATCGTGGCGCCTCGGTGCGGCTGCTTTCCGACCAGGAGCTGCGCGAGCTGTTTGGCGTGCGCGCTGCCATCGAGGCCTTTGCCGCAGGCGTCGCCGCGCGCCGCCGGGACGCGGGCGTTATGCAACGCCTGCAAAGCCTGGCCCGACAGATGCGTCAGGCGGTGGCAGGGGGTGACACGGCCGGCTATGGCCGCCTCGCCGCCGAGTTCCACGAGGCGCTGGTGGCGGGGGGCGACAACGCGATCCTCGCCGGCATGTACGCACAGATCCGCGCCCGCCTGCGCCGCTACCAGGCCGCGATGAGCCGCGTGCCGGAGCTGCCGCAGACCTCCATCGCCGAGCATGACGCCATCCTCGCCGCCATCGCCACGGGCGACGCCGCATCTGCGATGGCACTCAGCAACGCCCATCTCGACAGCCTGCTGGGGCAGTTCATGGCCCCGCCCAAGACCAAAGACGCTCAGGGAAGGACGCCCGCATGACCGGCTTCGGCCTCGCCTATGTCGCGCTCGCCACGAAGGACGTCGCTGCCGCGTCCCGCGTTCTGGGCGAGTTGCTGGAACTGCCGCGCCAGGATTTGCGCTTCGCCGGCAGCACAGCCCCCTGCTTTGCCATCGGCGAGACGGCGCTCGCCCTCTTCACGCCAGATGATCCCTTCCTGGGCACGGGCGCGCAGCCGGGCGTGCATCACATCGCCTTCGCCGCCGAGGACCCCGCGGCCTCGGGCGCCGCACTGGCGCAGGCGGGCTTCACCCTGGCTGCGGCGCCGGGCGGTGCCATGGCGGTGGAGCCGGCCCAGACCTCGGGCGTGCGGGTGCGCCTCTCGCCCGCGCTGCGCATGGGGCTGGGTCGCTCGGAATGGGTGGACCGCATTGACCACATCGGCATCGCCAGCGCCGACAACCAGGCCGCCATCGCCACCTTCTGCCAGCGCTTGGGCTGCCCCCTGGAAAGCCAGCAGACCGACATGGAGGTGCAGATCGCCGTCGAGAGCTTCACCTCCGACCGCTACGGCGTGGTGTATCATACGCGCCCGCCGGTGCCGGTCGGCGGGCTGCGCGTCGCCTTCATCACGGCGGGCGATTGCGAGCTGGAATTCCTGCAGAACTTCGACCCCGCGCAATCGGGCGAGGTCTCGCATGGCAGCTCCGGCAATACGCGGCAGGACCAGGGCGCCATTGCGCGCTTCGTGGCGAGCCGCGGTGCCGGGCTGCACCACATCGCCTTCAAGGCGCGCGACATTGATCGCACGCTGGCGCATCTGAATTCGGCCGGCTTGCCGATGATCGACCTCAAGGGCCGCCCCGGCTCACGCCGGGCGCGGATCGGCTTCTGCCACCCGAAAGCCATGGGCGGGGTGCTGATCCATGTCGTCGAACGGGACTGAACCAGGCTTCCGGGAGGAGCGCGCGGGCGCCGCGCTGCTGCTCTCGCTTGATCGCCCCTCGGCCGGCAATGCGCTGGATGAGGCGACGATCCTCGCCCTGTGCACGCGGCTGGACCAGGCGGCACGCGACCAGACGCTGGGCTGCATCATTCTCTGCGGCACCGGTCGCTTCTTCTGCGCGGGCGGCGACCTCAAGGCCTATCGGGCGCTGGAAAACCCAGCCGCGCTGGAACGCGTCTTCGGCGCCGCGCGTTCGCTGCTGGACGCGATCGAGGCGCATCCCCTTCCCGTCATCGCCGCCATTGACGGCTATGCGCTGGGCGGCGGCGCGGAACTCGCGCTCGCCTGCGATCTGCGCGTGGCGGGCGCCGGCGCGGTGCTGGGCTTCCCGCAGCTGCGCCTGGGCATCATTCCCGGCTGGGACGGCACCGAACGCCTCTCCGCCATGGTCGGCCGCGGCACCGCGATGCGCCTGCTGCTGACCGGCGAGCGCCTCTCGGCCGAGGCGGCGCGCAGCGCGGGCCTGGTCGAGGTGGTGGCGGAGAATGGGCGTGAGGCGGCGCTGCGCCTGGCCGCCGGGCTGGAAGCGGCCGCACCGCTCGCCATTCGCGGCGCCAAGCAGGCGCTCGGCGCGCTCGACCTGCCGCGCGCGGAGGCCCGCAAGCTGGCGGCCGAGATCTTCGCGCGCCTGTGGTTCACCGAGGATCACCGCGAGGCCGAGAGAGCCTTCGCCGAAAAACGGGAGGCAATATTCCATGGCCGATGAACGACTGCGCGTCCTCGGGCGTCCCAATTCCTTCAATGTGCGCAAGATCCTGTGGCTCTGCGACGAGATCGCGCTGCCCTATATCCGCGAGGATTGGGGGCGGGGCTTCACCCCCACCAGCACGCCGGAATTCCTGCGCCTCAATCCCGTCGCGCAGATCCCCGTGGTGCTGGATGGCGACCTGGTGCTGCGCGAGTCCAACGCCATCATGCGCTATCTTTGCCTGAAGCATGGCGCCGAGTGGATCTATCCCTCGCCGCCCGAGAAGCGCGTGCGCGTCGAGCAATGGATGGACTGGGTCGCCTATGACCTGACGCATGCCATGCGCGGTGCCTTCCTCGGCGGGCAATTGCAGGAGCCGCCCTGGAACAACCCCTGGTTCGTCGACCAGGGGCGGAAGGATTTCACGCATGCGATCGGCCTGCTGGACGGGGAACTGGCCGATGGCCGGCCTTTCCTCTGCGGCGAGGGCTTCACGATGGCGGACATCCCGATGGGCCTCGTCGTCAATCGCTGGTTCGCGGTGAAGGGGTTCGAGAAGCCCGACTATCCCGCCGTCAGCGCCTATTTCGAGCGCCTGTCGGAACGCCCCGCCTATCTGCGCCACGGCCGCAACGGCCTGCCCTGAGCACCACAACGACGACAATCACTGGGAGGAAGCGAAAGATGCGACGGAGAATCCTGCGGGGCCTGACAGCGCTGGCTGCGCTGGCACTGGCCGCACCCGCCTTGGCGCAGGCGCCCTTCCCCGACCGCCCGATCCGCCTGATCATCCCCTATGCGCCAGGCGGTGGCACCGATGCCACGATGCGCGTGCTGACCGGCCCGATGGGTGAGATCCTCGGCCAGAGCTTCGTCATCGAGAACCGCACAGGCGGCGCGGGCACCATCGGCGCGGCCATGGTCGCGCAGGCGCGGCCTGATGGCTACACGCTGCTGGCCGATCCCTCGGCGCATGCACTGAACCACATGCTGATCCGCAACCTGCCGTTCAGCTATGAGCGCGACTTCGCGCCGATCGCCCGCATGTCCGTCATGCCGCTCATCATGATCGTGCCGGCCAATGAGCGCGCAACCGACCTCTCCACCTACATCGCGCGCATGCGCGAGCAGGGCGGCCGGGTTTCCTGGGCCAGTGCGGGCATCGGCACCGCCTCGCATCTCTCGGGCTTCCTCTTCGTTCAGCAGGCGGGGATCGAGTCCACCCATGTGCCCTATCGCGGCGGCAGCCAGGGCGCGCAGGCGGTACTGGCGGGCGACACGCACTTCAACTTCGCGACCGCGCCCTCCGCGGTGGGCCTCGTGCAGGGGCGGCAATTGCGGGCGCTGGCCGTCTCGTCGGCCACGCGCATGTCGGTGCTGCCCGATGTGCCCACCGTGGCAGAGGCGGCGCTGCCCGGCTTCGAACTGGTGGAGTGGATCGGGCTCTGGGCGCCCGCGGGCACGCCGCCCGCCATCCTCGACCGCATCCAGGACGCGGCGCAGCGCACGCTCGCCATGCCCGATGTGCGCGCGCGCCTCGCCGTGCTGGGCATGGAGGCGGCCTATCTGCCGCGGCCGGACTTCACGCGCTTCGTGACCGACCAGCGCGCCCTGCTCTCGCGCATCGCCAATGATGCCGGGCTGCGCCCGGAGTGAGCGCGCTGGATGGGCTGCTGGTGCTGGACCTGACGACCTTCCTGTCAGGGCCCTACTGCACGATGATGCTGGGTGACCTGGGCGCCGAGGTCATCAAGGTGGAACGGCCCGAGGGCGACGAGGCGCGGCGCATGCCGCCCTTCGTCGAGGGCCGCAGCCAGCCCTTCGCGCTGTGGAACCGCAACAAGCGCAGCATTGCGCTCGACCTGAAATCGGCGCCCGACGCCGAGCTGCTGTGGCAATTGGTGCGGCGCGCCGATGTGCTGGTCGAGAATTTCCGCCCCGGCGCGCTGGCCCGCGCCGGCTTCGGATGGGAGGCGCTGCACGCCGCCAATCCGCGCCTCGTCGTCGCTTCCATCTCGGGCTTCGGGCAGACGGGGCCCTGGGCGCAGCATGGCGGCTTCGACATGATGGCGCAGGGCATGTCGGGCCTCATGGCCGGCAATGGCCCGCCGGATGGCGAGCCCTATCGCCTGCCCGTCGCCATCACCGACCTCACGGCGGGGATGTTCACCACCAGCTCCATCCTGGCGGCGCTGATGGCGCGGCATCGGACCGGCATGGGCCAGCATATCGACCAGTCGCTGCTGGAGGCGGGCATGGCGCTCGGTGTCTATGAGGCGGCGCATGTCTTCAGCCAGGGCACGCGGCCCGAGCGCATGGGGCAGCTGCATCGCGGCAATTCGCCCTACCGCGTCTTCCGCACGGCCGATGGCTGGATCACCATCGGCGCCAACAAGGATGCCTTCTGGCGCAGCCTCTGCAACCTGCTGAACCTGCCGGACCTGCCCGCCGATCCGCGCTTCGCCACCAATGCCGATCGCGTGAAGAACAACGACACGCTGGTGCCGCTGCTGCAGGAGGCCTTCCTGACACGGGAGACTGCGCATTGGCTCTCGGCCCTCGGCGGCGTCGGCATTCCGGCCGAGCCGGTGCTGGCCTATGACGAGGCGCTGGCGCATCCGCAGGCGGTGGCGCGCGGTGTCGCGGCGGAGATCCAGGATGCGGAGCGCGGCGCGATCCGCACCCTCTCCTCGCCGCTCAAGCTCAAGGGCACGCCCGCCACGCTGCGCGTCCGCGCGCCCGACCTCGACGAGCATGGCGCGGAGATCCGCGCGTGGCTCGCCGAAGCAGGCTGAGCGCGAATTACCGCGCGAAGACCCAGTCATAGGCCCCACCGGCGCGCTTGAGGCGACCGGCGGTGGGAGTCGGGAAATGGATGGGCAGCAGCAGCGTGTCCGTCTCGGCCACCTCCTCGAAGACGCGCTTGCGGCTCTCGGCCGCCGCATGCGGGTCCCAGCAGAAGATGGTGGACATGGTCGGATCGAAGCATTGCAACTGGTGATGCATCATGTCGCCCGCGATGATCGCGGTCTGCCCCTTGCTGCTGACCTTCACGCAAACATGGCCGGGCGAATGGCCGGGCGTGAGGATGAGGCTGATGCAGTCATCCAGCGTGAAGCTCTCATCCACCAGCAGCGCCTGGCCGGCCTTGGCGATGGGTTCGCAATTCATCCGCCAGACGCCGCCCGCACCACCCGCGCGCTCCTTGCCCTCGCGCTCCAGCGCCTCCCAGGCCGCGTATTCGCCCTTGTGGAAGATGTATTTCGCATTCGGGAAGGTCGGCACCCATTCGCCATTCACGAGCTTGGTGTTCCAGCCGCTGTGGTCGATGTGGAGATGCGTGCAGAAGACGTAGTCGATATCGGCCGGGGTCAGGCCCTCGGCCGTCAGCGCATCCATCCAGGGCTGCTTCGGGAAATCCATGGGCGCGCCATAGCCCTTGTCCTCGCCAGTGCAGGTATCCACCAGGATGACGTGCTGCGCGGTGCGGATCACGAAGGTCTGGTAGGTGATGACCATCTTGCCGCTCTCGCGGTCGAAGACCTCGGGCGCCAGGCGCGCGACATCGGCGGCCTTGGCCGCGCTGTCGTAGTTGAGGAAGAAATCCTCCGGCCGGCGCCAGGGGCCGTCGCGCTCGATGAGGCTGGTGATGGCGACGTCGCCGATCTGCAGGCGCTGCATGTGTGATTCTCCTGATCTTGGACGGCGAGCATCCTGAATCGGATCGCGCCCGCGCGCCAGGATGGGAGGGGGAAGAAAACAGGCCTCGGGCGGGTCTGGCCGGGGGCCCCAGACCCCCTTCCTTGGAAATCGCGCCCTTTTACTTTTGCTCGCGGCCCAATACGGCCCGCGCCAATGCGTCAAAGGCGCTGACCGGCAATTCCTCCGCGCGGCGTTCGCCCGCGATGCCGCATCGCTCCAGCAGGGCCTCCGCATCGCCCAGCGATTTCAGCGAGCCGCGCAACATCTTGCGGCGCTGCCCGAAGGCAGCAGCGGTCACGCGCTCCATGACCCGGAACAACTCCGGCGGCGGCTGCTCGGCATGGGGCGTGATGACGACCACGGCCGAATGCACGCGCGGCGGCGGGCGGAAGGCGCCGGGCGGCAGGCGCAGGCCGACCATGCAATGCGCGACCCACTGCGCCAGCACCGCAAGCCGGCCGTAATGCTCAGTCTGCGGGGCGGCAGTGATGCGGAAGGCGACCTCCTCCTGGAACATCAGCGTCAGCCGCTCCCACTCTGCGGCCTGGCGCAGCCAGCCGATCAGCAGCGGCGTGCCGACATTGTAGGGCAGGTTCGCCACCACTTGGCGCGGCGCGGGAAGCTCCGCCACGCCGTCGAACTTCATCGCATCCTGGCGCAGCACCGCGAGGCGCCCCGGATGCGCTTCCACCACCTCCGCGAGTGCGGTGATGGCGCGGTCATCGAGTTCGACCGCGGTGAGATGCGCGAGCGGCTTGGCCAGCAGCGCGCGGGTCAGCCCGCCCGGCCCCGGCCCCACCTCCAGCACATGCCGCGCCGTGAGGTCGCCGGGCAGCAGCGCGATGCGGGCGCAGAGCACCTCATCCAGCAGGAAATGCTGGCCCAGCGCCTTGCGGGCATCCAGGCCATACTTGCCGACGACGCTGGCGAGCGGCGTCAACCCAAGCTCTTTTTGCGAATCAGCCACGCATCTCGATCACGGCACGGCGGCGCAGGTCCCGCTGCAGCTGGCGTGAGAGCAGCTCGACCCGGTCGCGCAGGATCTGGTTGCGCGCGGCGTCGGGCGTGAACTCGTTCATGTTCCGCTGCTCGCGCGAGCAGACCATGAGCAGCAGCACGCCATCGGGCGCGATCACCGGCTGGCTGGGCCGGCCGATCGCGAGGCCCCCCAGCATGCTGCGCAGCGCCGGCGGGTTCAGCCCTTCGAGGCGGATCGGCCCGGGATCGGTCGGGCGGTCGCTCGAACGCGGGAGAGCGTCCACCTGCTCGCAGCCCCGCAGGGTCTGCGAGAGGCGCTGGGCGCGCTCCACCACGGCGCGCTGCTGATCGGTCGGCGCCTGAGGGTCGAGTGGGCGATCGAAGGCGGTGAAGACCTGGCGGATCGTCAGCACGGTGGAGAGCTGGTTCGCCGTGCCGCCCTCGCGCTTGGCGCGCAGGGTAACGATCTGGAAACCGCCGGCCACGCGGATCGGGTTGCTGACCGCGCCCGTCGGCATGCGCGTGACGATGCCCACCACCTCAGGGTCGAGCTGGTTGATGCCGACCCACCCGAGGTCGCCGCCGCCCAGTGCCGTCTGCGCCTGGCTGAACTGCGTGGCGACAACGGGGAAGGCGGAGCCGCGGCGGATCTGGCCGATCACTTCATCGGCGAAGCGGCGCACATCAGCCTCATTGGCTGGGTCATCCACGGGCAGGTAGATTTCGCTGACCAGATACTCGGCCTGAGCCTCCTGGACGCGGCGGGTGGCGATCGCATCGGCCACCTCCTGGTCGGTGATCTGGCCGAGCGGGCCGAGTGCCTGGCGCAGCAGTCGGCCCCAGCCGATCTGGGCGCGGATCTGGTCGAAAAGCACGCGCGGCTGGATGCCGGCATTGCGCAGCTGGTTCCGCATGGAACCGGGTGCGAGGTTGTTGCGCCGCTCGATATCGGAAATGGCCTCGGCAATGTCGGTGTCCGAGACGCCGATACGGCGACGTTGGATTTCCTGGATTCGCAGCCGCTCATCCACCGCGAGGCGCAGGACCTGCGGCTGCAGCCTCGCCAGGATCTCCGGCGCGACACCCATGCCGACATTCAGCGCGAACAGCCGCGAACGGGAGGTAACCTCGGCCTGGGTGATGGGATCCCCGTTCACCACGGCGAGGATGCGGTTGCCGGCCGGGGGCGCGGCAGCCTCGGCTGCTGCGGTTGGACGCGGCTGCGCACCAGCCGCGGGGGCCAGGGCAACGGCCATGAGAACCGCCATCCCGAGCTGGAGCAGGCGCGACTGTGACAGGCGCGACTGGAGCAGGCTCGGGGCGATTTGGGGGCGTGTGCGGATCATCATCCCTGTGTCTTAGAGCAGAACCGCCCGAGCCGAAATCCGGGCCATGCCGGACCCGGATTTCAGCCTCAGATGGCGCGGAAGAAGTAGTCGCCCACCGTCTTGAAGCCCAGGCGGATCAGGAAGACGGTATTGCCAATATATGGTTCGCCGGTCGTGGTGTTGCGGGCATACCGCTTGAGCAGCCTGCCCTCCAGGATGAAGCACTCGTCCTCATACCCGAAATTGGCGAGGACCATGGCAGGACGGTCATTCAGCACGTCATAGCGGACCGATCCCGCGGCACGCCAGACGCCGCCCGCCGCGGTGCGATACTGCACCGAGGCGCCGACAAGGGCCTCGTTCCGCCCGGTGCTGCTGGAGAATTGCGGCAGGCGGTTGGTGTAGAGATAACCGCCGCTCAGCGAGACATTGCTCAAGGGGCCGACCTGGCCGAGGCTGAAATTCGCGACCGCGTCGGTCGCGCGGTGCTCGAAGCTTTCGCTGTCGAAGCGGTTGCGCGCGATGAAGTCCACCCAGGAGACCGGGGTCCAGGTGGAGCGCGTCACCCAGTCCGAAGCGCGGTCATTCAGACCCACATTGAGCGGGAAGGTGGTGGATTGCGTGGTGCGGATCGAGCGGCCGATGACACCCTCGACCCGGCCGCCGTTGACGAAGTTCCAGGAGCCGCGCATCGCCAGGTCGGCGCGCGTCGTTCCCTCCATCCGGTCCCGGCCGGTGTAGCGGCTGAGCTGAAACAGGTTCGCCTCGGTGAACTCGAAATCGAGGGCATCCTCGTTCGGGAAGCGCAGCTGCCGGCCCAGATGCGGACCGGTCACCAGCTGAATGCGCGGCTCGATCAGCTGTGTGCCCCATTCGCCGGCCGAGCGGATGAAAGGCATGCGCCAATCTGCCGCGATGCGGACATTGCCGTTGGCATGGATGCCATTGGCCTCGGGGAGTGGGTTGAAGCCGTTATTCTGCTGGTTGCCGGCGTAATAGCTGGTGCCGTCGAACTGGCTGCGGAAGGTGATGATGTCACCGAAGGCGCCCTGCACCGGGCGTTCCCAGGTGGCGCGGCTGGCCAACCGCTGGCTGAAGGTGCCGGTCGGCCTGGTCAGGCCCAGCATGCCCACATCGGTGGTGACATAGCCGCCCAGAAACTGCTTGCGCGGCGCGTGTTCATAGATCGCGTTGGGGCCGACGAAGGGAATGGTGGAGAGATTGTCGGCGGTGTTGAGGCCCTGGTAGTAGCGCACATCCATGCGGGCATAGCCCTCGGTGCCCCAGAAGCCCTCCGCATAGGCGGTGCTGGTGAGGACGCGCCGATATTCGAATTTGTAGGTACGCAGGTAGCTGTCGCTGGAAGCATAGTTGCCGTCAAAGCCGACGCGCCAGTTCTCGTTGATGGCAAAGCGCCCGCGTGAGAAGAAATGGCCGTTGATGCCGGGCGAGCCTGTGCCGCCGCTTGCCGCCCGCTGGGCCTGCTCGGCATTCATGTAGCCGATCGAGCCCTGCATCTGCAGCTCGCCATTGTTGAAGCGGCGGCGGTATTCGAGGGCGAGGTTGGGCGCCGCCAGGCTGCCCACCGTGGGGGTGATCAGCAGGTCCTGGGTTTCGTCGATCGCCCAGAAATACGGGGTCGCGGCGAAGGCGCCGAGGAAGCGGGTATAGCCCGTGGTCGGAAAGAGGAAGCCCGAGGCGCGCGGTGTCTGCGGATCGGGGTGCGAAAAGAAGGGCGTATAGAAGAGCGGGATACCGCCGATCTGCACGGTCGCGTCCCGGTAGGAGATGCGCTGGGATTCGCGATCCTGCGTGGCCGAGCGGGCGCGCATCTGCCACAGCGGTGGCCGCGTCGGGTCCGCCTCGCAAAGGTTGCAGGAGGAATAGACCGGCCGCGCGATTTCGGTGACGGTGCCGTCCGATCTCCGCGCGCCATTGCCGGCGAGGCGGGCATTCTGCGCGAGACGAGCGCGCACTTCGGTGAGCACGCCGTCGCGGAAGCCGTCGCCGAGCTCGGCCTCCTCGGCGTAGAAGACCTGCCCGTCGGCCTCGCTGATCTGCACATTGCCCTGGAGCAGGGCAATGCGGGTGTTGCGGTCATAGGTGAAGCTGTCGGCGCGCAGGAAGCGTCCGCCCTGCCAAGCCTCGACGCGCCCGCGCGCAACCACGCGCTCCCGCTCCCGGTCATACTCGACCTCTTCGGCCGAGAAGGTCACGGGTCCGTCGGTGCCTCCGCCGACCACCGGGGTGGCACCGCCAGGGCTGCCAGGGCGACTGCCGAGAGGGCCGCCAGTGGCGGGGCCCGGCGCTGCGGGGCTGGAGAGCAGGCTCGGCAGCGTCTCCCGCGACATTTGCGAGTCCACGAAGCCTGTGGCCGAGAAGGTCTGAGAGGCGGGATCGAAGGCGGGCGCGATCTGCGCGCTGGCCGGCAGCAGCAGATCGAGCTGCGCGAACAGCAGGGCGAAGCCGAGGCAGCGCCAGAGGCGCGGGTTTGGGCGCAGGCCGAGGCGCAGGGCCTGCTTGCGCCGAAGCAAGCGGCGGGCGAAGCGCGGCAGCGGCCGAGGGGGAGCAAGGGGTGGGGGATTCAAAGGGGGCAAGGGTTCACCCATCCTCCAGGTGAAGCAGCAGGGCAAGGGCGAGCAGCAGCCCGGTGGCCGTGGGCGCCCAGGCGGCAAGCCAGACCGGCAGCGTGCCGGACTCGCCGAATTCGCCGGTGATGCGGTCCAGCACGAAGAGGCCGAAGCCGGCGGCGACGCCGGCCGCGATGGTCTGCGCCACGCCGCCGCGCCGGCTGTTGCGCATCGAGAAGCCGGCCGCCAGCAGCGCCATGGTCATGGCGAGCACCGGCGTGCTCAGCATGGACTGGAATTGCAGCCGGTGCCGCAGAGCTGAGAAGCCTGCCTGCTCCAGGATCGCGATGAAGCCGGGCAACGCCCAGAAAGAGAGCGTGTCGGGCGAGGCGAAGCTGTTCTCGATGCGGTCGGGCGTCAGATCAGTCGGCATGGTGAAGCGGGGCGCGGGGCGGGGCAAGCGGTCGGCGCCGAAGACCGTGGCCTCCTCCACCTCCCAGCGACCCGGGCGCAGCGTGGCGCGCGGCGCCTCGACGCGGGCCAGTGCCGCTCCACCGGCCGAAAGGCGCCAGATGGTGACGTCGGCCAAGCTGAAATCCGCGAGGCGATCCGTGCCGAGCAGCCGTGCGGGGCGTCCGGAGATGACGGCGACGCCGCCCGGCTCAAGCCCGGAATCACCCTGCCGCATCCACAGCCGCCCACCCGCCAGGGCCGTCACACCGCCGCCCGCGCGCAGGTAGGAGGCATCGAGCCGCTCGGCACGCGCCAGCATGACCGAGGAGACAGGCGAAATTGCGGTGATGGCGATGAGCCCGAAGCCCAGTGCCACCGCCATGGGGCCCGAGAGGAAGCCCCACGCAGAGATGCCCGCCGCCCGCGCCACAATGAGCTCGGAGGAGCGGGTAAGGCGCCAAAAAGCCAGGAGCCCGCCGAGCAGGATGGCGAAGGGCATGATTTGCAGGCCCACGAATGGCATGCGCAGCCCCGCGATGGAGGCGACCAGCGCGAAGCCCGCATCGGGCCGCGTCGCCGCACGGCGCAGCAATTCGATGAAGTCGAACATCGAGACCAGCAGAGTGAGCGCCAGCAGCATGCCCGCCGTGGCCGTGAGGAAGCGGCGAGCGACGTAAAAGGTGAGGGTCTTGGCGACGATCATCGGGCGAAGCCGCGCATCTGTTCTGGCACGCCGGGCATGCCGGAGATCACCCAGGCCGAGGCGAGGCCAGGCAGCAGCGCGTGCAGCCAGATCAACGGGATCAGCGCCGTCTGCCGCGCCGCGAGGTTGCCGATGCTCAGGCCGAGCGCCAGCAGCCCCACCATCAGGAGGCTGCCCACGAAGAGGTTGATGCCACCCCCGAAGCGCCGGAACTGGCCCGAAAGCGCGACAGCGAGGGCCAGCAGCGCGAAGGTGACGGCCGTCATCGGGCTGCTCAGGCGCTGGTTCGCCTCGGCCAGGAAGCGGCCGCGGTCGCGGACGGAGACGCCGTCCTCCGGGTTGAGCAATTCGCCCAGCGTGCGCTCCTGGGCGTTGCGGAAGCGCTGGCCCTCACTGCGGTTGGCCCGGGCCAGGTCGAGGCTGTTCTCCTGGAAGGTCAGGACGGTGAGGCGCATCGTGCTGGTGCCATCGGCCAGCACGACCCGCTCCACCTGCTGCCGCTGGCCGTTGAAGAGGGTGACGCGGGGGCCCTGCGGCGTCGAGATGATGCGACCACTCTCCGCCAGGATGGTCACCGGCGCGCCGCGCTCCCGCGAATCATGCACGAGGATGCCCTGAAGCGTGCCGCCCGCATCCCGGTCCCGCGCATAGACCGTGAGTTCTTCGCCCACGGAGCTGAACACCCCTTCCTGCAGCAGCAGGCCGGCCATCTGGTTACGGATCTCGAACTGCCATTCCCGGAAGGCCTGATGCGATGCGGGCGTGATCCAGAGGTTCAGCACAAAGCAGATGCCCATGGCGCCCATCGCCACCAGCAAGCCGGGGCGGGAGAGCTGCCACTGGCTGAGGCCGGCGGCGCGCATCACCACGAGCTCACGGTCGGAGGCGAGGCGCACATAGGTGAAAAGCGTGACCACGAAGGTGGTGATGGGCAGGATCACACCGAAGAAGCTCGGCAGGAGCAGGCCTGTCAGCTCCAGGAAGACCCAGATGGAAAGGCCGCGATCCAGAACGAGCTCGATGAAGCGCAGCGACTGGGTGAGCCAGACCAGCGCGGCCAGCCCCACCGTCACCGCCAGCAGCGACAGCGCGAGCTGCCGCATGATGTAGAGGTCAATGCGCTTCATGCCGCCGCGGTCTTACCAGCCCATGGCCGGAAGGTCACGCATCGGGAAGCAGCTTGCCGGGGTTCATGATGCCGCGCGGGTCCAGCGCCGCCTTGATCCTGCGCATCGCGTCCAGTTCCGCGCCGCCGCGCCAGGACTCCATCATGTCGGTCTTGAGGCGGCCGATGCCATGCTCGGCGCTGAAGCTGCCTCCCAGCTCACGCACCACCTCGTTCACCGTGTCCATGATGTCATGGGCGCGGGCGAGGAAATCGGCGGCTTCCATGCCTTCGGGCTGGGCCAGGTTCATGTGGATGTTGCCGTCGCCCATATGGCCGAAGGGCACCGGCCGGCTGCCGGGGATGAGGGCCCGGCAGCCGGCCGAGGCGCGGCGGATCAATTCCGGGACGGCCGAGACGGGGACCGAGACATCATTCTTTACACTGGCCCCCGCCCGTTTCTGCGCCTCGGGATGCTCCTCACGCAGGCGCCAGATGGCGGCGCGCTGGGCCTCGGATTCCGCCAGCGCCGCATCCGCCACTTCGCCGGCTTCCATGGCGGCCTCCAGGACGCTTTCCATCAGCCCGCGCAGCCCGGCCCCCTCGCGCGAGGCGGAGAGATCCACGAGGACGTAATGATCGGAGGGTGCCGCGAGCGGCAGCGTCGCGCCCTCAATGGTGTCGAGAACCATGCCCATGCCGATGCCCGACATGTACTCGAAGGCCCTGACCGCCCCCTCATCGGCCGCCCGGAAGCGCCGGAACAGCGCGAGGGCCGCATCCTCGGAAGGAACGGCACAGAGCGCCGTCGCCGTCTCGCGCGCAGCCGGAAACAGGCGCAGCACAGCGGCGGTGATGATGCCGAGCGTGCCCTCGGCGCCGACGAACAAATGCCGCAGCGCATAGCCGGTGTTGTCCTTGCGCAGCCGGCGCAGGCCGTTGATCACGGTGCCATCGGGCAGCACGACCTCAAGCCCCAGCATGAGTTCCCGTGCATTGCCATAGCGCACCGTGGTGTTGCCGCCGGCATTGGTCGAGAGCAGGCCACCGATCATCGCCGTGCCCTCGGCGCCGAGGCTCAGCGGAAACAGCACCCCATGCTCGGCCGCGACCTGCTGGGCGCGGGCGAGGACGAGGCCCGCCTCGACCGTCATCGTCATGTCGGCCGTGTCCACCTCGCGCACGCGGTTCATGCGCGCGAGGCTGAGCACCACCTGGCGCGGCCGCGCCTCGGGGGTCGCGCCCCCCACCATGGAGGTGTTGCCGCCCTGCGGGATGACGGCGATGCGCTGCTCGGCGCACAGCGCCACGCAGGCCGCAACCTCGGCCGTGCTGGCGGGACGGATCACCGCCATGGCCTCGCCCCGGTAGAGGCCGCGCCAATCGCTCAGATGCGGCGCGATGTCCCCTGGCTCGGCCAAGACGCCGAGTGGGCCAAGGATGTTGCGGAACATCTCCAGCAGAGACAGGTCGGTGGATCGGGGCGCGTGATCGGGCATGCCGTTTTATAGCGAGGACATGGCCCATCTCCAGACACCTTGGGCAGTCGCTTCGTATCTTTTCGCGACATGTCAAAAAAAGTGCGAAATGTTATTTTACGAACGCCCTAATCCTGCTAGACTCGCCGAGTCGGTGTTTTATTTGTGGAATTGGTCTCATGGCACCTGGGAAATTCCTCTCCAGCCTTCTGGTCATCGTGATTTGCGCGGCCGGTGGGTTCGGGCTGATGCATTGGATGCAGGGCGCGCCGGCACCGGTCACGGTGGCGACGAGCGCGACCGGGCCTGTGGTCAACCGGCTGAGCGGATGCCTTGGCTTCAACCAATCCATCGATGAGGAAATCGCCCGCCAGAACCGGATCGGACATGGCCACAACTCGACGCGTCTCGCCACGCTGAAGCGCGACTGCGCAACGGACGACCAAGAGCACTATCGCACCCTGCCACGCTAAGCGCGGGGCGGCTCCGCCGCGCACAGTTAACTCCGCGGCTCCGCCGCGCGCAGTTAATTCCGCGGCTCCGCCGCGCGGGTCAACCGGTCCCGGATGGCAGGTCCCAACCCTTCTCCTGGCACCGGCATCGCAGCAATGCCCCGCAGCCCAGGGCGATCCAGCGCGCGCAGGCCGGCGAAGAGGCGGGACGCGGCCTCGTGCAGGTCCTGTCCTTCGGAGAGCTGAAAAGTGAGGGCCGCGCCGGGCAGGGGCGGGCCAAAGGCCAGCAGGGCCTCGTCCGGCGTCACCTCCCGGGCGTCAAGGCGCAGCGGCAGCGTGGGCGCGTAGTGGGAGAGCAGCATCCCCGGGCTGCGCAGCGTGGGCTTTGGTCCGGCATGGCGCGGCAGCGGGCGGCCCACCGGGCCGATCACCGCCTCGATCGCCTCCACCGGCACGCCGCCCGGCCGCAGCAGGGCGGCGCCGCCCCCGGCCAGGTCGAGCACGGTGGATTCCACGCCCACCGCGCATTCGCCCCCCTCCAGGATGGCAGCGATCCGGCCGGCCAACTCCTCCATGACATGCGCCGAGCTTGTCGGGCTGACCCGGCCCGAACGATTGGCCGAGGGCGCCGCGATGGGCGTGGCCGCGGCCCGCAGCAGGGCCAGCGCCCCCTCATGCGCCGGGACGCGCACGGCCAAGGTGTCGAGTCCGGCACCCGCCAGCAGATCAATGCGGCAATCCGGCCGGCGGGGCAGGACGAGCGTCAGCGGGCCTGGCCAGAAGGCGGCAGCCAGCGCGCGGGCGCGGTCATCGGCGCGCACTTCGGCCCAGGCTGCCTCGGCCTCGGCGAAGTGGCAGATCAGCGGGTTGAAATGCGGCCGGCCCTTGGCCTCGAAGATCCCCGCGACCGCCCGGCCGTTCCGGGCATCGGCGCCGAGGCCGTAGACCGTCTCGGTCGCGAAGGCGACGAGGGCGCCGGTCCGCAGCAGCGCCGCCGCGTCCAGCGGATCATCCAGGAGGGCGGTCACGCCGCACCCCAGGCGACGAAGCCCGGGTTGCGATAGCCCGGCTTGCCATAGGAAAGCGGCCGCCCCGCCGCATCCACCACGCGCCCGCCCGCCGCCTCCAGCACCGCCTGCCCAGCGGCCGTGTCCCATTCCATGATCCCCGAGGCGAGGCGCGGCATCAGGTCGGCCCGGCCTTCGGCGATCCAGGCGAATTTCAGCGCCGAACCCATCCGCGTCGTCTGCCGCACCGGCCAGGCGGCGCAGAAGGCCTCCGTCGCCGCGGCGTCGCGGTGGGAGCGGCTGTCCAGCACATGCAGCCCCTCAGGGGGCGGGCGGCGGGCCTGGATCGGACGGCGCGCGCCGCCCTCCGCCATCCAGGCCCCCTGCCCCACGATCCCGGCGTAGAGACTGCCCCGCCCCGGCACACCCAGCACGCCGAGCACCGGGCGCCCGGCCTCGATCAGCGCGATGCAGGTCACGTATTCATCGCGCCCATCGGCGAATTCCCGCGTTCCGTCCAACGGGTCCACCAGCCAGAAGCGGTAGCCCACCTCGGGCGCCTCGCCGGCCGCGAAGGCTTCCTCGGCCACCACGGGGATCTCCGGTGTGGCGAGGCGCAGCCCCTCGGTGATGATGCCCTCGGCCAGGCGATCCGCCGCGGTGACGGGGCTGGCATCGCCCTTGCGCTCGATGGCGAAGCCCGCCCGGCGCACCGCCTCGATCGCATCCCCGGCCTCGAGCGCGAGGCGCGTGGCCAGTTCGAGAAGTTCCGGATGGGTCATGCGGTGATCTATCCACCCGCCCGGGATGACGCAATGCGAGGCAGCCCCTATCCTATGACGAATCCTTCAGACCGGAACGGACCCCCCATGCTCGACATCGCCTTCGCCAAGCCCGCGCTGCCGAAATCCGGCGCGCTTGTCCTGCCCCTCGCCGAGGGCGCCACGCTCTCGGGCCTTGCCGCCACGCTGGACGCGGCGATGGAAGGCGGCCTTTCCCGCGCGTTGGAGGCGGCGGGCTTCAAGGGCAAGAAGGGCCAGTCGGCCACGCTCTGGGCGCCGCATGGCGGGATCACCAAGCTGGTGGTGCTGGGCCTGGGCGAAAGCCCGGACACCGAGAAGCTGGGCGGCAGCCTCATCCCCATGATCTCGGGAGAGGCCGCGGCCATGGTGGCGGCGGATGGCCTCACGGCCGAACAGGCCGCCAGCCTCGCCATGGGGGCCGCGCTGCGCTCCTACCGCTTCGACCGCTACCGCACGACGGAAAAGGCCGAGGACAAGCCCAAGCTGGCCAAGCTCACCATCGGCACGAACGAGGCGTCGGCGGCGAAATCCGCCTTCGCGCCGATGAAGGCGGTGGTGGAGGGCGTCTTCCTCGCGCGCGACCTCGTCTCGGAGCCCGCCAATATCCTGACGCCCGTGGAATTCGCGGATCGCCTCAAGGGGCTGGAGAAGCTGGGCCTCGGCGTGGATGTGCTGGGCCCGAAGGAAATGAAGAAGCTGGGCTTCGGCGCGCTGCTGGGTGTGGCGCAGGGCTCGATCAACGAGCCGCGCATGGTCGTGATGAAGTGGAACGGCTCGGGCAAGAAGAAGATGGACAAGCCGCTCTGCTTCATCGGCAAGGGCGTGACCTTCGACACGGGCGGCATCTCCATCAAGCCGGCCGGCGGCATGGAAGACATGAAGTGGGACATGGCGGGCGCTGGCACCGTCGCCGGCCTCATGGCGGCGCTGGCCGGCCGCAAGACCAAGGCCGACGTGATCGGCATCGTGGGCCTCGTCGAGAACATGCCCGGCCATAACGCGCAGCGCCCGGGCGATGTGGTGACCAGCGCCTCCGGCCAGACCATCGAGGTGATCAACACCGACGCCGAAGGCCGCCTGGTGCTGGCCGATGTGATCCACTACGCGATCGAGAAATACGACCCGAAATTCATGGTGGACCTCGCCACGCTGACCGGCGCGATCATCGTGGCGCTCGGCCATGAGCATGCGGGCCTTTTTGCCAATGACGAGGAACTGGCCGCGCGCATCATCGCGGCCGGCAACGCAGTGGGCGAGGCCGCCTGGCGCATGCCGCTGGGCGAGGCCTATGACAAGCAGATCAAGTCCGACATCGCCGACATGAAGAATGTCGGCGGCGGGCGCGCCGGCGGCTCGATCACGGCCGCCTGCTTCATCCAGCGCTTCGTGCAGGGCCGCCCCTGGGCGCATCTGGACATCGCCGGCACCGCCTGGGCCACGAAGGACAGCCCGACCATCCCCAAGGGCGCCTCGGCCTATGGCGTGCGCATGCTCGATCGGCTGGTGGCGGAGCATTATGAAGGCTGACCGGTGCTGAAGCTCCGGCGCGCCCCTGCCAAGGGCGCGCTGCTGCTGCGGCCGATTCCTGAGGGCGGCCCGCCGCATGCCTCGGGCTTCCGCGGCCGGCTGGGCGAGGTGCTGGAGGTTTCCCCGGGCGACCGCTGGGTCGGTGCGGATGGCGCCTGCACGGCGCATGAATGGGAAAGGGTGGGTGCCGCCTGCATCGCGGCGGCGGGCGATGCTGAGCGCATCGCGCTGGATGCGCGCGGATTCCCGCCCTCTTGCGCCATGGCACTCGGCACGGGTGCCGTGCTGCGCGCCTGGCGCTTCGAGCGGCGCAAGTCCCTGGGCGCCAAACCACGGCGGATCGAGCTTCTGGTGGATGACCCCACGGCCCTCCGCGCCGCCTGGGCGCGGGCCGAGGCAGCGCTGGCCGGCGCGGCCCTGGCGCGCGAATTGGTGGCCGAACCCGGCAATCACCTGACCACGACTGGTTTCGTCGACCGGCTGCGAAAGCTCCGCGCCGAAGGGATCGAGGTCACGGTGCTTGGCCGCAGGGCATTGCGGCGGCTGGGGGCCGGCGGCTTGCTGGCGGTGGGCCAGGGCAGCGCGCACCCACCGCGCCTCGTCATCCTGCGCTGGAGGGGCGGCTTCAAGGCACCGCCGGTGGCCTTCATCGGCAAGGGAATCTGCTTCGACACGGGCGGCATTTCCATCAAGGGTGCCGCGGGCATGGAGGCGATGCGTGCTGACATGGCGGGTGCTGCGGCCTGCGCCGGCGCCATGCTGGCGCTCGCTCGCCGCCGCTCCCCCTGTCCCGCCGTCGCCCTGCTCGCTATCGCCGAGAATGCGACGAGCGGCATGGCCTACCGACCGGGCGATGTACTGCGCATGATGAATGGCCAGAGCGTGGAGGTGGTGGATACGGATGCCGAGGGCCGCCTGGTGCTGGCCGATGCGCTGCACTTCACCGCGCGGCGCTTCCGCCCGCAGGCGCTGCTCGACCTGGCCACGCTCACTGGCAGCGTGGTGACGGCGCTGGGCCATCATCGCGCGGGGCTCTTCGGCAATGACGCGGCGCTGGGGGCCGCGGTCACGGCGGCGGGCGAGGTAGTGGGCGAGCGGCTCTGGCCGCTGCCCATCGGCGAGCGGCACCGCGAGGATCTGAAGAGCGAGATCGCCGATCTCAAGCAATGCGTGCCGGCCGGGCGCGGGCCGCAGCCCGATGCATCGCACGCCGCCGCCTTCCTGCGCGAGTTCGTGGGCACGCTGCCCTGGGCGCATCTGGACATCGCGGGCGTGGACCAGGCCGAGACGGAAGATCAGCTCGCGGCCAAGGGCACGCCCAGCGGCTTCGGGGCACGCTTGCTGGATGCGCTGGTGGAGCGGCATTTTGAAGACCCGCACCGGGTGTGACGGGATGGCCTCGGGGAGGGCGCGATGAAGGCGGTTTGGTATGAGCGGACGGGTGCCGCGCGTGAGGTCCTGGTCCATGGCGACATGGCCGATCCCGTGGCGGGACCAGGCGAGGTATTGGTCCGTGTCCACGCCTCAGGCGTAAATCCGTCGGACTGCAAGGCGCGCGGCGGCTCGCGCCCCATGTCGGCGCCGCGCATCATCCCGCACAGCGATGGCGCGGGCGTGATCGTGGCCGCGGGGGCCGGCGTGGATGCGGCGCGCGTGGGGGAGCGCGTCTGGATCTGGAACGGGCAATGGAAGCGCCCCTTCGGCACGGCGGCGGAATACATCGCGCTGCCGGCCGTCCAGGCCGTGGCGCTGCCGGAGAATGTCAGCTTCGCGGAGGGTGCCTGCCTGGGCATCCCGGCGCTGACGGCACTGCGCGCGGTCATGGTGGATGGCGGCGTGATCGGCCAATCCGTTCTGGTCGCGGGCGGCGCGGGCGCGGTCGGGCATTATGCGATCCAGTTCGCGAAGCGGCTGGGTGCCAGGCAGGTGATCGCGACCGTCAGCTCGGCCGCCAAGGCCGCGCATGCGATGGCGGCGGGCGCCGATGCCGTGATCGATTACCGCGCCGAGGATGTGGCGGCGCGCGTGCAGGAACTCACCGGCGGCCGCGGCGTGGACCGCGTGATCGAGGTGGACCTGGCCGCCAATGCCGCGCTGCTGCCGCGCATCGTGAAGCAGGACGGTATCTGCGTGACCTATGGCTCGGGCGCCGCTGACATCACGCTCGGCTTCTTCCCGATGATCCTGAGCGGCGCGGCGATCCGCTTCTTCATCGTCTATGAGCTGAGCGCCGAGGCGCGGACGGAATGCGAGGCGGTCCTGGACAAGCTGCTGCGCGATGGCGGACTGCACCACGCGATTGCCGCCACCATGCCGCTCGCCGAATGCGCGGCCGCGCATGAGATGGTGATGGGCGGGGCGGCGATGGGAAATGTGGTGCTGACGGTGCCGTGACGGAGATCGGCTTCTATCACCTGACGCGCAGCACGCTGGAGCAGGCGCTGCCCCGCCTGCTCGGCCGGGTGATCGCCTTGCAGCAGCGCGCCCTCGTGCTCTGCGCGAGCGAGGAGCGGATGAAGTCGCTCGATGACGCGCTCTGGACCTGTGCGGAGCCGGATTGGCTGCCGCATGGCACGCGCGACGCGGCGTCGCAGCCGGTGCTCCTGACGCTCGCGGATGCGCCGCCGGCGAACGGCGCGCAGCATCTGTTCCTGACCGAGGGGACGGAGAGCGTGCATCTGGCGCTCTATGCCCGCGCCTTCGACCTGTTCGATGGCGGCGATGAGGATGCGGTGGCTGCCGCCCGCCGGCGCTGGGCGGCCGCCAAGGCCGCGGGCCACGTCCTCACCTATTGGCAGCAGGGCGAGCGCGGCTGGGAGAAGAAGGCGTAGCGGATGTCGGCCGAAAGGTGCTGAGTTGCGCGTGACGATGAATTCTGCCGGGGCATGCGAATTCGGGGACGGATGCGGTGGCACGATGGCGGCAGCAACACAGACCGGCCCGGCGCAAAAGGGCGTGGTCGTTTCACGCGGATGAGGCGGTGCCCCGCGAGGGATCGAGCAGCGCTCAGGGCCGCCGCTTCGAGCACAGCGTCGCCGCGAGACTCAGCGAATTCGGCTGGGAGGTGACGCTGACGCCGGGGTCGGGCGACTTTGGCTGCGATGTGATTGCCGTCTGCGGAAGCGAAAAGCTCGTCGTCCAGTGCAAGAATTGGTCAGGGGCCGTTGGATATGACGCGGTGAAGGAGGCTTATGCGGCGCGCGGCTTCCATTCCGCCACGCATGCGGCGGTGATTGTCAGCGGCGGGTTCACCAACGCCGCGAAAGCGGGGGCAGCCAGGCTTGATGTCCACCTCCTTCCGCTTGATCGCTTGACGGCGGGCAGCCAGCTGGACCGTTCGATCCAGGGCGAGCGCATCAGGCGGCAAAGAGCCCGACAGCATGCCGAAGGAGAGGAAGAACAGCGGCTTGCCGCATTGCGTGCGCTCCACGATGAGTGGGTCATCTACGACGCCGCGATGCAAGCCTATCCAGCGCAACGCGGAAGGGAGGCCGTCACGCTTGGCGCCACCCTTCTGGCGACAATCTCCGGGCTTTGGGTCGCGATCATGATTCTGGAGCCCAACCCTTTGGGCTTCGCGGTCTTGGGGCTCATCGCCATCTGGATCATCGGCGCCGGCGTGGCGGCTTTCCGCGCGCGAAAGCCCCCGAAGGCGCCGCTCGACCCACGTCCCGCCCAAGAGAGGGGAGGCGCGTATTCCGAACGAAGGGCCGTTCCATGCTGGCACTGCGGGACGCTGTTGAACCTGCCCAGGGGTCGCAGGGGCAGCGTGACGTGTTCGACCTGCGATAGAAGGGGCGAGTATGCGACTTGAGCGCCTGGTTCCCTGGCCGGTTCGCTCCGCTACTCCATCATGATCCCGGTCAGCGTCGCCATCTCCTGCCAGCGGCGCACCTCTGCGACCTGAAAGGCCGCGAAATCCCCAGGCCCCATGGGTGCTGCGTTCAGCCCGGCCTGCGTCGCGCGCTCGGCCGTCTCGGGCTGGGCGAGGGCCGCCAGGAACGCCTCCGACAGGCGCGTCACGCGCGCCGCCTCCACCCCGCGCGGCGCGAAAAGGCCGAACCAGGCATCCACCGCCATGAACGGCACCTCCGCCTCGGCCGTCGTCGGAAGGTCAGGAAAGCCCGGAACGCGCTGCGCGGCGCCGATGGACAGCGCCCGCAGCCGGCCCTCGCGCACCAGCGCCACGACGCCCGGCCAGGTCGAGACGTAGAAATCCACCACACCCGCCACCGTATCCTGCGTGGCGGGGCCGCCGCCGCGATAGGGCACATGCACCGCATCCATGCCCGAGCGCCGAACGAAGGTCTCCGCGATCACATGGCTCGCCGAGCCCGCCTGGGAGGAGGCATAGGAGACGCGCCGCCCGCCGCGCCCCATCTCGATCAGCCCGGCCATGGTGCGGGCCTGGGAATTGGCCGGCACCACCGTCGCGTGATGCACGGTGGCGAGGCGCGCGACCGGCGTGAAGCTCTCGATCGCATTATAGGGCAGGTTGCGCGCCATCCATTGGCTGGAAGCATGTGTCTGGTTGTGGCCCAGGATGATGGTGTTGCCATCCGCCGCCGCGCGCGCCGCGGCCTCGGTGCCGATGATGCCGCCGGCGCCGCCACGATTATCCACCACGATGTTCTGGCCCAAGCTGGCACCCGCGCGCTCGGTCAGGATGCGGGCCAGGATATCCGTGCTGCCGCCCGGCGGGGCGGGCACGATCAGGCGCAGCGGCCCCGTCTGCGCGCGCGCGATGGCGGGGACGGCCAAGGGGGCAGCGAGGATGCTGGCGATCAGGAGACGGCGTTGCATGGGGTTTCCTCCGGCGATGGAGGGCTTGTAACCCAAGCCCGGCCTCAGGCGAAGGCGGCTTCCGCGCGCGCCGGCGGGGCGCCCATGGCCACCGCCTCGCCCAGCAGCAGCAGCACAGGGCCGTCTCCCGCCCAATCCGGTGCGCGGGCCACGATCTCAGCCAGGCTCCCCCGCAATTCCCGCTGCCGGGGTGAGCCGCCACGTTCGATCAGCGCGGCGGGGGTCTTGAGGTCGAAGCCCTCGCCGGCCAGGCCCTCGCGAAGCTGCGGCAAGGTGGTCAGGCCCATGTAGATCGCCAGCGTCTGGCCCGGACGCGCAAGTGCGGGAAAATCGAGATCGAGCCGCCCCTCGCGCGTGTGGCCGGTGACGAAGGTCAGCATGCGGGCCGCGTCGCGATGCGTCAGTGGAATGCCCGCCTGGGCCGCGCAACCCAGCGCCGCGGTCACGCCGGGCACCACCTCGAAGGGAATGCCGGCTTCGGCCAGCGCCTGGGCTTCCTCACCGCCACGGCCAAAGATGAAGGGATCGCCGCCCTTGAGGCGCACCACGCGCAGCCCCTCGCGCGCGAGTTCGATGAGCAGCGTGTTGATCCCTTCCTGCGGGATGCAATGCAGCGCGCGCTTCTTGCCCACGAAGATGCGCCGGGCATCGCGCCGCGCGAGGTCCAGCACCTCCTCGCTCACCAGGCGGTCATGCACGATGACATCGGCCTCGCCCAGCGCGCGCAGCGCCCGCAGCGTGAGAAGATCGGCCGCACCCGGCCCGGCGCCCACCAGTTGCACGAAGCCGCGCGGCGCGGAATCGGCGGTCTCCAGCAGGCGCGCGAAAGCGGCTTCGGCCTCGTCCTGGCGGCCGGCGAGGGCGAGGTCGGCCGGCGTCCCGGTCAGCGCGCGCTCCAGGAAGACGCGGCGCGCCGGCAGGCTCGGGATGCGCGCGCGGACCGCGGCCTGGAACCGTGCGCCCAAGGCCGCGACACGGCCGAGCAGCGGCGGCAGCACCGCCTCGATCTTCTGGCGGACCAGCCGGGCGAGGACGGGCGAAGCGCCCCCGGTGGAGACGCCGATGGTGATGCCCTCCCGCCTGATGATGGCGGGCGTGATGAAGGAGCAGAATTCCGGCCGGTCCACGACATTCACGGGAACGCCGCGCGCCATGCAGGCGACGTGCAGCGCGACCAGCTCTTCCTCCGGAGCGCCGGCGGCGACGGCCATGGCGCAGCCTTCCAGCAGGCTCTCCTCGAAAAGCCTGGCCTCGCGCAATTCGGCGCCGGCGGCGCGCAGGAGCGTGGCCTTGGCCTCCAGCGCCTCGCCCGCGCCGAGCAGGAGAACGCTGCGTCCCTGAAGGTCGAGGAAGGCGGGGAAATGCCGCATCAGACGGGCTGCAGGGCAAGCATGGCGGCGAGTTCCGGCTTGCAGCTGCCGCAGCCCGTGCCGGCGCAGGTGGCCGCACCGATCGCCGCCACGTCGCGCGCGCCAGCCTCGATGGCGGCGCGGATGGTGGCCCCACTCACCCCATGGCAGGCGCAGAGCGTGGGCGAGGCCGGCAGCCCGTCGGGCAGCAGCCCGGCCAGCAGCGAATGGCGCGCGGCACTGCCGATACGGGCCTCGGCGAAGAGCGAGATGAGCCATTCGCGCGGCGGCAGCGCGTGATCGGGGCCGAGAAAGAGTGCGGCGATGAGCTGCCCGTCGCGCAGCCAGGCGGCGCGGTGCTCGCCCGTCGCTTCGGCGTGGAGTGCGATGCTGGGCGGGCCCTCGCCCAGCGCCTCGGCGAGGGCTGCGAAGGCCCCTTCGCCGTTGCCCGCCAATTCGTGCCGCCAGACGCCCTCGGTGGCGGGCGAGAGGGCGCACCACTCGGCAAGGCGCGCGCCCAATGGTCGTCGGGCCAGCACGAAGCCCTGCCAGGCCGCCTCGAACGGCGAGAGCGAGACGGGCGTGTGCTTGAGCTCTGGCTGGCCGCTGATAGGGTCGGTCGCGGGTGTGACCGCCGCGTTGATGCGGCCGCGAGGCGAGAGCTGGTCCGTCCAGTGCATGGGCGCGAAGCAGGCGCCGCGCGGGGTCGCCGCATCGAGCGCCAGGCGCAGCACCGCTTCGCCCCAGGCGCTCGTCACGCGCACCAGGCCGCCCTCGGTGAGGCCCACGGCATCGGCACGGTTGAGCGTCAGCACCGGCTCATGCGCGTGCTGCATCAGCCGCGGCACGCGGCCGGTGCGTGTCATGGTGTGCCATTGGTCGCGCAGGCGGCCGGTCATCAGAATCATGGGGCCGCCGTGCTCGGGCGGGCGGAAGGGTGTCGGCACCAGGCGCTGCACGGGCGGTGTGATGCGGCCACCATGCGGGCCGCTTCGCGGCACCGGCCATTGCGTGGGCGGCAGTGCCGCGTATTGGGCGTCCGTCAGGTCCGCAAGGCCGCCCAGGTCGAAGACGCGGGGCGCGGGGCGCGCCAGCTCCGTCACGGCCGCATGCTCGCGGAAGATGGCGGCCGGGCCGCCCCAGGCGAAATGGCCCCCCCAGCCAAGGCGCGCTGCGACCTGCGCGATGATCCACCAATCGGGCTTCGCCTCGCCGGGTGGGGGACGGAAGCCGCGCTGGCGGCTGATCACGCGCTCGCTGTTGGTGACGGTGCCGTCCTTCTCGCCCCAACCGAGCGCGGGCAGCAGGATCTGCGCATGCAGGGCGGTGTCCGAGCCGGCGTGGCAGTCGGAGACGACGAGCGTCGGGATGCGGGCCAGGGCGCGGCGTACCATCGCGGAATCGGGCAGGGAGACGGCGGGGTTGGTCGCCATCACCCACATCGCGCCGATGCGCCCGGCCTCCGCCGCGCGGAACAGGTCCACCGCCTTCAGGCCCGGCCTGGTCGCGAGGTTCGGCGCCTGCCAGAACGCGCGCAGCGCGCCCACCTCCTCCGGTTTCTCGGCGTCGAGATGCCCGGCCAGCATGTTGGCGAGCGCCCCCACCTCGCGCCCGCCCATCGCATTGGGCTGGCCCGTGACACTGAAGGGCCCCATGCCCGGGCGGCCGATGCGCCCCGTCGCGATGTGGCAGTTGATGATGGCGTTGGCCTTGTCGGTGCCGCTGGAGGATTGGTTGGTGCCCTGGCTCCAGAGCGTGACGACGCGCTCGGTGCCGGTGAACCATTGCTGGAAGGTCGCGATCTGCGTGGCTTCGAGGCCGGTGAGCCCGGGCACGTCGAGGGGTTGCCGCACGGCCTCCGGGATGGCGAAGCCCGCCTTGCCGAGATGCGCGAGCAGGCCGGCGAAGAGTGCGACATCGCTGCCCGGGCGCAGGGCCAGATGGAGGTCCGCGCCCTCGCAACTCGCGGTGCGGCGCGGGTCCACCACGACGATGCGCATCATGGGCCGCGTCGCCTTCGCCGCCAGGAGCCGCTGGTGCAGCACGGGATGGCACCAGGCGAGGTTGCTGCCGACGAGGATGACCAGATCCGCCTGCTCCAGATCCGCGTAGACGCCGGGCACCAGATCCTCGCCGAAGGCCCGCCTGTGGCCGGCCACCGCGCTTGCCATGCAGAGGCGCGAATTGCTGTCGATGTTGCCGGTGCCCAGAAAGCCCTTCGTGAACTTGTTGGCGGCGTAGTAGTCCTCGGTCAGCAGCTGGCCGGAGACATAGAGCGCGACACCCTCCGGCCCATGCTCGGCCAGCGCGCGGCGGAAGCCCTCAGCGGTCGCGTCCAGCGCCATCTCCCAGCTGGCGCGCTTGCCGTGCACCATCGGATGGAGAAGGCGGCCTTCGAGGCCGAGGGTCTCGCCCAGCGCGGCGCCCTTGCTGCACAGGCGGCCCTGATTGGCCGGGTGCGCGGGGTCACCACGCACGCTGCTATCGGCGGCGGCGAGGACGCCGCAGCCCACGCCGCAATACGGGCAGGTGGTGCGGGTGGCAGTCAGGATGGACCCATGCATCAATAGACGTCTCGCTGGTAGCGGCCCTGCCTCGCCAAGGCCACGATCCAGTCGCGTGCCTGGTCCGGCGTCATGCCGCCCTCGCTCATCGCGATCTGGCGCAGCGCGGCGTCCACATCCTTGGCCATGCGGCTCGCATCGCCGCAGACGTAGAAATGCGCGCCCTCCTGCAGCCAGCGCCAGAGATCGGCCGCATCCTCGATCATGCGGTGCTGCACATAATCCTTCGCCTGTCCGTCGCGCGACCAGGCGAGCGAGAGGCGCTGCAAGGTGCCGTCCCTCTTCCAGCCGTTGATCTCCTCGGCAAAGAGGAAGTCCGTGGCCGCGTGGCGGTCGCCGAAGAAGAGCCAGCTGCGGCCCTTGAGCCCGAGCGCCGCGCGCTCCTGCAGGAAGGCGCGGAAGGGCGCGATGCCGGTGCCGGGGCCCACCATGACGACCGGTGTCTCAGCGCGCCCGGGCAGGCGGAAATGGCTGACCTGCGTGTAGGCGGGCACGGCATCGGCGCGGAAGGCCAGGTGGCAGGAGGCGACGCCGTCCCGCATGCGCCCGCGCCGCGCCTCACGCACCACGCCGACGCAGAGCTCGACGCGGCCGGGTGTGGCGCGCGGCGAGGAGGCGATGGAGTAGAGGCGCGGCTTCAGCGTGGGCAGGGAGGCGATGAGGTCCGCCAAGGGCGGGCGCGCGGAGGGGAAGGCCTCCAGCAGATCCAGCAGATCGGCATCGGCCGGCTCCGCGCCATCCTCGCCATCGGCGAGACGGCGCAGCGCCGCACCCTCGCGCGCATCCCGCGCGGCGCCGGCCAGCAGGTCGAGCGTGCGGTCCAGCGGGCGGGCGATGTCGCGCTCGGCCGAGAGGGCTTCGCGCAGGGCGTCGTCATCGCGGGCGCCGAGGCGGGTGAGGCAGGCCTCGACCAGCGTGGGGTCGTTGCGGACGACGACGCCGAGCGAATCCCCCGGCTCGTAGGTGATGCCGGTGCCGCTGAGATCGAGCACGATGCGGCGCACATCCTTGCCGCTGCCCTTGCCCGTCAGGCGTTCGGAGGCGAGCAGGCGTGTGGTCTCGCCGCGCGGCTTTGCCACCGCCGGTGCCGCGGCGGGCGCCACTTTCACATCGGCCATGAGGCGCTTTACCGCATCGCGCGTCACCTTGCCGCCGGGTTGGCAGAGGGCGGTGGAGGTCTCGCGCCCATCGGCCAGCGCCTCGGCATAGCTCTGGCAGAGATAGCCGCATTGCCCGCAATCGAGCTGCGCCATGGCGGCCATGAGGCGGCGCGGCAGGCTGCGGCCCTCGGCGAGGGCGAGGCGGTCCTCCAGCTCCAGCGTTGGGTCGTGCCAGGGGAAGTCCTCGGCGGGCGGCGGCGGGGCGCTCGGGATCGAGGCGTTCTCGGCGCCGCCATAGAGCCCGGCGAGGAAGCCGTTCAGCCAGGCGCGCTGCTCCGGCGTGAAGGGCGCCGAATCCGGGATGAGCGGCACCGGAGCGGGGCCGAAATTCTGCGTGATGACATTCATGCTTCGAGCATTCCGTTCAGCTCGGCATCCCCGTGCCGGGCGCAGAAATCCCGGAAGGATTCGCCCGGCGCGCGCCCGGCCTGCCACTGCCGAAGGATGTTGAGCAGCAGCGGCGCCACCGCATCCTCGGTCACCTTGGGGCGGATGAGGCGGCCGATCCGCGCCTCCTGCGCGGCGCCGCCGCCGAGGTGGATGTCGTAGCCCGGCAGCACCTCCTCGCCCTGCTCCACCTTGGCGCCGAGCAGGCCGATATCGGCGATGAAATGCTGCGCGCAGGAATGGTGGCAGCCGGTCAGGTGGATATTGAGCGGAGCGTCCAGCGTGATCCGCTCCTCCAGGAAGGAGGCGATCTCAAGACCGTTGCGCTTGGTGTCGGCGGCGGCGAATTTGCAGCCGGCGGAACCGGTGCAGGCGACGAGGCCGGCGCGTAGGGCGTTGGCCTCGATGGTGAGGCCGAGTGTCGCGAGCGCCGCCTGCGCCGCCGCCACATCCGCGACATGCGGGATGAGCAGGTTCTGCCAGACGGTGAGCCGCAGCTCGCCATTGCCCTGGCGTTGCGCGATGTCAGCGAGGCCCCGCAATTGCTCGGCCGAAAGCCGCGCCGCCGGCACCACCACGCCCAGCCAATGCAGGCCCTCCTGGCGCTGCGCATGCTGGCCCACATGGGCCAGCCGATCCGGGGCGGCCGGCCGTTCCATCGTCGCCACGTCGAAGCGCGGCAGCGGCGCGCCCAGCAGCGTTTCCACCTCAGCCAGGAAGCGATCATGGCCCCAGGCATCCAGCAGGTATTTCAGCCGCGCCTTCTTACGATCGGTCCGGTCGCCATGGGCGATGAAGACGCGCAGGATGGCGTCGCAAAGCTTCACGACCTCACCCGGCAGCACCGCGACATCGGAGGGTTCCGCGAGATCCTGGTGACCGGTGATGCCGCCCAGGCCGAGGCGGAAGCGATGCTCGCCATTCACCCGCACCACGCTGAGCGCGATGTCGTTCGTCTCCTCCAGCACGGCGATGGAGCCGCCGCCATCGAGGCTGATATTGAACTTGCGCGGCAGGCCGAACAGGTCCCGCGTGTTCAGGATGTGATGATGCAGCGCGCGCAGGATCGGCCGCGTGTCCACCCATTCGCGGGGATCGATGCCGACCGTGGGCGAGGCGGTGATGTTGCGGATATTGTCCGCCCCCGTGCCGCGCGGCAGCAGGCCGATCTCGCCGAGGCGCATCACCACTTCCGGGCCGCGGGCGGCCGGGATCATGCGGATCTGCAAATTCGCGCGCGTGGTGATGTCGATGTAGCCGCCGCCGCATTCCTCCGCGATGGCCGCCACCTCGCGCGCCTGGTGCGCGGTGAGGATGCCGCCCGGGATGCGCAGGCGGCACATGAAGGCATCCTGCGCGGGGCCGACGAAGAACAGCCCGTGGAAGCGGCCGATGAAGTCGTCGATGGGCTTGGGGAATTGCCCGGCCTCGGCGCGCGCGGTGATCTCGTCCCAGCGGTCGAGAGGGTGTTTCTCGCGCTTGGCCTCCTCCTGCGGGACGAGCTTGCCGCCCTTGGCGAGGGTCGCGTCCTGGGCCGCGCGCAGCGCATCGGCCGGCGCGGTGCCGCCACCGGCGGGGGCCAGCGCGCCGCGGCGTGCCTCGACCCCGGCCATGAAGCCCTTGAGGTAGTTCTGCTGCTCAGGCGAGAAGCCGGGGCCTTCCATCACGCCAATTCCCGCGCGAAGGCCGGGCCCAGCGCCAATGCCGCCGCATGGCGACCGATGCGGCGGCCGGAGGCGATCAGGTTCAGGTAGAAGCCGCTATCGCTCACATCGCCATAGAGCACGGCGCCCACCAGCCTATCCTCGCGCAGGAAGAGGCGGCGGTAGCGGTCCTCCTCCTCGTCGCGCAGGATGACGCCCTCGCCGGCGATGTCGCCGGCCGACCAGACCAAGGTGCCCGAGACCTTCAGCGCCGCCGCATCGGCGCGCGGCGCATATTGCGCGGCCTGCCCGGCGAGGGTGGCCGCCGCGATCTCCGCCTGCGCGAGCGCGGGCGCGACGAGCCCGATGCTGCGCCCTTCGACCTCGGCGCATTCGCCGATGGCGAGGATGTCGGGGTCGCTGCTGCGCATCCCCGAATCGGCCATGATGCCGCGCCCGATGGCGAGGCCCGAGGCCGCCGCCAAGGCCGTGTCCGGGCGGATGCCGACGGCCATGACCACGATATCGGCTGCGATCCGCTTTCCATCGGCCAGCACGACGCCGGAGACCCGCCCTTCACCCTCGATGGCGGCGAGCTGCGCGGGCATGGCGAAGCGGATGCCGCTGCGCCCCATCCGCCGCGCCAGGAGGCTGCCGGCCCCGGCATCCAGCTGCCGTTCCATCGGCCAATCCACCGGATGCAGCACCGTCACCTTCATGCCACGCCGCGCGAGGCCGGCGGCCGCTTCCAGCCCGAGCAAGCCGCCGCCCACCACCACGGCCGAGCCACCGCCGCGCGCTGCCCGCAACATGGCGCGCACATCATCGAGCGTACGATAGGTCTGCACGCCCGGGAGGTCGGCGCCCGGCACGGGCAGGCGGATCGCGCGCGAGCCGGTGGCGATCACCACGCGGTCATAGCCGATGCGCTCGCCACGCGCGGTCACCGCCTTCCGCGCTGCGCGGTCCAGCGCCGTGATGGACGTCGCGGGGCGGAAGGCGATGCCCTGCGCGTGCAGCGCCGCCAATTCATGGGTGATCAGCGCGGGCATCGTCGTCTCGCCCGCTAGCAGCGCGGAGAGCGCCACCCGGTCATAGGGCAGCGCCGCCTCCGCCCCGCAGAGCGTGACGCGGGCCCCACGCTCGGCACTCCGCACGGCGCAGCGCGTGCCAGCCGGCCCCGCGCCGATGACCAGGACGCGCAAGCGCACGCCGCCGCCGGCAGCGCGTGGCGCTCATGCAGGAAGCGCAGCACCGCCTCCCGCGCTGCCAGGAAACGCGGCTCGGAAGCGAGCGCCAGGCGGTCCCGCGGGCGCGGCAGGTCCACATCGAGGATTTCACCGATGGTCGCGTTGGGGCCGTTCGTCATCATCACGATGCGGTCCGAGAGCAGCACCGCCTCATCCACGTCATGCGTGATCATCATGATGGTGGTACCCAGCCGCGCATGGATCGCCATGACCTGATCCTGCAGATGCGCGCGGGTCAGCGCGTCCAATGCGCCGAAGGGTTCATCCAGCAGCAGCACCTTGGGGCGCATGCAGAGCGCGCGGGCAATGCCGACGCGCTGCTTCATGCCGCCCGAGATTTCGGCCGGGCGCTTCTGCGCATGCCCCTCCATGCGAACGAGGGAGAGGTTCTCCATCGTCCAGTCATGCCGCTCGGCGCGGGACATCTTGCGGCCCACCGTGCGGTCCACCGCGAGCTTCACATTCTCATAGACGGTGAGCCAGGGCAGCAGCGAGTGGTTCTGGAACACCACGGCGCGGTCGGGGCCGGGCTCCGTCACCTCGCTGCCTTCCAGCAGCACGCCGCCCAGTGTCGCGGGCAGCAGCCCGGCCACCACGTTCAGCAGCGTGGACTTGCCGCAACCGGAATGGCCGATCACGGCGACGTACTGCCCACGCTCCACCTTGAGGTCGATGCTGTTCAGCACCAAGGGCGCCGTCGGCCCGAAGCGGACCGAGAGGCGGGAGACTTCGAGGAAGCTGCGGTTCATGATCTGCGCCCCTTACTGTTCGGTGGTGCCGCGCGTCACCGCGCGGCCGGCGAAGGCCATGATCCGGTCCAGCACGAAGCCGACGAGCCCGACATAGATCAGCGCCACGATGATGTCCGAGAGGTTGGAGCTGTTCCACGCATCCCAGATGAAGAAGCCGATGCCGACACCGCCGATCAGCATCTCCGC
>JAIYCD010000249.1 GCA_027488195.1 Acetobacteraceae bacterium | reverse complement strand
TTCGGCCTGGGTGCCCGGCGCTTCATGATCGGCTTCTGCATGAAGGTGCTGATCGCCGACACGATCGCGCCGATGGTGGACGTGGTCTATGCGCTGCCCAACCCCTCCATGGCGGATGCCTGGGCGGGGGCGATCGGCTACACGCTGCAATTGTTCTTCGACTTCGCGGGCTATTCGGCCATGGCCATCGGCCTGGCCATGATGTGCGCCTTCCGCTTCCCGGAGAACTTCAACAACCCCTACCTCGCCGGCAACATCCAGGAATTCTGGCAGCGCTGGCACATGACGCTGAGCCGCTTCCTGCGCGACTACCTCTACATCTCGCTCGGCGGCAACCGCAAAGGCCCGGTGCGCACCTATGTGAACCTGCTGATGACCATGGTGATCGGCGGCTTCTGGCACGGCGCCAACTGGACCTTCATCCTCTGGGGCTTCTGGCATGGCGGGCTGCTGGCGCTGCACCGGTACTGGCGGGCGGCGGGGAATGGGCCGATGCCCTACATCCTCGGCAATGCGCTGCTGATGCTGGCGGTCATCCTCGGCTGGGTCGCCTTCCGCGCGCATGACGTGACCAGCGCCTTCGCCATGTATGGGGCGATGTTCTGGCCCTCCAGCATCGGCCTTTCCGACGCGCTGGCCTGGCAGGTCACGCCGGACCAATGGTGGTGCGTGCTGATCGGCATCGTGCTCGTCTACCTGCCGCTGTTCGGCACGCGCCTGCCCTGGCAGCGGCCGGTGGAGGCGATGGGCGGCTTCTGGCGGCTCTGCTGGTTCTGGGCGCCGACGGCGGGGTTCATCCTGGGGATGATCCTGCTCTACAGCCGCGCCGCCGTCCCCTTCCTCTATTTCCAGTTCTGAGGAGCACGCCATGATCGGGAACTGGATCAAACGGATGGCGACCCTCCAGGCGGCGGTGATCATCGTCATCCTGGGCTGGGGCGCCTGGCAGGGCATCTCGGCCATCCGCTCCGAGGCGGCGCAGCGGCGCCTGGCGCCGACGCTGAACCTGGACGCCTTCCTCGCCGGGCGCTTCGCGGCGGCGGTGAACCACGTCATGGCGCACAACCTGCCGGTGGACCCCTATGTGCGCGCGGCCGGCGGCTTCTTCCGCTGGCGCTTCTTCGATTCCGGCGGGCCGCAGGTGCGCGTCGGCTGCGACGACTGGCTCTTCCTCACCGAGGAGCTGCGCCCCTGGCCCGACCCGGCCGAAGCGATGCGCGAGCGCGTGGCGGGCCTGGCCCGCATCCAGGAGCGGCTGGCGGCGCAGAACATCACGCTGCTGGTCGCCATCGTGCCGGACAAGGCGCGCGTGCATGCGGAGCAGCTCTGCGGCGCCCCACTCTCGGCCCAGGCGCAAGGGCGCCATGCCGAGCTGGTCTCGGCCTTCGCGGCGCGCGGCATCACGCCCATCCCCCTGCTGGAGCCGCTGCGCGAATTGGCGCGGGAGAAGCCGGCCTATTGGCGCACAGACACGCATTGGAACCAGGATGGCGCGGCGCTGGCCGCCCGCCGGATCGCCGCCGCCGCGCGCGGCCTGAACATCGAGCGCCCGGGCGGCTTCACCACCCGCTTCGCCGCCGAGGAGACCAATGGCCCCGGCGACCTGCTGCGCCTCATGGGCCTCGACATCATACCCGCTGATTGGCCCGATGGCTGGCGCCCCGCGCCGGACCGTCAGCACCTGGCCACGACCACGGCGCCCGCCGCGGGCGGCGGCGGATTGCTGGATGATGATGCGGCGCCCCAGGTGGCGCTGATCGGCTCCTCCTACTCGCTCAACGCGAATTTCCACGGCTTCCTGCAGGAGGCGCTGGGCGCGGCGGTGACGAACCTGGCCCAGGCCGGCGGCGGCTTCGCGGGCGCAGCCCGGACCTATTTCGCGGGTGCGACCTTCCGCGAGGCCCCGCCGCGCGTGATCATCTGGGAAGTGCTGGAACGCGCCATGGCGCAGCCGGTGGGCGAGGAGGAGCGCGCCTTCCTGCGGCAGTGAGGGCGCGGGAAATTTCATCCGGCCGCACAGCGGCCGGCGCGCCCAGACTGGCCTTCCCTCCCGCGCACCCGTGGCGGCGCGAAGCCAAGCGGCCGGAGGCCGCGCCCGGCGTCTGAGGGTACAAAAACCCTTAAAAACTCATTCCTATCCCGACGCTGGTGCCGGTGACCCCGCCATCGCCGTAGAAGTAGCGCGCGATGAGCCGCACGCGACTGAGGTTGATGCCGGCGACGGCGATCTCGTGGCGGCCCACATCGAATTCGATGCCGCCGCCCACCTTCACCGCCCAGCCGAAGCCGAGCGATTCCCGCTGCTGTCCCAGATAGAGCGAGCCCGAGCCGTCCAGCACCCAGCGCATGGGCCGCCCGAAGGCCTCGACGCCCATCGGCCAGCGGTAGCGCGCCCAGAGGCCCAGGGTGCGGGCGGTGGAACTGCCACGGACGGCCTCGGGCGTGTCGCCGAAGGTCTGCAGCCGCATCTCTGAGTAGCGCAGCTCGACATCAATGTTCCGCGCCGGCGTGTAGTCGTAATAGGCCAGCATCATCGCCCCGCCCAAGCCATAGACGTTCATGTGCTTGTCGGTGAGGAAGGAGACGTCGGTCTGGCGCCGCCAGTTGATGAAGGCGCCAAAGATCGAGGCATCCGAGGCGGCGTAGCCAAGCGAGCCGTTGATGATGGGCCGCAGCCAAAGATACTCGGCCAGGCGGATGTCGTAGCCGACACCGACGGTGCCGATCACGTTGTTCCAGCGCAGCGGCAGCCGCCGCGATTCATCCCCGCCCCCGACGAAGATGCGCGGATCATAGCGCGCATACCCGATATAGGTTTCGAGGAAGAGCGGAAACGCCTCGGAGACGGTGAAGCCGAAGCCGGTCTGCCCCAGCTGCAGCGTGGGCGACAGCGCGCTCGAAACCTGCCCGCGCGTGATCTCGACGGCGTTGGTCGAGCCGTCGGGGATGGCGTTGTAGCCGAAGAGGCCGAGCACGCCGCCCCGCCGGGCCTGCTGCTGCTCGCGCAGCCCGGTAAGCCGCTCGGCGACCTGGGTGGTCAACGGGTCGCGCAAGAAGTCGCCGGTCAGCTGCGCGGCGGCCGGCGGCGGCGCCGCGAGCGCGGCGAGCAGCGCGAGCCAGAGGGTGGCGAGGCGCCTCATCCGGGCCAGGTCCTGGCCGCGCTGCGCCGCAGCTGGTCCTCGGCGGCGCGGATGCGCTGCACGGCTTCCTCCTGCGTGATGCTGGAGGCCTGGGCCTTGAGCAGGGCGTGGCCCTCGCCGACGCCGGACAGCACAAAAAGGTATTGGCGCCGCGCCGGGCTGTCCGTGCCCTCCCGCAGCATGGTGGCCGAGAGGGATTCCACCAGCGCCTGCACATGCGGATCGGCCGCCACGATGTTGTCGCGCAGCTGCGGCGCCTGGGCATTGGTGCGGTTGGCGTGGCGCAGCAGCAGCCCGAGTGCCGCCACCGCCTGCCCGCCGCGCTCGGAATCGCGCCCGGCGGTGATGGCCAGCGTGGAGAAGGGGCTCTCGCGATAGGGCAGCACGCCATCCGAGGCGAGCACCGAGACGGCCTGGAGATAGGTAACGAGGGCCTGCTGCATGGCGAGGCTGCCGGTCTCGCCCAGTTCCGGCACGTCGAGCGCGAGGCTGGCGGTCGAGGCCCAGTCGCGCACCGGCGTGTAGTCGGGCGCGCTGCAGCCGGTGAAGGCGAGCAGCGCCAGCAGGGGAAGCCGCATCGCGGGGGTCCTTCGGAGCGTCATGGCGGGAAGACCGCGGCGAGGCTGGCGGGCTGCGGGGCTGCATCCCCGGTGGCAATCTGCGGCGCGCGGTCGGGCATCCGCCGGATGGCGCGGGTGAGCGCGTCCAGCGCCAGCATGATCTCGCGCTCGGTCTCGCGCTGGGAGAGGCGGCCGGCGCCGGCCAGCAGCACCGCATGGCCCTCGCCGATGCGCGTCAGCAGCTCCGCCTCGGCCGCCGGTACCCCCGTCTTGAGCTGGAGCAGGAGCTGCTGCACCGGCGCATCGGCGGCGCGGATCAGGCGCGCGAGGCGGCGATCCTCATAGGTCGGGCGGGGCGATGTGATCTCGTTCGTGGCCCAGCGCGGCGGCGTGTCGGCGCTGGCTTCGGAGAGCGCGGTGGAGATCGCGCGGATCGTGGGCTCGGTCGCGCCGGGGGCGAAGGCGGCCGGCTGGAAGTTCAGCGGCGCGCCGTCCCACAACACGCCCAGCGCGTAGAAATAGGCGGCCAGGGCCGCGCGCGCAGCGCGGCGGGATTCATCCTCTTCCGCGCGCCCGACCGCGAAGCTCGCCTGGCGGGACCAGTCGCGCAGCGCGCGGTTCAGCGGCAGCACGCAGGCGGCCGCGAGCAGGGGCGTCGTCAAGGTGAGGGCGCGGCGGGAAAGCACTGCTTCAGCATCCAGGCAAAGAGCGTAGGCGGCAATATGGCGGCCCCTGCGCAGCGATTTTTCTTGACCCGGGCGGGGCTTTCGCGCGCCGATGCGCGCCGGGGCGGAAAGCCCCCAAACAGATTGGGTGAGGAAGCATGCATCATCGACATGCACCCGGCTTCGGCCGGCGGGCCATGCTGGGCGCCAGCCTTCTGGCGGCACCCGCCCTGGCGCAAGCCCAGCCGCAAGCCTCGGCCTGGCCCTCTGGCCCCATCCGCTTCATCGGCCTGTTCCCGCCGGGCGGCGGCACGGACATCCTCTCGCGCATCTGGTGCCTGAAGATGAGCGAGATCACCGGCCAGCAATTCATCGTCGAGAATCGCTCGGGCTCGGGCGGGAATGTGGGCACGGAGGCGATCGCGCGGGCCGCACCAGATGGCAACACCATCGGTCTCGCGAGCGTGGCGCCGCTCTCCATCGGACCCACGCTCTACGGGCGGCTGCCTTTCAACCCGATGCAGGATTTCTCGCTGGTCTCGGGTCTCTGGCAATTGCCGAACCTGCTGGTGGTGAACAATGACGTCCCCGCGCGCTCGGTGCCGGAACTCATCGCGCTGCTGAAGGCCAACCCCGGGCGCTACGCCTATGCCTCCTCCGGCTCGGGCACCACGGTCCATCTCTCCGGCGAGATGTTCAAGGCGATGGCGGGCGTGGACATGCTGCACGTGCCCTATCGCGGGGCCGCGCCCGCGCATGTGGATATCCAGGGCGGCCGCGTGCACATGATCTTCGACAACATCCCGCAGGGCCTGGCGCTGGCGCGGGAGGGGCGGCTGCGCGCACTCGCCGTGACGGGGGCCAGGCGCAGCCCGCAGGCGCCGGAGATCCCGGCCATGGCGGAGTTCCTGCCGGGCTTCGAGATCACCTCCTGGGGCGGTGTCATGGGCCCGGCCGGAATGCCGCCCGCCATCATCCACCGGCTGAACGCGCTCACGAAGGAATCGCTGGAAAGCGCCGACCTGAAGCGCCGCTTCGAGGAGAATGGCGCCTCAACCTGGTACACCACGCCCGAGGGTTTCGCGACCTTCCGCGCGGCGAACGAGGCCGCCTTTGCGCCGCTCATCCGCGCCTCCGGCGCGCGGGTGGATTGAGCTACCCCGCACCGCCGGCCACGATGTTCACCGTCGCCGCCAGGATGACCGCGTTGAAGGCGAAGGCGACCAGGCCATGGATCAGCACCAGGCGCCGCATCCCGGCGCTGCTGGTGGTCACGTCGCTCACCTGGAAGGTCATGCCGATGGTGAAGGCGAAATAGAGGAACTCGCTGAATTCCGGCGTGCCGTCGCCGCCGGGGAACTCGATCCCCCTCTCCTGCATCCAGTATTCATGGGCGTAATCCTGGGCGAAGAGCAGGTGTACGTAGAACCAGGAGAGCATGATCGCGAGGATCGCGAGCCCGCCACCCAGCCCATCCCATCGCAGCACCAGGAAGAGCAATGAGGCGCCCGCCGTCAGCACGGAAAGCCCGGTGACCGCGGTGCGGCCTTCCACCATCTCTCGCGCGCGTTGGCGCATGGCGGCCGGCGGGGCGTTGCCCAGGCGGTGCAGCAGAAGGCCCGCATGGGTGAGCACATGCCCGGACCAGCCCAGCATCGCCGCCGTTTCCCACCGGAAGCCGGCGAGGAGGAGGCCGGTGAATACCACCATGCCCAGGCCCAGCGCCGGCAGGGTGAAGCCGCGCCTGAGGGTGCCGGGCACGCGCATCAACCGGCTCAGCCCGCCATCGCCTGGGCGAAGACGGAGGCATCCACATTTCCGCCGCTGAGGATGATGCCGGTCACCGCATCGCGCGTGGCGAGCTTGCCGGCGAGCACGGCGGCGAGTGCCACGGCGCCGCCGGGCTCCACCACCAGCTTCAGATGGGTGAAGGCGAAGCGCATGGCGGCGAAGACTTCGGCGGGTGTCACCACCAGCCCATCGGTCACGCGCGGCGCGTTGACGGCGAAGGTGATCTGGCCTGGCTGCTTCGCGAGCAGGGCGTCGCAGAGCCCCACACCCGTCCCGTCATTGGCGATGCGATGGCCGGCGCGGAGCGACTGGCCGTAGTCATCCCAGCCCTCGGGCTCCACGGCGAAGATGCGGGCCTGAGGCGCCAGCGCCTTGGCCGAGAGCGCCGAGCCCGCCAGCAGCCCGCCGCCGCCGGTGCAGATGGCGATCTGGTCCGGCCGGAAGCCCTCGGCCCGCGCATCCTCCAGCAATTCCAGGATGGCGGTGCCCTGGCCCGCGATCACATCGGCATGGTCGAAGGGCGGGATGACGGTGGCGCCGCGCTGGGCCGCGAGCTCGGCCGCCAGCGCGTCACGATCCACGCCGTGGCGGTCGAAGAAATGGATCTCGGCGCCCCAGGCGCGCGTGGCTTCCACCTTCACCCGCGGCGCATCCTGCGGCATGGCGATCAGCGCGGGCATGCCCAGCGCCTGGCAGGCGGCGGCAATCGCCTGGCCGTGATTGCCGGAGGAATGGGTGACGATGCCCGCCGCCCGCGCCTGGGGCGGCAGCAGCATGGCGGCGTTGGTGGCGCCGCGCAGCTTGAAGCTGCCGGTGATTTGCAGCGGCTCGGGCTTGATCAGCACCACGCCGCCGGCGGCCGCATCCAGCGCGCGGTGGCGCAGCATGGGGGTGCGGCGGATGCGGCCCTTGAGGCGCTGGGCCGCCGCCTGCACGTCATCGAAGCTCGGCGTCATGCCGCGAACCTCCGGGGGTCGGTGAGCGGGATGATGGGCGCCAGCTCCGCATCGGGCGCGTCGCCACGCACCAGCTGCGCCAGCAGGCGGCCGGCGGCGGGCGCGGTCTGGATTCCATAGCCACCCTGGCCGCAGAGCCAGAAGAAGCCCGGCGCCGCACAGGGCCCGATGGCAAGCCCGCGATCGGGCGTGAAGCTGCGCAGGCCCGCCCAGCGGTGCTCCACGCGATGCACGGGAATGTCGAGCGCCTGCTGCATGCGGTCCACCGCGATGGCGACATCCAGCTCATCGGGCTGGGCGTCGCAGGGGTCGCTGTCGGTCTCGTCGGCCGGGCTGACCATGAGCTTGCCGCGCGCCTCGGGCCGCACATACCAGCTGTGGTGCATGTCGCCCACCAGCGGCCAGTCGGCGCTGTGGTAGCGGCCGGGATCCACGATCAGCGCGGTGCGGCGCTTGGGCTGCAGGCCGATTTTCTCCACACCCGCGATCTCCGCCACCGCATCGCCCCAGGCGCCGGAAGCGTTCACCACAGCGGGTGCCGTGTAGACATCACCCGTGCTGGTCTCGGCGTGCCAGAGGCCCTTTTCATGCCAGATGCGGCCCGCCTTGCTCCGCAGGGCCAGCACGCCACCGGCGCGCCTGATCTGCGCGAGGAAGCCCTGGTGCAGGGCGGCCACGTCAATGTCGAAGGCGTCCTGCTCGATGGCGGCACTCACCGCCCAGTCGGCGCGGATGGCCGGCACCAGGGCGCGCGCCTCGTCCAGCGGCAGCGCCACGCGCCCCGCATCGAGCGAGGCGGCGAGGTCCTGGGCCTGGGCCGCATCGGCCAGCGTCAGCACGGGGCGGTGATGCGCAAGCTTCGCCTCGGTGAAGCCCGGCGGCGGCGCCTCGAAGAAGGCGCGGGAGGCGCCGGTGAGCAGCCGCGCATCGGCGCTGCCATAGCTGAGGATCCATATGGCGGCGGAGCGGCCGGTGGTGTGGTAGCCGGCGGCGCTCTCCGCCTCCAGCAGGGCCACGCGATGCGTGGCGGCGAGATGCGCGCCGGCGGTCGCGCCGGCGATGCCCGCCCCGATGATGAGGGCGTCGAAATGATGGGTGTCCATGCGCGCCATCCTCCGCCCAGCCGACCGGCGCGGCAAGATCGGTTGCCCCCGGCGAAGCCGGTTGCCCCCGGCGAAGCCGGTTGCGCGGCATGCCGGAGAGTGCGTAACCTTCCCACCAGCGGCGGAGACCGCGCGGAAACATCCAAGGGAGTTCAAGAATGTCCAACAAGGATCTGTCCCGTCGCGCCGCCCTCGGCGCGGGTGCGGGCGTCGTCGCCGTCGGCACGCTGGCCTCGCCGGCCGTCTTCGGCCAACCGACGACCACGCTGCGCTGCGCCTTCTGGGACCATTGGGTTCCCACCGGCAACAACGCGATGCGCGAGCTGGCGCGCCAGTTCAGCGAGCGCAACCGCGTCACGGTCAATCTCGACTTCATCACCACCGTCGGCAACCAGCTCCAGCTGACCGCCGCCGCCCAGGCGCAGTCGCGCAGCGGGCATGACATCCTCTCGCTCTCGCCCTGGGATATCGGCGCCTATGCCGACCAGCTGGAGCCGGTGGATGACGTGATGGGGCGCCTCATCACCCGCTACGGCGCCATCAACCCGGCCGCCGAATTCCTGGGCAAGCATCGCGGCGCCTGGCGCGCGGTGCCCGCCACCTCCGGCACGCAGAACAAGCCCGCCTGCGTCCGCTTCGACCTGATGCAGGAGCATGCCGGCATCGATGTCCGCGCCATGTGGCCGGCCGAGAACCGCGCCGGCCCCGGTGCCGAGACCTGGACCTGGGACACCTTCCTGCGCGCTGCCGAGGCCTGCCACCGCGCCGGCTTCCCCTTCGGCCTGCCGATGGGCCAGTTCACCGATTCCGTGGACTGGGTCGGCGCGCTCTTCGAGAGCTACGGCGCCCGCGTGACGGATGAGCGCGGCAACCCCACCATCCGCGGCAACCAGGCGCTGCGCCAGGTGATGGATTATGCCGTCCGCCTCTCGCGCTTCCTGCCCAATGACGTCTGGGCCTGGGATGACGCGGCGAATAACCGCGCGCTGATCTCCGGCCGCTCGGCCCTCATCTTCAACCCGCCCTCCGCCTGGGCGGTCGCCAAGCGTGACGCGCCGCAGGTTTCCGAGCGCTGCTGGACCATCCCGATGCCGGCCGGCCCGCGCGGCCGCTTCCTGGCCTATCTGCCCTGGAGCTCGGGCATCTGGAGCTTCGGCCGCAACAAGGGCGTGGCCAAGCAGTTCCTGGAATTCCTCAGCTCGCGCGAGGCGGCGGAGCTCACCACCAACACGTCGAACGGCTACGACATCCCGCCCTTCGATTCGATGAGCGACTTCCGGATCTGGCAGACGGAAGGCCCGCCCGTCGGCACCGTGTTCAACTACCCGAACAAGCCGCACCACCAGGCCAAGGCGCATATCGCCTTCGCGCCCGCGCCGGCCGAGCTCGCCAGCCAGATGTACATCCAGGCGCTGAACACCAAGGTCATCGCGCGCGTCGCCCAGGGCGGCGAGACGATCGAGCAGGCGCTCACCTGGCTCGAGCGCGAGATCACCAACATGCGCCGCGGCGGTTGATCTACAGCGGGCGGGGGTCCTCCCCCGCCCGTGTCTTTTTGCACTGAGAGAGAAGGGGGCGAGATGGCACTGGACGCCACCGAGGGCCGGCTTGCGGCCGCGCATGCGCGCAAGCCGGGCAACACGCTGCAACGCTTCGCGCGGCGGCGCTCGACCATCGCCTTCATCATGACGCTGCCGCTGATCGCGGTGATCGGCGGCCTGGTCGCCTGGCCGGCCATGTATGCGATGTATCTCTCCACCCTGAACCGTCGCATGACGACCTTCATCGGGCTCGAGAATTTCAACATCCTGCTGGATTCCGAAACCTTCCGGATGGTGATCTGGCAAAGCTGCTTCTTCGCCATCACCGCGGTCCTGCTGAAGGCGCTGATCGGCTTCTGGCTGGCGCATATGCTGCACCACATCCCCACCAAGGGGCAGCGCAAGTGGCGCGGCATGCTGCTGGTGCCCTGGGTGATTCCGCCGGCCCTCTCCACGCTGGGCTGGTGGTGGATGTTCGAGCCCTCCTATTCCTCGATCAACTTCCTGCTCAACACCTTCGGCGTGCCCTCCGTGCCCTGGCTGGGCGAGCCCTGGTGGGCGCGGATCTCCGTCATCATCGTGAATGTCTGGTATGGCGCGCCCTTCTTCATGATCATGTACCTGGCCGCGCTGAAATCCGTGCCCGAGCAGCTTTATGAAGCCGCCGCCATCGATGGCGCGACCAGTTGGCAGCGGCTGCGCTACGTGACGCTGCCGATGATGCGCAACATCATCTCCATCACCGTGCTGTTCAGCCTGATCGTGACCTTCGCGAATTATGACATCGTCCGCGTGCTGACCAATGGCGGCCCGCGTGACCTGACGCATGTGTTCGCCAGCTACGCCTTCCAGGTGGGCGTGCTGTCCGGCAACATCCCGCGCGGTGCGGCGGTCAGCCTGTTCATGTTCCCGCTGCTCGCCGTCATCGCGTATTTCGTGCTGCGTGGCATCAACCAGCGCAACAAGGAGGAGGCGTGATGTCCGCCGCGACCGGCCGGGACGTCCCCGGCATCTACCACAAGGCCGGCAGCCTCCGCGCCGAGCGGCGCTGGGCGCTCTGGACCGCCTATGCCTCGCTCATCTTCGCCGCCATCATCATGCTGGCGCCGCCCTTCTACATGCTGCTGACCAGCCTGAAGACCAGCGCGGAGGTCGCCGATCTCGGCGCCAATCCCTGGATCGTGCGCAACCCGACGCTGGAGAATTACTGGGCGATCATCAGCAATCCGATGTTCCGCGGCTTCATGTACAACAGCGTGAAGATCACGGTGCTCGTCGTCGCCATCACCATGGTGATCTCCATCCTCGCCGCCTTCGCCCTGGCGCGGATGCGCTTCTGGGGCAGCCAGATGCTGGCGACCGGCGTCTTCCTCACCTATCTGGTGCCGGACACGCTGCTCTTCATTCCGCTCTACCAGATCGTGGGTTCGCTGGGCCTGCTGAACTCCACCTGGGGGCTGGTGCTGGTGTACCCCACGCTGACGGTGCCCTTCTGCACCTGGATCATGATCGGCTACTTCGCCTCCATCCCGAAGGAGCTGGATGAGGCGGCGCTGATCGATGGCGCCTCCTGGTCGCAGATGCTGCTGAAGATCTTCATCCCCGTCGCACTCCCCGGCATCATCGCCGCCACCATCTTCGCCTTCACCGTGAGCTGGGCTGCCTTCGTCTATCCGACCGCCTTCATCACGCGCCCGGATGAGATGCCGCTGACCATCGGCGTGGTGAGCCAGCTGATCCGCGGCGACACGTTTGCCTGGGGGCAGCTCATGGCGGGCGCGCTGCTCGCCGCGCTGCCGCCTGTGATCGTTTATGCCTTCCTCATGGATTACTACATCGCGGGGCTGACCGCTGGTGCGACGAAGGGTTGAGAGGGCTCTGCCCTCTCAAACTCTCCCGGCAGGGAACCAGTTCCCTGCACCCATATTTGATCGGAGATGCAAGAACCTGAGGTTCTTGCCGGGGAGTTTGAGGGGCAGAGCCCCTCAAGGCCCCAAACCTAAAGGGACGAGACATGGCTGAGTTGTCGCTGCGCAAGATCGTCAAGGAATATGAAGGCGGCGTGCAGGCCGTGAAGGGCATCGACCTCGACA
>JAIYCD010000213.1 GCA_027488195.1 Acetobacteraceae bacterium | reverse complement strand
GATCTTCTCGGCGGTGCGGGTCACGCTCTCGCCCTCGGCGATGAGGACGAAACTGCGGAGCAGTTCGGGGTCGAGGCCGGCGGGGAGGCTCATGGCGCAACATCACAATAATTGATTTTGACTGTCAAGACTATTCGTTTGAATGATAATCTTGGGGCGCGGATAAGCGAGGGGCGATTTCACCAGAAGGAAAACGACATGTCCGCCCAGCTCAGCCCCCTTCCCTCCGCCCTGCGGCTCTCGGCCCGGTTCGGAACGCCGAAGGTCGGCTTCGCCTGGATGGGCTGGCTCGCCCGCTTCTGGCGCGCCTATGACACCCGCCGCCAATTGGCAGAGCTGGATCCACATCTGCTGCGCGATATCGGTGTCACGCCGCTCGATGCGCGGATAGAGGCTGCGCGCCGCCCTTGGGACCTCCAGGGCGGCTGAGATCAGCGCGCGAGGGCAGCCCAGCGGGCCGCCTCGCGCCATGGCCGGGCGCGGGCTTCCTGCGCCGACCGTGGCAGGGCAGCGGCCAGCGGGACGCCCAGCCGCTCGACCTCTGCCATGGCCTCGCGAATATCGAGGATGAAGACCTGCCGCCGCGCGCCCTCGATCAGGCCGGCCAGGTCCATGCCGGTCATGCCGGCCAGGAGCGGCGCCGCACCCGGCTGGGGCAAGGCCGTGGTCAGCCCCATGACGTGGCCTGAGCGATCCACCACGGGGCCGCCGGAGAACCCCATCAGCGCGCCGAGTGCCGCCGTGAAGCCGGGGCCGAAGCCGCGCATCTGCACATAGGGCCGCGCCACGCGGCCCTCGGCCAGGGCGCGGCCCAGCCCTTCGGGCCCGAGCGCCCAGACCGCCTCCCCCGCCACGGGCAATTCAGGGGCCAGCGCGGCGGGGCGCAGGAAGCCCTCGGGCATGCGCAGCACGGCCAGGTCCATGCGCGGGCTGGTCGCGACCAACTGGGCCGGCGCCTCGGCCTGGCCATCGGCGCGGCGCAGCGTGACCGGCCCTCCGGCCTGGCGCATCACATGGGCGTTGGTCAAAACGTGCCGGTCATCCACCGCGATCGCGGCCCCAACCGAGACGCCGCTCGCCTGCAGGCTGGCGAGGCTGTCCCGCGCCACGCGCGCGGCCGGCGTGCCCGCGGCCTGTTGGGCGGGCAAGGATGCGCAGCCCATGAGGAGCAGAAGCCCCAACGCCGCGGCGACACGCTGATGCATATTGTCCGGCATGAGAATATTTCGCTTCCGGTTTGATACCGAATTATTTTGCTGACGAAAAATTAACAAATCCTTTCGGCGACAGCTTTCTATGGAGAAGCCTGGAGCAGCCCTCCCTCCAGGAAGCTTGACCGTCAGGGGATCGAAGCTTTAGAACATTTCAAGAACAACATGCTTATTTCACCCCGCCCCTCACTGCCCGAGCCTGAGCCGCCATCCCCGGCGGCGATGGACCGCGCCGCCCTCCTGGCGGGACTTCGCGCGCGGATCGCCCGCTTCGATCCGGGGCTGGAGAGCGGGCGTGCCACCCTGCCCCTCTGCCCCGAACTCGACGTCCACCTCCCCTGGAGCGGCCTGCCGCTCGCCGGGCTGCATGAGGTGCTGGCGGCCGAGCCCGGGGCCGGGATGGGTTTTTCGGCGCTGTTGCTGGCCCGGGCCCAGGCGGCGCTGCCCGGCCGCTCCGTGCTTTGGATCGCCGATGAACCGGATGCCTATCCGCCGGGCCTGGCGCGCCTCGGCCTTTCCGCCGCCAGCCTGATCCTGGTGCGCGCGCCGCGCCCGGCCGATGCGCTCTGGGCGGCCGAGGAGGGGCTGCGCTGCCCGGCCATCGCCGCCGCCCTGGTGATGAATGTGACGCCCGACCTCACCGCCGCGCGCCGCCTGCAACTCGCCGCCGAAACGGGGGGCGGCATCGGCCTGCTGCTGCGCGGCGAGGATGAGAATCCCGGCCCCACCGCGGCACTCACCCGCTGGCGCCTCGCCGCGCGGCCCAGCGAGGGCGGCTCAGCCCACCAGCTGGGCGATCCCGCATGGGAGATCGCGCTGCTGCGCGCCCGTGGCGGAAGGCCGGGGGCCTGGGCGGGGGAGTGGGACGCGATGCGAAGCGAATTGCGCGTGCTGGCGCCGGCCGTGCCGGTGCGGCGGGTGCGCGGCGGATGAGGAAAGAAGAAGAGCCTCCGGCGGCTGGGGCCACGGGCCCCAGACCCCTTTCCTTAAGTCATGGGGTCTGGGGCCTTTCGGCCCCAGCCGCCGGAGGCCCTTTTTCTAATTCCCCTCGCCCATGACCGGCCGCCGCGCCGCCCGCACCCCGCGCCTCCCCCTCTTTGAGGCCGGGCCGCCCGTGACCCCGCCCCTTTCACACGCCGCGCCGGAGAGCCAGCGCGGCACCCGGCGCTTCCTGATGCTGCATGGCACGGGCCTGGCCTGCCCGCGCGCCGCCATCTGGGCGCTGCGCTTCTCGCCCCTGGTCGGCATCTGGCGCGAGGAAGGGCTGCTGATCGAAACCACCGGCCTGCCGGAGCCCGAGGCCGCCTTGCTGGCGCGCGTGCTCGCCGCCTTCGAAAAGGCCGGGCATCCGGCGCGCGGATTGCTGGGCGCAGCGCCGGCCGCCCTGGCCGCGCTGCTGCGCGCAAACCTCCCCTCCCAGGTGCTCAACCCAATGCCGGACCTGGCGCGGCTGCCCGTGGCGGCTCTCGCCCTGCCTGCGGCGCTGATCGCGGCCCTGCATCGCCTCGGCCTGCGTGAGGTGGCCGCGCTGGAGGCGCAGCCGCGGGGCCCGCTGGCGCGGCGCTTCGGCCCGGCGATTGCGCTGGAGCTGGCCGCCCTGCGCGGCGCCCTCGCCCCCTTCACGCCCATCCGCCCACCGCCGAAGCACATCGCCACGCGGGATCTCCTCTCGCCCCTCGTCACCGCACCCGGGCTGGAGCGCATAATCGGGGCGCTGATCACCACGCTCTGCGAAGGGCTGCTGGCGGCCGGCGAGGGCGCGCGGGTGCTGCGCCTGACGGCCTTCCGCGCCGATGGCTCCTGGCAGGAACTCCGCCAGGGCCTGGGCCAGGCGAGCCGCGAGCCCGCCCATATCCAGCGCCTGATGGCACGCCGCGTGGAGGAACTGCGCCCTGAACTGGGCTTCGAGCGCATGATTCTGGCCGCCGAGGTGACGGAAGCCCTCACCCCCCGCCAGCCCGGCCTGCCGGGCGAGGATACGGCCCCCGCGGAATTGGCCGCGTTGCTGGATCGGTTGGGGCAGCGGGTGAAGCTCTGGCGCCTTGCCCCGCATGCCTCGCATTGGCCGGAGCGCGCGATCCGCCGCGTCAGCCCCTTCGCCAAGCCCTCCGTCTTCCTGCCCGCGCCGCGCCCGGTGCGGCTCTTGCGGCGGCCGCTGGCGCTGGAGGCCGTGGCCCTGCTGCCGGATGCGCCCCCTTCCCTGTTGCGGCTGGGCCGGCAGACCCTTCGCATCCTGCGGGCCATGGGGCCGGAGCGGCTGGAACCCGAATGGTGGCACGGCCACGGCGCCCGCCCACGCGACTATTATCTGGTGGAGACCCAAGGCGGCGCCCGCTGGTGGGTCTGCCGCAGCGGCGCCCCCGGCGCGCCCGATGCGAGGTGGTACCTGCATGGATATATGTTTTGACGCCCGAGCGTTTAATGCCCTCAAACGCCGGGCGCGGCCTCCGGCCGCTTGGCTTTGCCGCGCGACAGGTGCGCCAGGCCGGGAGGGCGGTTGGGCGGCGCCGGCCGCAGGAGCGGCCGGATTCTCAAAAGAAGCGATGGTTCTCCCAGCTCGGCACCGCCCTGCCAGAATCCGCGCCGAATAGGCGCGGCGGAACGCTCCAGCGTTCCGAAGCCAAGCCGGCGGAGCCGGCGCCCGGCGGCTGAGGGCATGACCAACTCCTTTGGCGAGCCCGCGGCGCTCTCTAACTTCTCCTGGCTGGAGGGCGCCTCCCACGCGCGCGAACTGGTCGAGACCGCGCAGCTTCTCGGCCATTCGCTGATCGGCGTGGCGGACCGGCAGGGCTTCGCCGGCAGCGTCCAGGCCATGGTGGCGGCCGAGCAGGCCGGGCTGCGCTATCTGCTTGGCGTGCGCCTCACCTTGCTGGACGGTACGGAATACTTGGCCTGGCCCAGCGATCGCGCCGCCTATGGGCGGCTGACCTCCATGCTCTCCGCCGCGCGCATGGAAGCTCCAAAAGGGGAGTGCCCGCTGACGCGCGAGGCGCTGCTCGCCGCCGCGCAGGGCCAGGCAATGGCCCTGATCGCGCCGCGCCACCCGGATGCCGGTTTCGCCACCCGGCTGCGGCGGGACGCGGCGGAGTTCCGCCCGATGCTGGCCCTGCCGCTGATGGTGGCCGCCCATCACCGCGCCACCGGCGATGACCGGGCGCGCTTCGACACGCTCGCCGCCATGGGCGCCCGCCTGATCGCCGCCGGGGGCGTGCGCTACCACGCGCCCCACCGCCGCCGCCTGGCCGATGTGCTGAGCGCCATCCGTCTCGGCCGCCCGGTGGAGGAGCTGGGCCTCGACGCCGAGCCCAATGGCGAGGCCTGCCTCAAGCCCGAGGCCGAGCTGCGCCGCCTCTTCCAGGGACACAAGGCGGCGCTGGATCGCGTGGCGGAGCTGGCCGAAGTCGCGCGCTTCTCGCTCCGCGAACTCGCCTATGAATATCCGGACGAGATCCTCGACCCAGGCCGCACGCCGCAGCAGACGTTGGAAGCCCGTGTGGCGGAGGCGACGCGCCAGACCTGGCCCGGGGGCGTGCCGCCCAAGGTCGCCGCCCAGATCGCCCATGAAATCGCGCTGATCGCCAAGCTCGACTACGCGCCCTATTTCCTGACCGTGCATGAGATCGTGCGCTATGCGCGGTCCATCGGCATCCTCTGCCAGGGGCGCGGCTCGGCGGCGAATTCGGCGGTCTGCTACGTGCTCGGCATTACCGCCGTCCCGCCCGACAAGCATGACCTGCTGTTCGAGCGCTTCATCAGCGAGGCCCGCGACGAACCGCCCGACATCGACGTGGATTTCGAGCATGAGCGGCGCGAGGAGGTGATCCAGCACATCTATGAGCGCTATGGCCGCCACCGCGCCGCCATTGCCGCCACCGTCATCCGCTTCCGCGAGCGCAGCGCCATCCGCGAGGTCGGCAAGGCGCTCGGCCTCGATGAGGCGGTGACGGCGCCGCTGGCCAAGGCCGTCTGGGGTGCCGGCGACGCGACCTGGGCGGAGATCGCCGCCGAGCACGGTCTCGATGCCGAGGACCCGCGCCTCAAGCTCGCCTGCGAATTGGCCGACGAGATCCAGGATTTCCCGCGTCATCTGGCCACCCATGTCGGCGGCTTCGTCATCACGCGCGGGCCGCTGACGGAGCTTTGCGTCGTGACACGCGCGGCGATGGAGAACCGCCACACCATCGAATGGGACAAGGACGACATCGAGGCGCTGCGCATCCTGAAGGTGGATGTGCTGGGCCTGGGCATGCTGACCTGCCTGCGCCGCGGCTTCGACCTGATCGAGAAGCACCACGGGCGGCGGATCGCGCTCGAGGACCTGCCGCCGGATGATCCGCGCGTCTATGCCATGCTGCGGCGCGCGGATGCCGTGGGCGTCTTCCAGGTGGAAAGCCGCGCGCAGATGAACATGCTGCCGCGGCTGCGGCCCAAGGCCTTCTATGACCTGGTGGTGCAGGTCGCGAT
>JAIYCD010000153.1 GCA_027488195.1 Acetobacteraceae bacterium | reverse complement strand
TGCTGCCGATCCCGGCGGTGCCATAGGTGATCTCGCCCTGGCGGCCGCGCGCGAAATCGAGAAATTCCGCCATGGTGCGGACTGGCAGGCGATTGGCGACCATCAGCACGTTCGGCATGCGCGTCACCAGCCCAATGGCTGCCATGTCCTCCGGCCGCCAGGGCATGCGCGCGCCATAGACGGCGTAGTTGATGGCGCCCGTGCCGATGGAGGTGAAGAGCAGCGTCTGCCCATCCGGCTCGGCGCGGGCGACGAATTCGCCGGCGATATTGCCGCCGGCGCCCGGCCGGTTCTCGACGATCACTGGCTGGCCCAGCTTGGGCGAAAGCCGCTCGGCCACCATGCGGCCGACCAGGTCGGTCGTGCCGCCGGGCGGGAAGGGGATGACGAGGCGGAGGGGGCGCGTCGGCGCCCAGCTCTGTGCTTGTGCCAGCGCGGGTGCGAAGAGCGGTGCGGCGAGGACCGCGCGGCGGGGAAAGCCGCTCATCCTTCCACCGAGGCGCCGGAACGGCGCACCGCCTCGCTCCACTTGGCCACTTCGGCGCGGATGAAGGTGTCGAAGGTCTCGGGCGTGCTGCCGCCGCCGGGCACGAGATCGGCCCGCATGCCGCCCAGATCGTCGAAGCGGCGCCAGATGGCGGGGTCCGCCAGGATGGCCTCCACCTCGGCATTGATGCGGTTGATGGCGGCGCGCGGCATGCGCGACGGCCCGGCCAGGCCGAACCAAGCCGTGGCCTCCACCGCCGGGAAGCCCGCCTCGGCCGTGGTGGGCACATTGGGCAGCGAGGGGCTGCGCGTCGCGGTGGTGACGGCGAGCGGGCGCAGCCGCCCCTCCCGCAAATGGCCGATGACGGAGGGGAGGTTGTCCACCCCCACCTCGATGCGGCCGGCGATGATCTCCTGCATCATCGGCCCGGCGCCGCGGAAGGGCACATGCGTCAGGTCAATGCCGGCGGCGAGCTTCAGCAACTCGCCCGTCATGTGCAGCGAGGTGCCGACGCCGCTGCTGCCGATGTTCATGCGGCCAGGGTTGGCACGGGCCAGGGCCACCAGCTCGGCCAGGGTATTGGCCCGTACGGCAGGATTGACGAAGATCGCGTTGGGGACGCGCACCACCAGGCTGATGCCAGAGAAATCCTCGGGCTTGTAGGGCATGCGCGCGCCGTACAGCTGGTAGTTGATGGCGCCCGAGCTGACGGTCTTCCTCAGGAGGGTGTGGCCATCCGGCTCGGCCTTGGCGACGACATCGGCGCCGACATTGCCGCCGGCGCCTGGCCGGTTCTCGATGATCACTTGCTGGCCAAGGCGCTGGGAGAGCGGCTCCACCAGGATGCGGGCGGCGATGTCCGTGGTGCCGGCGGGGGTGAAACCGACGATGAGGCGGATGGGGCGGGTGGGGGCCCAGACCGGGCCGCCCGTCTGCGCCAGGGCGAGGCCCGGGATTGCAAGAGCCGGGGTGGCAAGGCCAGCGGCCAGGACGGCACGGCGGGTCGGCTGCATCTGGAAGTCTCCCTGAGTGTATCTTTGTTCATCAGACTGGCCCAGGGTCGGGGTTGCTTCAAGGGGCGCACTTGCGCGCCGCCACCCGGTTGCTACAGCCCTTGCCCGAGCGCCCTTCAGGAAGACCGCCGATGGACTTCATCCGCCTCTATATCCGCGTCCTGGCCCTGCTGAAGCCCGACCGGCAGGTGGCCTATGGGCTGACGGCCGCCGCCGTCGCACTGGCCGGGCTCCAATTCCTGGAGCCCGTGCTCTTCGGCCGGGTGATCGACCTGCTGGCCCGCTCCCAGGGGATGACCGAGAGCAATGTCTGGACAGAGGCCTTCGTCCTGCTGGCGATCTGGGCCGCGGTCGGGCTTTCGGCGATCGGCGCGAATGTCGCCGTCTCGCTGCTGGCGGACCGCATGGCGCATCGCAACCGGCTGACCATGATGTCCAAGTATTTCCAGCATGTGCTGGCGCTGCCGCTGGAGTTCCATGGCGATGTGCAGTCCGGTCGGCTGATGAAGGTGATGCTGATGGGGTGCGACAACCTCTTCGGCCTCTGGCTCGCCTTCTTCCGCGAGCATCTGATCACCTTCATCGGCGCGCTGGTGCTGCTGCCGCTGACCATGATGCTGAACTGGCGGCTCGGGCTGCTGCTGATCGGCCTCGTCATCATCTTCACCATCCTCACCACGCTGGTCATCCGCAAGACGCAGGTGGCGCAGATGAAGGTGGAGCAGTTCCACACCCAGCTCGCCGGCTCGGCGCAGGATGCGCTGTCCAATGTGGTGGTGGTGCAGTCCTTCACCCGGCTGAACAGCGAAGCGAAGATGTTCGGCGACATCATGCGCCAGGTGCTGGATCACCAGTTCCCGGTGCTGAACTGGTGGGCGCTGGTGCATGTGCTGACGCGCGCGGCGAGCACCATCACGGTGATCCTGATCTTCATGCTGGGCACGCTGCTGCATCTGCGCGGCCAGGCCACGGTAGGCGACATCGTGAGCTTCATGGGCTTCGCCACGCTGCTGGTGGCACGGCTGGAAGGCGCGGTCGGCTTCGTCTCGCACATGCTGTTCCAGGCGCCGGCGCTGAAGCAGTTCTTCGAGGTGCTGGACACCGTCAGCACCGTGCCGGAGCGGCCGGATGCGCGGGAGATGGGACGCGCGGAAGGGCATGTGCGCTTCGAGGGCGTCGGCTTTTCCTACCCCACCAGCGGTCGCATCCTGAATGGGATCGATCTGGCGTCGCATCCTGGCCAGACCATCGCACTGGTGGGCACCACGGGGGCGGGGAAGACGACCTCCATGCAACTGCTCCAGCGCCTCTGGGACCCCACCGATGGCCGCATCACGCTGGATGGCGTGGATCTTCGCGACATCAGCCTGGAGAGCCTGCGCCGCAACATCGGCGTGGTCTTCCAGGAGAGCATGCTGTTCAACCGCAGCATCCGCGACAACCTGCTGGTCGGCCGGCCCGATGCGACGCAGGAGGAGATCGAGCGCGCCTGCCGCATGGCCGAGGCGCATGACTTCATCACCCGCCAGCCGCATGGCTACGACACGATGGTGGGCGAGCGCGGGGCCTCGCTCTCGGGCGGGCAGCGGCAGCGCCTGGCCATCGCGCGCGCGCTGCTGAAGGACCCGCCCGTGCTGATCCTGGACGAGGCGACCAGCGCGCTGGATGCCGCGACGGAAGCGCGGGTGCAGAAGGCGCTGAAGGCGCTGATGGCCGGCCGTACCACCTTCATCATCGCCCATCGCCTGTCCACCGTGCGCGACGCGGATGAGATCCTGGTCTTCGAGGGCGGGCAGGTGGTGGAACGCGGCGATTTCGCCGCGCTGGTGCGCCAGGATGGCCGCTTCGCGGAGCTGGTCCGCACGCAATTGGCCGGCGGCGCCGAGCCCGCGCCTGCGTGAACGCTCCGTATTGACGCGGCGCAGCACAGCGTTTCCTTGCATCGCGCCGGCCTGTTTTGGCAGCCTGCCCCGTCAGCAGGGAGGCAGCCTCTCATGGTCATCGCCAGCATTCTCCGCCGCAAGGGCGCCGAAGTGGTCTCCGTCGGCGCACAGGATGAGGTCGGCGGCATCGCGCGCATCCTGGCGGAAGCCCGCATCGGCGCGGTGCTGGTGCGGGATGGGGGCGGCGATGTCCTCGGCATCGTCAGCGAACGCGACATCGTCCGCTGCATCGCGGCCCATGGCGCGGCCGCCGTCGCGATGCCCGCCGCGACGCTGATGACCCGCGCGCTGCACACCGTGACGCCAGCCACCAAGGTGACGGAGGCGCTGGCGCTGATGACCGACCGCCGCGTGCGCCACCTGCCGGTGATGGCGGCGGATGGGACGCTCGCCGGCATGGTCTCCATCGGCGACCTGGTGAAGGCCCGGATCGATGAGGCGCTGCACGAGGCGGAGGAACTGCGCCACTACGTCGAGACATCGGGCTGACCACCCCCCCTTGCCGGCGCGGCGGCCGGCGGCGAAGCTACCCGGCAGAGAGGCTTCCAACGGGGGAACGACCCACCATGCTCAGCCGCCGCCACATCCTTGCCGCCGGTGCCGCGCTGTCCGCGCCCGCCTTCGCCCGCGGCGCCGCCGCGCAAGGCGCGCCCGCCCGCTGGCAGATGGCCACCCCCTATCCGGACGGGAACTTCCACACCCGCAACATCCGCGGCTTCGTGGAGGAGATCCAGACCGTCTCCGGCGGGCGGCTGCAGGTGCAGCTGCATACCAACGCCAGCCTCCTGCCCATGCCGCAGATCAAGAACGGCGTGCAGCGCGGCCAGGTGCAGATGGGTGAGATCCTGCTTGCCGCCTATTCGAACGAGGACGTCTTCTTCGACGCCGACAGCATCCCGCAGCTGGTCAGCAACCTGGCCGAGGCGAAGCGCCTCTCCGACCTGCAGCGCCCCTTCATCGAGGCGCGGCTGGCCCGCCAGGGCCTGAGCCTGCTGTATATGGTGCCCTGGCCCCCGGCCGGCCTCTATGCGCAGCAGCCGATCAACAGCATCGAAGGGCTGCGGGGCCTGCGCTTCCGCACCTTCTCGCCGGCCACCAACCGCTTCGCCACCATCGTCGGCGCGCAGCCCACGCTGGTGCAGGCGGCCGAACTCGCCCAG
>JAIYCD010000282.1 GCA_027488195.1 Acetobacteraceae bacterium | reverse complement strand
GGCGCCGAGCCGGTCGGCGGCACACCGGAGGATATGGATCGCATGCTGGAGGCTGAGCGGCGGCGCTGGTCCGAGGTGGTGCGCATGGCCGGGATCGAGCGGGAATAGCGCCCCTCAGGCCGGGCGGATCACCCGCTCGACATACCGCATGAAGTGGGATGCGGGCGGCGTCTCCAGCCCCTTCACCTTGGCCTGTTCGTCGAAGCGGCGGAGCTGCACCGCGTCCTTGTATTCCGGCACCGCCTCGAAGGCAGCGATGTCCTCGGCCGACATGGGGCCGCCCTGCAGGCTCAGGCTGAGCACGGAATCCTTGGAGAGCTTGGCGAAGTAGTCGGCCTCCGTCGCGCAGAGATAGCGCTTGGCGGCCACATGCAGCCGCACCGGCTCGGTCACTTCGGGGCCGAACATGCCGGCCAGGAATTCGTAGCCCAGGCGCTCATGCTTATCATCCACGCCCTCCTCGGCCGGGTTCTCGCCGAGGTTGTGGACCATATGGCCGATGTCATGCAGGAGCGCGGCGGCGATCAGCGCCTCCGAGCAGCCGGCGCGCTCGGCGAGCCAAGCGGATTGCAGCGCGTGCTGGCGCTGGTTGATGTCGGCCAGGCCGTATTGGCCGTCGGCCTTCAATTCGATGAGTTCGGCGATCTGCGCGAGGCGCGGGTCGGTGGCGGACATGGCGGCAATCTCCGTGGTCGCCGCCATATTAAGCGCGATGGGGGCCTGTGCTGAACCCCCGTCGCGAAATTGTCATGCCGCGGGCGGCATGGTCCGCGCCATCGGCGGCAGGGCGACGACCTTGGCGTACCAGGCCTCCAGCTTCGGATGGCCCGGGCGCCAGGGCTCATGCGCGTAGCGGAAATCGAGGTAGCCCAAGGCACATGCAATGGTGATCTCGCCGATGGTCGTCAGCATCCCCAAGCTGTCCGCCTCGGCCTCCAGCGCGTCCAGGGCGCGGGTCACCTTCAGCTGCTGGCCCTGGATGTAGGTGATGCGGCCCTCATCCTGCGGCAGCGCCACTTCGCGGCGGCGCGGCTGCGTCGCGTCCATGATGCCATCGCCCAGCGCCTGCTGGCGCAGCGCGTTCCAGCGGGCGGGGCCGGGTGCCGGGAACAGGCCGGGCGCGGAGCCCACGCTGTCGAGGTATTCGCAGATCACCGGGCTGTCATAGAGGCACTGCCCCTCGGGCGTGACGAGCGAGGGCACCTTGGAGAGCGGGTTCACCGGCACCAGCGAGGGATCGACCGTCGGCACCGTCCAGAGCTCGACCTGGCTGTCGATGCCTCGTGCAATGGCGGAGGCCATGCATTTCCGGACGTAGGGACTGGCGGGGGAGAAGGCGAGTTTCATCGGGCGTTTCCGTTGTTGATGCCGCAACTGTCAGGCTGAAGCAGCAACGAGTCCAGACGGCCTATTCCGGCCGCAAGCCGCGCGCGCGGATGAACTCGCCCCAGACGCGGCTGTCCTGCTGCATGCGGGCGAGCAGGTCGGCGGGCGAGCCGGGGATGGGCACGAGCACCACATCGGCGAGGCGCCGCTGCACGCCCTCATCGGCCAGTGCCGCGCGCACGGCGGCGTTGACCTGCGTCACCACCGGCTCCGGCACGCCGGCCGGGCCGACGAGGCCGAACCAGCCGGGCATGAGGGGCGCGGTGATGCCCGCCTCGGCCTGCGTCACGAGGTCGGGCAGGAAGGGCAGGCGCGTGGGGGCGACGAGGGCGAGCGGTGAGACCGCCCCAGCCCGCACCTGGCCCAAGGCCACGGCGAGGACGATGATCATGAAATCCGTCTCGCCGGAGATCACACTGGTGAGCGCCTGGCCGGTGCCGGCATAGGGCACATGGGTGAAGCGCACATTGGCGCGATCGGCGATCATCTCGACGGAGAGATGCGTGGAGTTGCCGATGCCGGCACTCGCATAGGTCAGCCGCGCCGGCTCGGCGCGCGCGCGTTCCAGCAATTGCGCGACATTGGTGATGCCCGAGCGCCGGCTCGCGATCAGGATGAAGGGCGCGTCGGTGACGGGGGCGACATAGGTGAAGTCCCGCACCGGGTCATAGGGCAGGTTCGGATAGAGATGCGGGTTGAAGGAGAGCTGCGAGACGCCCGAAAGCAGCATGGCCGTGCCGTCCGGCGCCTGCTGCTTCAGAAGGTTGATGGCGACCATGCCATTCGCGCCGGGCCGGTTCTCGATGATCACCGGCTGGCCCAGCACGCGGCCCATCGGCTCGGCGATCACGCGCGCCACCGTGTCATTCGCCGAGCCCGGCGGCTGCGGCAGGATCATGCGGAAGGGGCGCCCGGGGAGCTGCGCGAGCGCGGGCGTCGCCAGCGGCAAGGTCAGCAGGGCGCGGCGGGTGGCACGCATGGGCGTCACTCCTGGTAGGGCGTGAGGGGGAGGTCGAGCGCGGAGGCGCCTAGATTCAGGCTGAGTACGGGCGGGCGGCCGTGGGGGATCTGCTTGATGTGATGCGCATCGGTGCCCGCCAGCGAGAAGCGCAGCCGCGAGCCCGCCTTGAACACCCAGGAGGTGGGCAGCAGCGGGACCCGCATGCGCTCCGCCACACCGGGTGTCAGCGGCTTCGCATCGGCGCGGTGGAAGGTCCGGAAGGGCCAGGTGGATTGGTAGTTGGGCGGGTTGGGTGCTTCCGCGCGGTGCAGGGCGCGCAGCAGGCCTTCGGTGACGTAGCGCGCCGTGCCATCGGCCTCGATCTCGGAGATGTAGCAGAGGATGGAGGCATCGGCCTCGCTGGAGGCGATCATGAGGTCGGCGATGACATGGCCGCTCAGCGCCATGTCGCGCTCGAAGGGTGCCGTGTCGTAGGCGGGCAGGCTGGCCACGCGCTCCGTCCAGTCGGTGTGGTAGTCGAGCGCGTTGATGGCGGCGATGCGCTCGTAGCGCGTGCCGCCGCCGGAGCCCCAGGCGAAGTCGCTGGGATGCGCGGCCACGGCATTGCAGCCGGGCGCGCTGCCGAGCGCGGCGGGGGCGAAATGCAGGCGCGTGGTCTCGGGGATGGGCGGCCATTGCTGGGCTTCGTTCCAGCTTTCGCCATGCATGGAGAAGTAGTGGATCGGCGCCTCGTCGCGCAGGCCCGTCTCGCGGCCCATCAGGTATTCGTCGAAGAAGCGCAGCATCTCGCCCAGCAGCGCGAATTCCGGCTCGATCCGCGCCCGCCAGGGCGAGACGTTGCAGCGTGCGCCGTGATCCCAGGGGCCGAGCAGCAGGTGCGTGGGATTGCCCTGCATGGTCAGGTAGCGGGCGATGGCGGAATTGGCGTAGCCCACGCCGTCCAGCCAGCCCGAGACGGCATAGATCGCGACGTCCTTCGGGATCTCGTGGCTCACCGCATAGGGGCTGATCTGCGCGGAGGAGAAGTTGGGATCATAGGGCAGCGCCTCCTCGCGGAAGGCGAGGTCAGTGATGAAATCGGGCATGCGGAAATTGCCGAGATGCTGCGCCACCGCCGCGCGCAGCTGGCTGCCATCCGGGTCCTCATCCACCGGCGCGGGGCCGGCGAGGTCGGGGTTGGCGAAGTAGCTCACCTTGCCCAGCAGGTCCCGCCGGTCATGATCCATCGCGACCATGAGCTCGTCATAGACCTGCGCGAGCCGGTTCAGGAACACGCCGCCGGGGTAGTAGTGATCCGCCCAGGTGTCCCATACGGCAAAGAGCGGGATGATGGCGCGCACGGCCGGGTGGCCGGTGCTGGCGAGGAAGTCGGACGCGGCACCCGGATAGGAGATGCCCGTGGCGCCGATGCGGCCATCCGACCAGTCCTGCGCCACGATCCAGTCGCTGATCTCGCGCGCATCCTCGCGCTCGCGCGGCGAGCGGAAGCTGTCGCGCGTGCCGAAGCTCGCACCCGTGCCGCGGATGTCCACGACGACGAGCGCATAACCGCGCGGCACGAAGGCATCGCGGAACTTCGCCGCATTCGGACAGGATTCGCCCTGCCCACACGGCCGCATGGCAAAGCGCCGGTAATAGGGGGTGTGGATCAGGATGGCGGGGACCGGCCCGGTCGCGCCTTGCGGCAGCCAGACATCCACCGCAAGGCGGCAGCCATCGCGCATGGTGACGTAGCGCGAGACGGGCTTGCCGGGCAGCGCGAATTCCGGCGGGCGCGAGGCGAGGTAGCGCGTCGGCGGCACGCGCCAGGCGGCGCTGTTCAGATCGGCATCGGCCAAGTCGGGAACCCCTGGAAGCTGGGGTTCAGCTTGGCATGGCGCCGGCCCGCGTCAAACCAGGGTCAGCCGCCGGTTTCGCGTGCCAGTGCATCCATCGCCTGGGCGAACCCGCGGAAGCTGAAGAGGATCTGCACGTCGCGCCCCGCGCTGTCGCGGAAGTCGAGACGGCCCTGGCCATCGCCCCGCCCCCGCATGCGCGTGATCAGGACGGGGGCGAGTGCCTCGGTCTCGCCGAAGCAGCCCCCGCGCGAGGCGCTGCAGAGGCGGAAGGGCAGGTTGATCGCCTCGGGCGGCGTGGCGGCGGGGTCGAGCACGAGGCGCGCGGCCTGGTCCACGCGCAATTCGAGCGGGAGCTGTACCAGCATGCGGTAGGCATCGGTACGGCCCAGGCGCCCCAGGACGATCTGCGCGATGGGCTGGCCGCGCTGGTCGTTCATCGCGATCGCCGTTTCGCAGACCCGCACCACGGGCTGGCCCTGCGGGCGCTGCGTCTCGCAGCGCATCAGCCAATCTCCGAAATTCGCCTGGGTGCGGTCGGGCAGTTGGGCCGGGCTGGCGGCCGGGGCGGCGGCAGGCGCGGGTGCCGCAGGCGGGGGTGCAGCTGGCGCCTGGGCTGACGCGGGGCGCGCAGGCTGGGCGAGGGCCGGCGTTGCAAGGCCAAGGGCCAGTCCGGCGACGAGAAGGGCGTTCCAGGGATGCGACGGCATGGCAAGGTTCCTGCGAGGGCTCCCGGCTTGTAGCAGCAGCGCGCCCGGCCCCGGAAGCTGCACCCCGCATGCCCGGGCCAGATTGACACCCCGCCCCCTCGCTGCGAAGCCTCTGCCCGACATCGGAGGAGCCCGCATATCATGACCCTGCAAGCCCGCATCGAAGCCCTTTGGGAGAAGCGCGACACGCTCTCCGCCACCACCCAGGGCCAGCCCCGCGAGGATGTGATGGCCGCGCTC
>JAIYCD010000235.1 GCA_027488195.1 Acetobacteraceae bacterium | reverse complement strand
TGCGGTAGAGCATGGTGGAGGGCTTCTGGAACACCTCCGGCAGCGCCATGGCCGGGATTTCCATGGGCACGCCGCCCGCCTGCCACACGCCGCGCTTCACATCCTGCGCCCGCTCGCGGAAATGGCCGTGGCAGTGCATCAAATCGGACCAGGTGTTGATGATGCCGATGATGGGCTTGCCGCGGAATTCCGGCTGGCCGAAGCCGAGCTGCATCAGGCGCGAGCGGTGATTCGCGCTGCGCATGGTCTCGACCCCGAACCAGCGATGGCTGCGGAGTTCCTCTGGCTTGAGCTTCATCAGCGCGGCGCCATCCGCAGCGCGCCGTCCAGGCGGATGGTCTCGCCGTTCAGATAGGCGTTCTCCACGATGGTCATCGCGAGCTTCGCATATTCATCCGGGTTGCCCAGGCGATGCGGGTTGGGCACGCCGGCCGCGAGCGAGGCCTTGATGGCATCCGGCAGGCGCTGGAGCATCGGCGTGTCGAAGATGCCGGGTGCGATGGTGCAGACGCGGATGCCCTTGCTGGCGAGGTCGCGCGCCGCCACCACCGTCATGCCGATAACGCCCGCCTTGGAGGAGGCATAGGGGATCTGGCCAATCTGCCCCTCGATGCCGGCGATGGAGGCGGTCAGGATGCACACGCCACGTTCGCCATCCACGGCCTCGGTCTTCGCCATGGCGGCGGCGGCCAGGCGCAGCGCGTTGAAGCTGCCGGTCAGGTTCACGCGGATGACCTCGGCGTAGTGGGCGAGGCTGCCCGGCGTGCCGTCCTTCTCCAGGATGCGCAGCGCGCCGCCGCGGCCCGCGCAATGCACCAGCACACGCACCGGACCCATCGCCTCGGCCGCGGCGACGGCGGCCGTCATGCTCGTCTCATCGGCGACATCGGCTACCGCGAAGCCGCCACCCAGCTCCGCAGCCACGGCCGCACCCGGCGAGGTGGCGAGGTCCACGATCATCACCTTGGCCCCCGCGGCGGCGAGGCGCCTGGCACTTGCCAGCCCGAGGCCGGAGGCCCCTCCCGTCACGATCGCGACGGCACCTTTGACGTTCATGTGATCCCTCCCTCGGTTTCCGGGCGTCAGCGCACCATGCGATGCGCATTGACGCAACCCGTCCGGACGCGGAAGTTTGCGGCAAGAACGACCAAGGAAACGCCGATGCCGCTGCTCGCCCACAATGCCGCGCGCTGGCCCGAAAAGCTTTGCGCGATCTTCCCGGATAGCGGCGAGGCGCTGAGCTTCGGGCAACTCGACGCCGCCGCCAACCAGGTGGCGCATGGGCTGGTGGCGCTCGGCCTCCAGCCCGGCGAGGGCGTGGCGCTGCTGCTCGAGAACGGGCCGGAATTTCTCTGGCTCACCTATGGCGCGAAGCGGGCCGGGCTGATGGTCACGCCGCTCTCCATCCATCTCCGGCCGAATGAGGTGGCCCATGTGCTGCGCGATTCCGGCGCGCGTCTGCTGGTGGCCTCGACCAATCTGGGCGACCTCGTGGCGGCGCTGGATCTCGCGGATGTGCCGCACCGGTTCAGCGCGGGCGGCGCCATCGCGGGTTTCGCGCCGCTGGCCGGCCTGATGGCCGGGCAGGGGACCGGCTGGCCCCCCGGCGAGCGGCCGCTCGGGCGGGAATTCCTCTATTCCTCCGGCACCACGGGCCTGCCCAAGGGCATCCGCCGCCCCGCGATCGCCTTCGCCGACCGGCTGAAGCCCGAATTCGACATGACGTGGAAGGGCTTCTACGGCTTCGACGAGAACACGGTCTATCTCTCGCCCGCGCCGCTCTACCACGCGGCCCCCAACCGCTACGTCCAGCGCGCGATGGATCATGGCGGCACGGCCGTGATCCTGCGCAAATTCGACGCCGAGCGCTGCCTCGCCATGATCGAGCAATACCGCATCACCCACAGCCAATGGGTGCCCACCATGTTCGTGCGCATGCTGGCCCTGCCGGCGGCGGTGCGAGCGCGATACGACCTCTCCTCGCACCGCTGCGCCATCCATGCGGCGGCGCCATGCCCGGTGCCGGTGAAGCGCGCCATGATCGAATGGTGGGGGCCGATCCTGCGCGAATATTATGCGGGCTGCGAGGGCATCGGCACCGTCTTCATCGACAGCGAGACCTGGCTGCAAAGGCCCGGCAGCGTGGGCCGGCCGGCCTATGGGCGCGTGCACATCCTTGACGAGGAAGGCGTAGCCCTGCCGGTGGGCGAGACAGGCCGCATCTGGTTCGAGGGCGGACCCAAATTCGCCTACCACAATGATCCCGAAAAGACCGCCGCCGCCTATAACGAGCAAGGCTGGGCCACGCTGCATGATTTGGGCTGGCTCGATGCGGAGGGCTTCCTGTTCCTCTCCGACCGCCGTGCGGATCTCATCCTTTCGGGCGGCGTGAACGTCTATCCTGCCGAGATCGAGGCCGTGCTGATGACGCATCCGCGCGTGAACGAGGTGGCCGTCATTGGCGTGAAGGATGCCGAGTTCGGCGAACGCGCGCGTGCCCTGGTGGTGCCGCGCGGCGGGGAAGGGGATGCGGCGCTGACGGAGGAGTTGATCGCGCTCTGCCGCCGCGAATTGGCCGGCCCCAAGGTGCCGCGCGCCGTCGAGTTCCTGGAGGAACTGCCGCGCAGCGAGGCGGGCAAGCTGCTGCGGCGCGTCCTGAAGGAGCGCTACCTGTAAAGGCTCAGCGCGACGCCTTGTCCTGGTCATTCCGCGCCTTGATGCGCGCCCGCGCCTCCGCCCATTCGGCATCGCCCCAGGCGGTGTAGTCATTGTAGTTGCCGGCGCCATTGGCCAGCCAATTCCCGCCATCCAGCGCCACCGTCTGCCCGCTGATCCAGGCCGCGCCATCCGAGAGCAGAAAGGCCGCGAGATTGCCGATATCCTCCGGCGAGCCGCCCTTGCGCATCGGGTTGCGCGCCGCCGCCTTGCCAACCGGGTCCTCGGCACCCGGGCGGATGCGCGCCAGCATCCCCTCCGTCGGGATCAGGCCGGGCGCGATGCCGTTCAGCCGGATGCCGTAGCGGCCCCATTCGAGCGCGAGCGACTTCGTCATCGCATCCACGCCGGCCTTGCTCATGGCCGAAGGCACCACGAAG